>JAKJFO010000329.1 GCA_022704885.1 Candidatus Rifleibacteriota bacterium | reverse complement strand
GCCCCGAGCCGCCAGCTGCCAAGACCCGGCAGAAAAAGATTGGCCAGCAGTGCAGCTTCAATTTTTACTTCGGGGGCCGCGCTTCTTGAAGAACTGTTTGTATTCGGCTTGTTTTGCAAAATCACGACCCTTTCTATGATGAGACTACATGCTTTATCGCCATCTCAAGTATATCACCAGAGCAGTTTGCACACTAATTCATCATCATTCAACTGCAAAAAATCAGTTGCCAATTTTTATGCCGACTCCGGAGACAGGCGAAGTAATGATATCGAAAAGCTTTGCGGCAATCCGGCTGAGCGCAAAAACGATAAGCAAGCCGATCAGAACCAGGCCGCCACCGAATACCAGCAGCAGTTTTGAAGGCGCCGGAGCCTTTTCAATTACCGCCTCATCATTTTTGACGGGATTATAATAAACCGTGATTTGCCGGCCAGCCGGGTATCTCGCAATCAATTCCCTGATTTCGCTCTCTTTTTGAGAAGAAAAACCCAGGGCTCTGAACTTTCTTCCTGTGTATTCTTTGCCCGCAGCCATGAATTTATAGGTGATTTCCGGAGCATAACTCGAAGTGCTGCGGGTCGTGTATTTTTTTGTTCTTTTGTCATATTTCCGGTCTGTGTGAACCGAAACCTTCACTTCGGCGGCAATTACTTCCGCCTCCGTTGCCAGCCAGTTCACTTCATCCCCGGCAACTCTGGAAACATTGAAATATATGAAAAATGGTATGATTCCGAAAATGGTCACCATTACGCCAAATAGCATTACCGGGTATTTAATGAGCTTCCTTATCAATTTAAGATTTTCAGAGAGTATAACCTGATTATCAGTCTGCATTCATTCATCCTCCGGCATCACCCTAACACACACAGATCGCAACATCAAAAACAGTTCATGACGATGATTTTGCTAGAGCTTCTTGAAGCGAACGATCATATCAGCAAGTTTTCGCAAACCCTGAAAAGTTTCTTCAGGTGATGGCGCGGCCTGTGCGGCTTTAAATTCGGCAAAAAATCCGTATGGGTCATGCTTTTCGTTGATCAGTGGCAGTTTGAGGTGCCTGCTGACGCCGCGTATAAGCTGAACCAGAGCTTTGTTGATATTCTGTCGTGCAATGCCAGCCGATGCCAGAGAATCGATAGTTTCGAGAACTGCATGAGCCAGCGTCATCGGATCTTTGCTCTTCTCTGCCTTGTCGATGCGACTTTGCAGCTGCTCTAATGGCGGCAGGCCTTTCTTCTTTCCACCTTTTCGATAAAGGCGGGCCAGCGTGTTTTTTAACCTTTCAGCCATTTGTGCCGTGTTGGGTTCAATTTTAAAGTCGTCGTTTGCCGAATCAGCCTCGGTAACCTGATCCATTCCTGCGGCCATGGCTTCCTTCCAGCGCGGAAGAATTCTCAACGCAGTCTCAGAAAGAAACCATTTGCCAACCTTGCCCAGGGCTTTCTTGCCACCGGCGCCGCGCCTGGTATGATCGATCAGAAGAAGTTCATCAGCTAAGTCACCCTTCTTCAAGGCAAAATCAACCTGGTCGATCGCACGAATCTTCTTCGCAGTTGCGCTGAGGCGGTTCAACAGATCGTTGCGCATGGCGTCGCTCAACTTTCCGCTCTCTTCCTCAATCTTCTGAACAACCTTACCGATAAGAATCATCTTTCTTTCGTTCCAGACATCTTCCGGGGTTGCGTAAATCAGCTCTGTCATTCTGGCCAGTGGCCCTTCGGCAGCACCGGCCTGGCCTACTCTGACCGGATTCTTCAAATCTCTGGGAGGAATCAGGCATGGAACAAAGCCTTCGATGATTTCAAGTTGTGCTGATGTCATCACGCTTGCCATTCGTGTCTCAAGCCTGGCAAGATGCTCACGAACGTTTTCCTGAGCTTCCTTCAGTCGGCGATAAACCATATCTTCGCCAAAAGTATTCACCGCATCCCAGAAGCTGCGTTTATTCGGAAATCTGTGATTTCTTCTGTATTTCATAACTGATCAGGGAAATTTCAGACATTGGCCATCAAGGCATTGAGTAAGGCCGTGCGGCTGTCGGCAGCTGCAGTGATGTTTTGTTCGAGGTTGTCGCACAGTGCCATCAGCTGATCGACCCTGGCCACAATCCGCTTTTGTTCTGCCAATGGCGGCAAAGGATGAATGCTGGCTATAGCGTCATCAGAGCCAAGTCTTGGCATTTTAACGCCGTATGACAACGAATTAACGTAAGACAAAAATGACGGTCTTTTCAATAGAAATTTCAAAAATACAGGAAAGACCCCTGAAAATGGGACTACAGGGACTATTTCTGTTGTGCAAACTCCATCTTCTTCTGCAACAATAACCTTATTAAGGTAGGGGCGTAATTTGCCATAGAGAACATCTCCTTTGCAGAAAAGTGATTTTGAAGATTTTGACTGCCTTTCTGCGTAAGTTGCCCTGCGAAGAATTACAGATGTTTCTTTTTCAATGTCCTCAAGGTCAAGAACCCAAGTTTCAGACGACAAGTCTTCTGGTCTTGCATTTGACCTGCCGTTGTATTGGGCAATATCTATAAGCCTAACCCACTGCCAGCTGGCGGGAAGTTGGTAGGGGATTTCTTCGGGTTTGATGGGGGGGAGAGGTTTTTGCGGTTTGAGTTTGCCGGCTTTGATCAGGCGGGCTTTTTCGGCGGCGATTTCTTTTAAGAGTTCGCTGGCGGG
>JAKJFO010000328.1 GCA_022704885.1 Candidatus Rifleibacteriota bacterium | reverse complement strand
CCGCCTCAAGTCGCTGGTTAACGGCAAAAGTTACATCTGCGGCACCCTGACGACACCGTCGCTGGCTGAACTGCGGCAGCAGGTAACTGCCGTCGCCAGCCCGACCGGGCGGCTTAAGATGCTGTCGATCGTCGGCAATGTACAACACATGCACAAGGCCCCGGCCAACGCCAATGCGCTGTTTCAGGTCGCTTCGCAGTTCAATCTGCTCGAAATGGTCGGCCCGCAGGTCACACCGGAACGCGGCGTCGGCATTTACGAACACGACCGCACCCAGGGCCCGGCCTGCGCCATTTCAGCCGGTGCCGGCACAATTTACCGCAATTATTTTGCTCCGGTTAACGGCAAAATCGGCCAGACCGCCGACAACCAGATCGACTGCCTCGCCGATCTCGGCGCCACGCTGGGCAACGACAACAACCGCCTCTGGAAAATGCAGAACGGCTACGCCCTGCCAACTCCGGCGGCCCTCACAGAAATCAGCGAGCGCCTGCAGGCGGCAGACGAAGCTGAGCGCGATCGACTGCGCGGCCTGCTGCGCATCGGTGTACACGCACAGGTCGAGGTAACGCTCGATAACGCCGGACACCTGGTTTCGCAGGCTTACTGCTCGGCGCTGCCGGTCGCTTATTCCGGCATCTCGTCGCGGCACTGGGAGAGCTTCGCACGCCTTGTGCTCGAAGCCTCCTACGAAGCGACTTTCTGCGCGGCAGTCGGCAACGCGCAGCAGACCGGCAGCAATCGCCTTTTCCTCACCGCTCTCGGCGGCGGCGCCTTCGGCAACGACAAACAGTGGATCCTCGACGCGATCAGACGCGCAGCCAGCCTCTATCGTGCATACGACCTCGAAGTCTACATCGTCAGCTACGGCAGCGCCGACCCGGCGTTTTTGAAGCTGATCGAAGAATTCAACCGGGCGCAACAGCATGACTGATATTTCAATGCCAGCCATGAAGATCTACCACCAGCCGGTGCCGCTGCTGCAAAAACTCATTCAATTCGACACCACGAACCCGCCGGGAAACGAAGCGGCGTGCATAACTTTCATCAACGAGCTGCTGCGCGACGCCGGCATCGAGACGAAGCTGCTGGCAAGGTCGCCGGAGCGCCCGAACCTCATTGCCCGCCTGCCGGGCCAGGGGCACGCGCCGCCATTGCTGCTTTACGGGCACGTCGATGTGGTTACCACCGCCAGTCAGCAGTGGCAGCACCCGCCATTTGCGGGGAAGATCGCCGACGGTTATCTGTGGGGCCGCGGAGCCCTCGACATGAAAGGCGGCGTGGCGATGATGCTGGCCGCTTTTCTGCGTGCAAAGACCTGTGGCCTGGCGCTGCCGGGCGATGTCATTCTGGCTGCGGTTCCTGACGAGGAAACCGGCGGCGAGTTCGGCGCGAAGTTCCTGGTCGAACAGCACCCCGAACTGTTCAGCGGCGTGCGTTACGCTATCGGCGAGTTCGGCGGCTTCACTTTCACCATCGAAAACAAAACCTTTTATCCGATTCAGGTGGCCGAAAAGCAGCTGTGCTGGATGAAAGCGACCGTCCGCGGAATGGGCGGGCACGGCTCGATGCCGGTTCGCGGCGCTGCCATGGCCAGGCTGGCCAGGCTTCTGCAGCAGCTCGACCGGCACCGGCTGCCGGTTCATGTTACGCCGGTCCCGCGCGAAATGATCAGCCGGGTAGCGGCAACGACCGGCGGAATCAGCGGCCTGTTGATCGGCCTGCTCAAGAATCCGCTGCTGACCGACCGGGTGCTCGACCTGATCGGCCTGCGCGGCCGGCTTTTCGACGCGCTGCTGCATAACACGGTCAGCCCGACTGTGTTGCGCGCAAGCGAGCAGATGAACGTGATTCCATCAGAGGTATCGGTCGGGCTCGACGGCAGACTGCTGCCCGGTTATCGCCCGGAAGACATGCTGAAAGAACTGCGCGCCATCATCGGCAACGACATCGAACTGGAAGTCGTACATTATTGTGAGGGCCCGGGCAAGCCGGACATGGGCCTTTACCCCTCGCTCGTCAACATTCTCCAGGAAGCTGAGCCCGGCTGTGTGCCGATACCTCTGCTGATGAGCGGGGTAACCGACGGGCGGTTCTTCTCGCGCCTCGGCATTCAAACCTACGGCTTTCTGCCCATGCCGCTGCCGCCGGGCTTTGATTTCACCAGAACGATTCACGCCGCCGACGAGCGCGTTCCGGTTGCCGCCCTCGACTTCGGCACCGATGCGATATACCGCGTCCTGAGCCAATTCGGCCAATAGCGCTCAAGCTTAATCGCACAATTCCGCCAGACCCAGATTGCCGAAACCGCCTTTGCATGCAAAAGTATGCAGCAGCCCAAATTTCATTGCAACAACTTATCAAAAATGATCTTTTAATCGCATGAATATTGAAGAATCCCTCTAATTACATTAAAATCATAGCATCGAAACCGGAGAAAACTCAATGACTCCAAACGTCGCCAGTTCCGGGCCTTTCGGGGTCACGAAACAAATTGATTTTCTGGAGGCGTGGTATGAATTCTTCGGCTCTTAACGCAGGCGAAATGGTTAAAAGCGGCATGCAACACCGGCACAAAGAAAGAACTGGAAGATTTCCGGTGGCGGCTTCGGCATCCGCTGGGAAGAGATTGACGAAGACCTGTCGACAGAAGGCCTTCTGAGAGGCGCTCCGGCGCCTGGTGTCAAAAAAATAAAAGGCCGGCAATTTTCAAAACGCCCGCCAGCAAAGGTCTAGAAAGAGGGCTGCTCTTATGGATTCTGCGACTTCGCCCGCCTACGCTGACGCTTCGGCGCGGCTCGCGCAGAATGTGCTGTGTTAAAAGTCAAG
>JAKJFO010000327.1 GCA_022704885.1 Candidatus Rifleibacteriota bacterium | reverse complement strand
GATTCTTCCACCATCGACCCACAGAAAGCCGAAAGGGTGCTCTCGTCTATCTGCGAAAATTCAGCCACAGAGGCCCATTCGATGACTTCATTCGCCAGTTCGACGGCACGCAGATAGTGAATAGCCTTTGAAGTGTCGGTGCGTGAGGAAGTTACCATATAAATTACCGGCACGGCGCAGGCTGAAACGACCAGAACCGCGATAAGAACTTCGACAAAACCCATGGCCCGGCGCGAGAGCTTTAAGTTGACGAAAAAATTCATGGCAGAATCTTCCCTTCATTGGCGAAAGCCTGCGATTCGCGATCATTTTCTGCCTGACTGACGGCAGAAAAAATATGGGCCGGTGGTTCGGGAAACCTGATTTCTTTAAGGCGGGAAGGTTCAGCAGCCCTTATTTCAACTGCAATTGAAGGTCTGGAAGTTTCCGTAGGCTCTTCAGGCAGGCTTTCGGCAGCGGCTAGCACTGGCACCGTGCCATAGAAGTATTTAAGAGCCCCCAGGGTAAGGCTCATACAGACCACCACCGAAAAGACAATCAGCCAGCGTGCCTGGTCCATCAGAATGTCTTACCTCCGGCATTTATCGAGAACGATGTTTTCACCGGCCCGATACTGATGTGATAAGGATCCATTTTTTTGCCATCAACTTCGAGGGCAGGTTCATAAAGCAGCGGGTCATGTTCGACGATCAGAACACCTTCTTTGTCGAGACCGGTATTGCTGGTATCCTGAACGTAAAGATAATCGAGAAGAAGATTACCGTGAATCACAATTTCTTTCTTACGGTTTGGCAGCAGGGTCCCGATGCGGTTCGGTTCAGTCGAACCATGCGGATTGTAAAAAGCTGCGAGCGATGCCTCGATTCTAACCTTATCTTTGGGATCTTTGATGCGGTACTGCCCCTGACGCAGATAAATGCGCAGCGAATCATTGGTTTTTGTCTGATCCCGCAGACGTGAAAGATTGCCGATCAGACAGTCACCACGCCCAAGATAAATTATCCCTTTGCCGCAATAATGGCTGACATCTGAGATGTCGAGATCGCCTTCTTCAATATAAATCAGGCCATCGAGAAACATTACCTTTTTGCCATCGGCAACGGTAATACGATTGTTGATAAATTCCTCGGGCGAGGGGTAATTGAAACTTGCGGTTTTAAAATCGACGAGACGGCCGAATTTGCTTGCTGGCGAGGGGCTTTCAGAGGGTTTCTGTACCGGATGCAGAAAAGTCGGCGCCGGAGCAGTGAGCGGGTTGATGGTTACCGGCTTACGCTCGCCATCATAGAAGGTCAGGCTTTTTCCAAGCAGAGCATTGACAGAAACATTATCGATCGCCCGGCTCATCATCATTTTGTCAGAAAAATATGGTGAAGCGGCAAGCTGATTGCCCAGTTCGGTGTTGAGAAAGGTTTTTGGCTCAAGCCTGGGCCGGCGGAACATCAGAGGCACCGGTTCAGGAATAACATCCTTTTTCTGGTCGAAAAAGTCTATCTGCTTGGTGAATGTATCGAGGTAGGCAATCTTGAAGAAACGCAGAAAGACAGGCCCTTCAACAAGCACCGGAGTTTTGTTTTCGTAGCCGTAGAGTTTCAACATACGGCCAATCCTGAGCCGCTCAGGATTATAGATTTTTTCACCGCTATCGATGGCCTCGGAAGTGCCATCGCCCTTACTGTCCAGGTAGGAGTTGAAAAAGGGGCCCTTTTTGCCAAATTCTTCTGAAAGGTCAGACAGACCCTTGTAAGCAAGTGCGGTCACCCAACTATGGGGATTTGGCAGCTTTGGTCGCTGAAAATCGGGGTGATCGATATTCCAGATATTTGCAGCATCTGTGTAGCCATGGTGGTATTTCCACTCGACGATACAGGTATTCAGTATTTTCTGAAAGCCGGAACATTTTGAATAGTCGTAACCAGAGGCATTTTTTTCAAAATCTTCGCAGATCTGGTAGCTGGCCGCATTGCTGTTCGAATGCTTTTTCGAGTCAGCACATTTCTTTTTCAACTCTTCGCCGGTCTTAAAATCCTGACGTTTGCCGACACAACCATCGGCAGCGTCGTTAACAAACACTTCATAAATGCGCATGACCGCCTTAACTTTGTAAAACTGGTCGACAGTAATACCTGAAAGGCTTGAGAACTGAGTTTCTTTGAACGAAAACAGGCTGACGGTTCCGGAGCCGCCCGGAAATTTCTGCAGCGTGGAAAAATTGAACAACTCTGCAAACCCTGGCAGGCCACTGTGCTCTGAATAACTGAGGTCAAACCAGAGATTCTTCTCGCTGTCGCGGCAATCCGGGTAGTTCGCATTGCCGAGATAGACTCTGGAAATGTGGGCTCCGACCGGGTTGATACCCTGAACGATTATGCGACGCGAGGTGTTGTTGTAATCGGGTGAATAGTTTTTAACGAACAACGCGTATTTATCGAGATTATGACGCAGGTCGAGCAGGCGCACGTCGTGGCGCTGGTGTGCCTCGATCACATTTTCTTCTGCTCCCTCACGGCTGGCCTGAGAATAGACATCAAGGTAGCCATTAAAAGCCGAAACGGAGCTATATTCGGCCTTGCGGTAAACTTTTAGAACCGCTCTGCTTTTTATCAAAAGCGGGTAACCGGCGGAGTGAGCCATCTGCAGGGTCTGTTGTGGCTGAAATTCATTGGCAAGAACAATATCGGTATTAAGTACCGGAACAGCGCCATCTTTAGGAAAAACCGAGCGGCAGGCCGAAAAGATTTCGCTGCTGCTGTCGCTGTTAACCTGACTGCGAATCATGGCCACAACTTCGGCATTGGCTGATTGAGCCAGAAGAGCCAGGCGGTTCTGGTCGACCGTGCGGGCCAGTTGAGTTACGGCACCCTGTTTGAAGCTGTTCAGGGCAAAAGCGAGAATTGC
>JAKJFO010000326.1 GCA_022704885.1 Candidatus Rifleibacteriota bacterium | reverse complement strand
CGACGACGTTGCGGGTGGCGTAAATGACGACGACCGGCAGCGGCTGGTTGCTGCTGCGAGTTTCGGTACCGCCGATATTGAGCTCTGATTCAGGATCGGCTGCCGCCGGGTTGAGAGAATTTATCGAATTAACGCTCGTGCAGCCGGCGATCGTTATTGCCGCCAGCAGGCACAGCGCCGCGTAGAGCAGTTGTTTGGCAAGATACTGTGTTTTCATGAAACACCTCCAGCTGTCAGCCTTATCGGCGGCGGTCAGAGTTTTATTAACGAAAGTTGAATTAGAAATTGAATCCTGATCCTGAACCCGATACCGATAGGAGAAAACAAGAAGAGGTGTACAGCAAAGTTAAATTTTGCGCTTGATTAGTTTGTGGATATCTGCTATCATAATCTTTCACTTCGGCTTGATCTTGGAGGTTTGAATATGTCAAGACTTTGTATGGTTTGCAATCGTGGGCCAAAGGTTGGCTTTAAGCTCAGCCATTCTCATCATCGCACAAAAAGACGCTGGAGCATCAACCTCCAGAAAAAACGGGTCATGCTCAACGGCGCTCGCGTTCGTGGATACATTTGCACCCGCTGTCTGGGAAGCGATAAGGTAGTTGCAGCTTAAGCATTTTCTGCCGTAATCGGCGTTAATTTTGTCTGGCGCACAGAGCCTGATGATTTCTGGCGATGTAGCTGACAAGAATGACGCAGATGACGGTTTCCGGGAGCATGTGACCGAGATTGTATAGACAGCTGGCCGCAATGGCCTGCATAAAAGTGTCTTTACCGGTCACAAAGAAAACCGCACCGGCGACAACGTGAAGAAGCAGACGGATAACGTTTGCCAGCGTTGTCGCCGTTGCTGCTTTAGCCGGAGTCTGCCACGACACCATGCCGGCGAGACCGATGGCAGCATAGGCGAGGGGATAGTCAAGAACGAACTGCGCCGGATGCACTATAAAAGGGCGTGTTGTCAGCATCAGCAGGCCAAGCAGCGCGCCGCTGGCGCAGCCGGTGGCCAGGCCGTGCCGGGCACTCAGCAGCAGCAGCGGCAGAACGCCCAGCGACACTGAACCGCCGCTGGGCATCTGAAAAAGCTTGATGTTCGACAGAGCCAGAGCGGCAGCCAGAAGCATTCCGCATTCGGTTACGACGTTCAGTTTTCTTATCCGCACGGTATCCCCCGTTTCTGAATACCATTATTTCAACTTCTTGGCAACGAACGCAGCGCAATCGCATACAACTTTTAACAATAATTGTCCATTTGACACAATATTAAGACTTAGTCTCTATTTCCCGGGCTCTCGGCGGGATTAGGCAGTTCTTACGGCTTCAGCCATTAGAGATGCGGATCCCTTCAGGGACTCAACGCTCCAGGATTGGCTCAGAGCTGGCCTTTGCCTTCGGCAAACCGCCTCATCAGCTTATCGATAGCTGTAGCCTTTGAGTCAAAAGTGCTCGGCTAACAAGCTTGCGCTTATGAGATGCCCGCCTACGCCCTTTGTTTATCATTACTCTTAATTTAATGTATTCGCTGTGGCAATGAACATGCGGGGTTTTTGTGGGAGGGGGAATGTGGTATCATCAATTCAGTTCGTTTCAGGAAGGGGTAAAGGATGAAAAGATTTTATCTGCTGTTGGCACTTTTGCCGGCTTTACTGATAATTGCCGGTCTTACCGGTTGTGGCGGTTCGAGTCTGAGCCGCAACGAATATACGATTGCAACCGGCTCTAAATCAGGGGTTTATTTCCCGATCGGCGAAGCCCTGGGAATGATCTTGAAGAAAGCATTTCCCGATGTCGCACTCAAGGTGGTAGAGACTGCAGGAAGTGTCGAGAACCTGCAGATGCTGCGCGACGGCAAGGTCGATCTGGCGCTGGTGCAGAACGACATCGCCTTTTATGCGGTCGAGGGTGAGGCCATGTTCAATGGTCAGAAGATCACCAATGTAACCGGCATCGCAACTCTGTTTCCGGAGGTCGTGCAGATCATCGTGCGCAAAGAGACGGGCATCAAGGCTCTGGCTGATCTGGCCGGTCGCAAAATCGCAGTGGGCAGCAAGGACAGCGGCACCTTCTATAACGCACAGCAGCTGTTGACGGTTGCCAAGGTGTGGGAGCAGGTTGACCATCAGTATGTTAACGCCGGTGAGGCGATGAAAGAGATGCAGGAAGGGCGTATCGACGGCTTTATCTTTACCAGCGGGCTGCCCAACCCTTCGATAGTCGAACTGGCGCGCAAGGTAGAAATCAGCGTGATACCGGTCGAGCCCGATCTTGTGCAGAAACTGGTCAATTCATATTCCTTCTATTATCCTTCGACAATCGAAGCGAATCAGTATCCCGGCCAGACCGAAGAGATCTCGGCGGTCGAAATCAATGCCATACTGGTTTCCGGGCCAAAGCTCAGCGAAAACGACCAGTATCTGATGACAAAACATCTTTTCGGCGAGCCCAATGATCTGGGAAAAAGCCACCCGCGGCTGAGCAAGATGACGAAAAACAGTCTGCGCCGTCAGATGCCGGTTCAGCTTGGCAAGGGTGCCTATAAAGCGCACTCTGAGGCTCCGTGAGCAGATGTTCAAACCCGGGCAGAAATTTGCCGATAATGTTAGCAGAACGTAAAACAAGGAGTGCAACATGAATTCTGTTCCGGGCGGCAAACTCAGAGTGGGCGTTATCTTTGGCGGAAGGTCTGGCGAACATGAAGTTTCGCTGGTTTCGGCCAAATCGATCATGAAAGCGCTTAACCCCGAAAAATATGAAGTAATACCAGTCGGCATAACCCGTCAGGGGGCCTGGATGGTAGGTGTAAAGCCTGACGCACTGCTCGAATACGGTAAATCTGATTCACGCGGCTGCCTGCCTTTCAATGCGGCTTCCGGTGGGATGGCCAGTCTGAACTGCGACCCGGCCAGCAA
>JAKJFO010000325.1 GCA_022704885.1 Candidatus Rifleibacteriota bacterium | reverse complement strand
CAAAACCGAAACCACCCTGCCAGTAATCGGTGTAATCGACCCGGGCGTCCGCGCAGCCGTCAAAGCTGCTGGGGAAGGGCCTGTTGGCGTAATCGGCACACGCGCTACCATATCTTCGGGCGCCTATCAGAACAGAATCAGCCGATTGCGCTGCAATCTGCGTGTAATCGCCAGAGCCTGCCCACTGCTTGTTCCCATAGTTGAAGAAAATCTCATGCATTCTGACATCGCACGCATGGCTCTCGAGATGTATCTTGGCGATTTCAAAAAGCAGAATGTCAGTTCGCTCATTCTGGCCTGTACTCATTACCCGCTGCTGAAAGACCTGATCAACCAGTTTTTTGAAGGCAGAACCTCACTGATCGACTCCGCAAGAGAAACAGCCATCGAGGTTCGCGAAGTGCTGCAGGCCCGTCGCATAAACACAGATTCTGTTTTGAGCGGCCGCGAAACCTTTTTTGTCTCTGACAGCACCGAAGCCTTTGCCGAAATCGCCGCCGACTTTCTTGGCCGGCCTGTCGCCGGTGAATGCTTTTTACATTCATGGCAGAACGAAATTTAGGGCTGAGCGAAAATGCCAGCATGGTTGACATATATTGACAGCTGGTTGAGAATAGCAGCATGGAAGAAAAGACTTTAGAATGCAGACACTGCCATGAGATGAATTATCCCATGGTTGAGTTTTGTCGCGCCTGCGGCGAGTCGCTGCATGCCAAGCCCGATATCGCCAACAACGGACTGCTGGTAAAATGGACGCACCATGCGATCGACGCCATGTTCTGGCTGGTCGACGAAACCGTGCGCTGGTGGGAAATCGGCAAGCTTTCTATCAGGCTGAAGTCGCTGCGCAGACAAAGAGCCAGCCTGCTCGATCAGTTCGAAAACGAAGAAAATTTTGGCAATGAAGCCAGTCTTGAGCAGAAGCAGGCACTTATTGGCATAACCGAAGAACTGACCAGGCTTTCCAGTCGCGAAGAATTTGTGCGCAGCCGCTGCTGGGCCATAGCCCCGGAGCTGATGTTCGTCGGCATCTTTGTCGTTTTTCTCTACGGCGTTCTGGCCATGAATCCGGCCCGCAGCCTTCTTCCAAAGGCTGGCATCGAGCCCGGAGTCTTCAGCGGCCAGGTCAGCAGGGTTCGCGATATGCCGCTGAACCGGCACTCGGTCGTCACCTGCGTCGAGTGGTTCGACAACAAGCTTTATATTGGCGGTGACGGCGGTCTGACGGTGGTCGACCCGCTAACTGGCCAGGCCTCAGCCACCGACGAGTTACCGACAGATTTTTTCGTTCGCGACCTCGTAATAAACGACAACAATCTTTTTATAGCTGGTTTTCCAGGCATCTATATCCTTGAGAACACTGTCATAAAGCCGATTTACCGCGAAGCACAGCTGCCGGTCAAGCTTGTCAACACGCTTGCGGTGACCGGATACAACAGTCTACTGATCGGAACAGTTGGCAGCGGACTTCTTCGTGGCAACGACGATTCGGCAGTAATGGTGCTTGGCACGCAGGGACGCACAATTCGTGATTTCGGCAGGCAGGGCAATGAACTCTGGATAATGCATGAAGACGGCATTTTGACCGGGCGTGGCGACAGCTTCGAACCCCTGAACCTGCAGGTGCTTGCCGGCCGCCACCTGCGGCGCATGATCACAACTGACCGTAACGTCTTCATTGGCACAGACGAAGGCGTTGTCGCCGGGTATCGCAACTCGCGCAACTGGGTATGGACTCTTCTTTCAGCCGGGCGCCCAGGCTACGTCAACGACCTTATCGTATCGGGAGACAATCTGTTCATCGGCTCCGACGAAGGAGTATACCGTTTCAGCAAAGGACGCATGGAAAGACTTTCCGCGATTCCCTGCCAGGCTCTTGCGCTTACCAGTTCATTTCTTGCTGCCGTTAATCCAGATTCAATAATGATGTTTTATTTCACCGGCGCCGCCCAGGAAGCAGCTGATAATGGCAGAACACCTGAGATCGGCTCTTTCACTCTGCCAGTGCCGGTGGTATCACTTTTGCCGCTGCCAGGTCTGCAGGTCGGCCGGCTGCCAGACTTTCGCCAGCTCGAACAGGCCAGCGAGACCAGAGTCCTTACCGAGAGTGCTGCAGCGACGACAACCTTCTCACCGCTTGAACGCCCGCACGTGCCATTGCCAACCGAGCTGCAGAGACCGATATTTTCGGGCATCACCCGCGCCGGCGATAAATTTCTGCTCACGACAAAGAATCGTGGAGCCTGGATTTATGATGGCAATGACTGGTATCAGGTTGAAGGGGTGCCGCCGACAGGCGCTCATTCCATGGCCCGCAACAGTTCAAGCTGTTATATCTATGGTGCCTCAGCCGGAGTTTACAAGATCGAAGGCGATACGGCAAAGCAGATGATCGATGCGGCTGCGACCCAGAACCTGCTGCACCTCAGTGTCGATGAAGACGACAACATGCTTCTGCTTTTCCGCGACGGCACGATAAAGCAGGCAAAGTATGGAATTCTTACCGATAAGCTTAGAATTCCAGACGAATTCAGAGGCGAATTCCATTCTCTCTGGCAAATTGATAAACGCTTTCTCGTAGTTGTCGACAAAGGAGTTCTGCTGCACGAATCAGAACAGCAATGGAATCTCGTGTTTTTCAAGGGCCGCCTCGACAATCTTAAAGTCGTGGCCGCAGAACCCGGGCCAGACAAGAATCTTTTCATCGCACTCAACGACGGCAGAATCTTTGAATATACTGCCGGCAAACTCGATTTTACCGGAGTAATCGATGATCAGCCGGTCTCACTCAATTATGAAAAATGTCTGTGGGTAGCCGGGCGCGATTCTTTGTATTTTTTAGAAAACAACAGTTTCGTCACCACCCCCTTTCACAGCAAAGATCTCATTCTTGGCGCCTTTCCGCAGATCGACAAGGACATGATTCTGGTGTTCACAGACGCC
>JAKJFO010000324.1 GCA_022704885.1 Candidatus Rifleibacteriota bacterium | reverse complement strand
GCCTTCGGTCCAGGTCCAGTTGTTGAGGGGGTAGACAACGCGGCGGCCATTCCGGCCTTCGGTCCAGGTCCAGCCGTTGAGCGGGTAAACGACGCGGCGGCCATCGCTGCCTTCTGTCCAGGTCCAGCCGCTGGAAGGATAATAAACCCGCACGCCGTCTCGGCCTTCGGTCGAGGTCCAGCCATCCCAGGCGTGGGCAAGGCCTGCAAACACCAGCAGCATCAATACCGCCAACAGAGCAATACGTTTTTTCATACCTCTCCTCCAGCAAAAATTTCACTATTACTCTCCATTCTATCAATTCATGAAAATTCTAACAAGAAGAAACTGCCTGCCCCGTGGCAAACAGTTGCGAAATATCCGGCTTATGTAAAACTTGGAATCAGCCTGTGTTGCGTGGCATGAATTAAAATTTTGCTTCTGTGTTAGCGGCAGCCTGTGATATACAAAGACCGTTGCCTTCAAGATAACAGTCGGGCAGAAGAATGGAAAGGATACTTAAATTATGTGTGGTGTACTTGGGCTGATTCTGGCGAAAGACTCGAACAAAATGGGGCAGACTGCCTGCCAGCTGCTGAGAATGCTGGAATACCGAGGTTACGACTCTACCGGGGCCGTAATTCAGGATGAAGCGGGCAATATTACCCTGAAAAAAGATGTGGGCGCACCAAGTAAGGTCGTTTACGAAATGGGCGTTGACAAACTCGCCGGTCAGATCTTCTGCGGTCAGGTCAGATGGGCGACTTTTGGGGTGGTAACCCGCGAGAACGCTCAACCACACGACGTTAAATGCCACACCCATATTTATGGTGCACACAATGGCAACATTACCAACTGCATGCAGCTGAAAGAATGGCTGACTTCGCAGGGTCACAAGGTTGTCAGCAATAATGACGGCGAAATGCTGGTTCACACCGTCGAGCATTTTTTTGCTGAAGAGTTGCGTTATAAAGACGAAACCGACCATCAGGTAAGATATACCGCGATGAAAAATGCGGTAGTCAGAGCCTGCAAAAAAACCACCGGTTCATTTGCCGCCGTCATCGTCGACCCGGTCGCCAGACGCACGGTCGCCATCAAGGCCGGCAGCAGCCTGTATATCGGTCGGGGCCAGAACAGCGACCTAAACGAATTTGTCATCGCCTCTTCAGACCTGGCATCGGTTCTGCAGCTGACCAAAGTTCTCGTGCCGATCAGAGAAAAGCAGTTCGCCATTTTCGACAGTAACAGTTTTGCCATGTATGACACCCGTGATGGCAGCGAACTGCAGTGGCAGAGCCAGCGCAGTCTGCTCAAAGTCGAAGAAACGCGCCTGCAGCACCCCTACAAATACTTCATGGAGCAGGAAATTTTCAGCCAGAGCCGCAATACTGCCAAGCTGATCAGCCTGTTCGGAGGTGGCAGTCCGCTTATAAGATTACTGCGAGACCGGCTGCCAACGCACGGCGAGCATTATACCCGCCTTGGCGAAGGCATTCAGGCACTGGCTCAACTGACTGAGCCACAGGCCTTCAAAGCGGCAGTCGAAGAGCTTTTCGAAACCCGCGCGGCCAAAGAACTCGCCACACTGGCCGCTGCGGTCGAACCGGGCAAAATCAGCATGGAACTCGAATCTGATTTTGCCTCACTTCTCGAAGATGTGCGCCGGGTTCTCGAACAATCTGGCAGCCAACATGCGGACCCGACAATGATCAAGCTCATCGATGGCATTTTCGAATTCGAAAATATCAGACTGCTTGAAGGCAGAATGAAAGAATTCGTCGACACCATCGTCAAGGCCCGCCAAAACGGCGATTCAATCTATATTCTCGCCTGCGGCACCTCTTTTCATGCCGCCAAAACCGCACCGCTGTTCTTCAATGAAATTGCCGGTATCTCGGTAACTCCTCTGCTTCCGGGAGAATTCAGAGCCCAGTGCACACGCTCACTCGGCAAAAACGATGTCATCATCGGCATCAGTCAGAGCGGAGAAACAAAAGATCTGATAGACGTTTTCAGCTTTCTCGAAGAAAAATACCCTCAGGCAAGACGAATCTGCATTCTCAACAATACCAACTCGACACTGGCCCTCGAAAAATCGCATCTCTATGTGCCTTTGTTCTGCGGCCCAGAAATAGCGGTACCTGCGACCAAGAGCTTTCTCAATCAGCTGCTGGTGCTTTACGCTCTCGCGCTTGAAGTAAAAACCAGTCTCGAAAAAGCAGGCGAAAAGAACACCGGTGACGGTATGCCGGCCAGTTTTCACCTTGAAGAAATGATGAAAATCCCTGGCCTGATCGACCTGACGCTGAAAACCACGCAGCAGGAAACCGAAATGGTTGCCGAGCAGCTTTATCTCAAACCAAGCATGCACATTCTCGCCACCCGCATTCTCGGCATCGCCAAAGAAGGGGCTTTGAAAGTCAGAGAAATTGTGCTCAACCATACCGAAGGCTTTGAAGGCTCTGAATTCAAGCATGGCCCGAATACCATTCTCGGTCTGAACTCAATTTTTGGTCTCGATTCGATTGGTGAACTGATGACCCGCCTCGAAGAGGTGCTGAATTTCGTGCTCGAGCATAAAAAGGGCGAACCGCTCAAGCCCCGTGGCGTTCTGCGCATGTTCAAGGCCATCAGTGAATATGCCTTCAAAGACCTCAAGCCTACCTATCTGAGCAACGAAGAAAAGGAAATCTTTGACGAGGTTTTCAAAAATTTCAATATTTTTGGCAGCCTCTACGACAATTACCCGCTGATATTCATCACCACACCGCGCGAACGTGATATCAACCTGACCATTTCGCAGATCAACACTCACAAAATCAGGGGTGCCAATGTCTATCTGATTGCAGAAGACAACAACGATCTGCGTGAAGCGGTTTCGGTAACGCCGTCTTCAGCTTTCCCTTATAAATACGGCTATATTGTCATTCCGAAAACCGGGTCAAAGATCATTTCAATCTTTGCCATAACCGTGGTTCTGCAGATGCTGGCCTTCAGAATGAGCCTGAAAAAAAT
>JAKJFO010000323.1 GCA_022704885.1 Candidatus Rifleibacteriota bacterium | reverse complement strand
CTGACCAGTTGCAGCGGCATCAAAAGGCAACTGCAGGCGCCTGATGAAATTTATATCAGCGCAACCGGCGCGTTTTCAGCCGATGTACCGCAGCCAGCCAATTCACCTTTACCGCCTGAAGCACCACACCAGCCTGCACCGGCCAGGAATGATCAGCAGCCAGGCAATTCCCCCGGCAAACTCATCGACTCATTCTAACCAACGTCATCCCTGCGCAAGCAGGGATCTAAGCTGTCTAAGACTAGATTTCCGCCTTCGCGGGATGACGGAAAACCATGCAACTCTTGTGCGACAAAGGACTAGTCGAAGGAACCCAGGGATCTCAACAGCCAGTGTTCGAGGTGCTGCAAAGCTTCGGCGAAACCGGCACGGCCGTAGCCAAAACGCAGATACTGTTTCTGCATATCGAAGAAATTACCCGGAATCAGCATAACGCCGGTCTCGGCAACCAGACGGTCGCAGAATTCAAGCGCATCCCCGCCAAGAAATTCAGGAAAAGTGGTGGTGCCGGCTCTGGGCCGCTGCCAGGCGAACAGTTGCGGAAACCGGCCAAAAAAGCCGGTGAGAAGATCGAGATTGGCAATCAGACGCTGGCGTTGCCGTTCATAGATTTTCTCGCAGTTGCGCACGGCGATACGGGCGAGAAACTCGCTCGGGGCGCTGTTGCAGATCGTCAGGTAATCTTTGAAGGTAGCGAGACGGTTATAAACTTCGGCATCGCGGGTGGCGACCCAGCCGATGCGCAGGCCAGCCAGGCCGCAGTTTTTGCTGAGGCAATTCAGTGAGATACCCTTTTCATAATGGTCGGCCATATTTGGCAGACGAGTAGCCGGGTCGTGTTCGGAGCCACGATAAACTTCGTCGCAGAAAAGCCACAAGCCATGCTTTCGTGCGATATCGATGACGCCCTGCCAGCTGGCGCGGTCAAAAAGATAGCCGGTCGGGTTGTGCGGCGTACAGATGAGAATCGCCTTTGTTTTAGAATTAATCAGGCTCTCAAGCTGACTCAGGTCGGGCGCCCAGCCATTTTTAGAGTTGCCCGGCCAGCGCGTAACATTGATATTACGTGATTCGGCAACCGCATAATGCGACTGATACCCCGGAAAATGCACGATCAGGTGGTCACCCGGGTTGAGAACCGCGTGCATGAAAGCAAAAATCGGCTCTTCAGCGCCGGTGAATACGAGAACCTGGCCAGCCTCGACCTTTTCATAATGCCGCGCGATTTCTTCGCGCAACGCCGGGTCGCCAAGGCTTTCGGTATAACCGAGCCAGATTTTTTTAAATTCTTCTTCTGCCCCCGGTGCAAAGGCGAGCAGATCGCCGGCACTCATGGCCTCGGGGTCTGAAGACCCCAGAAGATAGCGCGCCGAGAACTCATGCCGGGCAAAATATCTTTCAAGCGCAAAAGGTCGAATCTGCATGGTCTGGTTCCTTTCAGCGCTAATTATACCCGCCGTCAGCCGCAAAAACCAGCCAAAAGCAACGAGCGGCCCGCTTACGCGAACCGCCCGGCTTATCAGGAACTCTCACTTAGCAAGAGTTTTAGCTCACCCGAATTCAAATCACGGATTGTCCGGATCCCAGGCCGTTCCTTCTTTGTAACCCACAACAGTTTGAGCATGATCTGTCACCATTTTTTCAGAAAGAGGATCATGCAAAACATCTTTAGAACTGAGTTCAGGAAACAGATTTTCAGAATTCAGTGCTGTAGTCACGCAGTAACCTGCTGCAAGTATGCTTTTCAGCAGTTGAATGTCATCATCAGTGCGAATGACCAGGTAACCGCTGTTCACTGTTTCATATGTATAATTCTGAACCTCGCGCCCTCTGAATCTGGCGGCATCACGCCAGGCAGCTTCAGTTGGCCATGAAACTGAGTCATTGGTCTTATAGGGCATGGTATTCCATGAGGCGCCGCCAATGCGATTAAGCAAGGTCACAGCCATTCTGTGATTCGAACCATTGTCGGCACCTGAGTTAATCTGATGATAGATAAAATCAGGGCTGATTATTTTGTCCTGATACGCCAGACTTGGCCCGCCAGAATTGGTTAAACCGCCCTTTGGATCCGGGTATACCCATGTTGCACCGCTTAGATTCCAGCCATTTTTCTTTGCCATCATATATGTATGAACATAGTAACCAGAAGCAAAACAGGTGCATGAACCTTCACTACCCTGGTTACCAATTGGCGGGAAAAACTGTGAAGCGGAGTTGTCTACTGATTCAGGGTATGTTCCTCTGGTATTTGCGGACTGTACACCGGTAAGCCTCTTCATTGTCTTCCAGTCTTCAAGTGTCGGAGGCTGATAGCCTGTGCCATATTTTCCCTGATAGAGCTTGTTATAGTTCTTTGTCGGGTCAAAAATACCAACGGCTTCCATATCTTTTGCCAGCTCCTCGGATGTCGGAACGACTTCGACAAATGTCGTGTCGCCAAAAGAGGATCTGGCGTTTGGCATTATCTGCGCCAGTTCTGTTGTATTGAGACTGCCAGCCGAATTAACCTGAATTGAAGAAACCGTATTGGCAGCTATCGAAACCGGTGCAACAGGCGTTGTTGAAGTCAAATCGCTTATGGAATTGCCATTCTGATCATAGAGTTCAAGCTCAAAATTTGTAATAGAACCCTCGGTAGCAGCTCTATTTTTGACTGAAAGAAACAGATTGTATTCGTTCAGGTATGGTGCAAACTCAGACACATCGATAACGATTTTTTCGTCAGGGAATGGGTGGTGACCTGACAGAATGTTGGCATCAGACCAGAACGAGGTCACAATTTTCTTCTTGTAGGGAGAAGCGGGGGTGCCAAGACCAAGAGTAATGACACATTCATCGCGATAAGGATGAGTCACTTTGAATACTGCCAGTACTGTCGGTTTATAAGGGCTTATCGTCGACACGTAGTTGTAAGAAACAGCAAGTTGCTGCTTCTTCATGGTTTCATAAGTAACCCAGTAGCAGCCATCTTTGACGTATTCCCAGTTGCCGTCAGTGCCCCATGAGTTAACGAACTTAAATGCACCAGAAGAAACTGGTTTTGAATCTTTTACAATGAGTGTGGCCACCTTGTCTGGTGGGGTAATATTATTACCTTCGTTCAATTCGGCAACACCAGAGTCAATGTCAAGAATAATTCCGACATAATAA
>JAKJFO010000322.1 GCA_022704885.1 Candidatus Rifleibacteriota bacterium | reverse complement strand
TCGATCGGGTGGTGCGCCTCCGGCAAAATCGGGCCTTCGCCATCAATCGGTTGGCCGAGCGGATCGACGACGCGGCCGAGCAGCGCTTTGCCGACCGGTACCGAAAGAATCTGCTCGGTATCCTTAACCAGGTCGCCTTCATGTATACCTTCGTCGCTGCCGAGAATCAGGCAGCCGACGCTGTCTTCTTCGAGATTGAGCACATAGCCTCTGACGCCGTTGGCGAACTCGACGAGATCGCCGGCCATGGCGCGTGGCAGCCCATGTACCTTGGCGACACCATCGCCGACCTGCAGAACCACTCCAGCCTCGACGGTTTTGAGTTCGGTCGAAAAGTTTTCGATTTCGCGCCTGAGAACGGCGATGATTTCGTCTGATCTGATAGTCATGCTGTGACTCCCTTAAAGCGCGATCGAAGGCTGGTTGATCAGCGTCATCAGCCATTCGGCATCGACCCTGATCATCAGCTCGCGTAGCTGCTTGATGCGTGAACGCAACGATTCATCGATAACCTGGTCGCCAAAGTGAATGACCAGCCCGCCAACAACTGATTTGTCGACAATTTCTCTGACTTCGACCCGGCCGAACTTGCGGGTAAGAACATCGCGCAGACTGGTTCTTTCATCCCTTTCGAGAGGAAGGGCGGAACGCACGACAATCCCTCTGATGCCGTTTTTGCGCCGATAAGAGCGTTCTACTTCGCTGGCGATGCCCTCGAAGAGATTAATGCGTTCACGCTTGATCAGCAGGCAGAGAAAGTCGACCACTTTGCGACGTGACTGTTCTCCGAATATACGCTGCAACATTTCAATCTTACGGTTGATATGGATGGTCGGGTGGTTGAGAACCTCGCGCAGGCCATCATAGCCGAAATAAATTGCCGAAAAAGCCTCGAAATCCTTGAAGCACTCTTCGAAATCGTCGTCTTCGATAGCGTGAAAAAACGCTTCAGCATAACGTTTGCAGGTGATTTTAGCGCGTGTATCGATCATGACTGCTGATCCGGAAGGTTCTGTTCGAGTCGCTCGATGGTATTCTGAATGAGACGATGGTGCATTTCAGTGTCGAGTGACTCTTCGACTACTTTTTCGGCAGCCATCAGGGTAAGCTGCACGACTTCTTCGCGAATACGGGCCCAGGCGGTCTGGCGTTCCATGAAGATTTCCATTTCGCCCTGCTCGATGATCTCGTTTGCCTTTTTACGGGCCTCTTCGATGATCTCATCCTTTTCGCGGTTGGCATCGCGAATTGCATTCTGCTTGATCTCGTAAATCTCTTCTTCGATATTGCTCAGATGTTCTTCATAAGTTTCTTTGAGCGAAAGCGCGGTGCGATGCTCTTCTTCAGCAGCAATTCTGATGCGTCCCAGCTGGCGCCGGCGCTCTTCGACTACCTCGCCGAGCGGCACGAACAGAAACTTTTTGAGAATGAAAAGCAGTATGAAAAAGTTGATCGTCTGGGAAATCAGGATGCTGAGATCGAAGTCGAAGAGACCAGGGGGCTCGGCATGGCCGGCAGAAGCGTTCACGACTTCGTGACCGGCGCCGGCCGTTTCGGCAGCCCAGATCGGCCCCGACAGCAGCACATAAAGCACCAGCAGGGAAAACAGCAGAGTTTTTTTCATGTTTGGAAGATGCATAAAGCAACCGTTATTGCGGCAGGCAATTTGGTCGAAAATGCCGTATCGGCCAGATTGTCGGTCAGCTATTTACCACTTGACGAAGAGCAGGATGAGTGAAATCAGCAGGCAGTAGATCGCCAGCGATTCGATCATGGCGAGACCGATGATCATGGTGAAGCGCAGATCGTTTGAAAGTTCTGGCTGGCGTGCCATGGCGTCGGTGGTCTGCCCGATGACCCGGCCCTGAGCATAAGCAGCCACACCACTGCCAAAAGCCACGCAGAACACGGCTCCAAGAATTTCCACGATGTTTTTGATAATTCCTAAAACTTGGGGGTCCATAATCGTCTCCTGATTTGTCAATGCCCTTCTGAAAGAGCTCCAGAAAGGTAAACTCCGGTGAGAATAGTGAACACAAGCGCCTGCAGCATACTGGTGAAGATTGCCATCAGCAGCATGGGAACTGGCACGAGCAACGGAAACAGCGCAACCGTCAACACGAGAATGACTGTGTCTTCGCCCATGATGTTACCGAACAGACGCAAAGTCAAGCTGATTGGCCGCGATATTTCGCCGACGATGTGAATTGGCAGCATCAGTGGCGCCATCCACCAGATATCGCCGGTGAAATGCTTGATATAGCCGAAACCATGGGCTCTGATGCCAAGATAAAAGGTATAGACAAAAACGATGAGTGCCATGCCGAGACAGTTCGAAAACAGACTGGTTGGCGACTTGAGACCGGGAACCAGCCCGAGCAGATTGCTGGAAAAAACATAGATGAAGCAGGTTGCCAGCACCGGCAGCAGCTGCTTTTTGTGGTGTTCGCCAACTATCGTGCAAACCAGGTCTTCGAGGCTTTCATAGATGTATTCAAGCCAATACTGAGAGACTTCCTGCGAATCATGCGTAATTCTGCGCCCGAATCGCCAGCAGATATAGCCAAAGGCAAGAGTTATCACCCATGGCAGAACCGCCCCGGGCGACAGGGGAATGAACTGAAACAGATAAAATATCTTTTGTTCAAGTACGTGCATGTTTTGCCTTGTTCTTATACTCTTCGACAGAATTCTTGTCCAGATAAAGAGTTGCTACGAATGAGAAAATAATGGCGAGCTGGCTGAACAGCAGCCCAAAAATGATCTGTACTACCGAGAAACCCAAAAGTTTAAGCACAAATACCAGCAGCGCTATCAGCAGCATTTTCATGTTCGACAGCAGCAGAGTCAACATGGTAACCCATTGTGGCATTTTTTCAAACGATGACAGGCTTTCCGCCAGCATCATGAAACTGCCAAGGCCGATCAGATAGCCGATAAAAAAAGCATGATACAGCGTGCCGGCCCGGTGCCAGAGCATCAGCAGAACCATGACAGTCAGCGCCCCGATCACTGCCAGCGTCTTTTCACATTCGCGTATCTTTGTCTTTATTTCGATCATTTTCCCGGGCGAATTTTTCCATACTTTCACGCAGTTGCTTCCAGGTCTGCACCAGTGCCGCAGCCAGACCGACGATCATTCCGCCTATTATACCCCA
>JAKJFO010000321.1 GCA_022704885.1 Candidatus Rifleibacteriota bacterium | reverse complement strand
GCCTGTAGGGCCGGCAAGCAGACAGAGACCCCAGGGGCGCCCGATGTTGAATTCGAATATCTGCAGATCGTCTTCGTGAAAGCCCAGCCCTTTGAGGTCAAGGTTGACGCGGCCGGAGTCGAGAACTCGGATGGTGCAGTTCTGCCCATAGATCGAAGGAAGAATGGCAACGCGGAACTCGATATGCTGCCCTTTGACCTTGAGCTTGAAGTTGCCGTCCTGCGGCATGAAGCGTTCAGTGATGTCGAGGTTCGACATGATCTTGATACGCGAAATAATGGCCTGCTGAGCCGCTCTTTCGATTGGGAGAATATCGTAAAGAATACCATCGATGCGGTATCTGACCTGAATAATCTTTTCGAAGGCTTCGATATGAATATCCGATGCGCGCATCTTTACGGCATCGAGAATGATCTTGTGAACCAGAGTAACTATCGAAGTCTGGTCAGATTCGCGTTTCAGCTCTTCAAGGTTGAGATCGCTGGCTGTCTGACCAGAATAAGCTTCTGAAAACTGGTTTTCTTCTTTGCTGAATTCAAGTTTGACATCTTTGAGCAGTTCGTCCATCGGAACATTGTCAAGAACGTTCTGCGGCCGATAAATTACATCGTTGATAATATGAAGAATCTGCGACTTCATCGCAATGACCCATTTGATGAACATATAACCGGTAGCCATTTTGATGCTGTCGAACATCTTGACGTTGGTCGGGTCAAATACGGCAATCGTCAGCGATTTTGGTTCTTTTCTGATCGGGATGAACTTGTAGGTTTTGATAAGACTTTCGGGTATCTGCCTGATAAGCTCGGTGTTCAGTTCCATGTTCAACAGATTCATGAACTCGATGCCATGCTGAGTCGACAGGCCGCGAAAGAGGGTCTCTTCGTTCAGAGCCTTATCTTCGATAAGAATCTCACCAATCATCTTGCGCGAAGACGGCTGGCGCTTGAGTGCCGCATCGAGCTGCTGCTGCGTGATCGCACGCATCTCAATGAGGATCTCACCGATTCTTTTGCGTTTCAGAAAATCATTGGTCATTGGTTTAAACAGTCCTTCCTCAAAGATATCGGCAGCTGCGGCAAATTCGTTAATGTTTTTTAGTGAGCGTTTCCTGAAGAGTCTTTTATCTTTATCTGGGTAAAGTCGAGTGGAGTGCGGGCAGGTGTGGGGTCAAAAGGCTGTGCGTATACCGCTGCCGACGTCCGGGTATCAAAAAACAGGATCGTGTCATAAGTCGTATTAAACTCGGTATTGCTGTCGCCATTGAGAAATGCAAATTCTGAATCTGACATATCACTGTTGCCATCTATATCAAAATCAAAGCGTCCGTTTGCATTACTGTCGTAAAAATATGCCGAAGGTTCTGATACTTCAATGTCTGGAGGCGTAATATTGCCGCCACTGAAGGGGTCTGTGAATACAGGCATGGCAGGGATATATTTGATATTCTGTCGACGGGTTGGAGCATTGTTGATGATCTGAATAGGCCCTGAAACCAGCTCTGATCCGTCGGCTGCGCCGGATAATGGGTTGGCATGCAACAGAGTCCCGCCCTTGTAGACACTTACCGCAAATGGGCCGCGCAGATTGTCGCCACGAAACTGATTCAGCGAGTTTCTGAAAGTGGCGGCGTTCTGTTTGAGTACCGAGAGACGGGCGTCGGTAATATAGTCATTGTAATAAGGCACCGCGACGCCGACCAGAATGCTGATTATGGCGATCACTATGAGAAGTTCGATAATGGTAAAGCCCTTTTTAAACATGCTTAAATCCTCACCAGTCAGTGTAATTGGTTCCGTCGATGGCCTGAACGAAACCGCGTCTTCGATTGCCCGGAGGGGCGTCGTTTTCGACAGGGGAAACATCGAATATGCCCACATGATCCGCAGGTACCAGACCTACAATTGCCCCGTTCTCAAATATGAACGAATTCGTTCCTGAGGCGTAATGTACTCGCCAGGTCGCGGCCCCGACAAATGGGTCGATTGGGATGCTGTTAAGATATGGTTTAGGGTAAAAACTGGCTCTTACAGTGACCCCATCAGGGTCGAGAACATCGTGTTTGCCGGTTCCGCCACCAAGCTGATCAGGGCGCATCAATGCATTTAGAGATGGTGGGTAGAGATTTGAATCTGGAATCAGGTAGAGGTTGTTATAGCCATACTGTCTGACGACGGCATTGCGGCAGTCGCGCTTCCAGAGACTGATAGCCTGTCTGATCTGTGCCAGGTTGTTTTCGAGCTCGGTTTCTTTGGTTTTGATGAACATCAATTCTGCTACCGGCACAGTTGCAGTCGAAATAACCCCAAGCAATGCAACGACCAGAAGCATTTCGAACAGTGAAAAGCCTTTGCGTCTGTTACCATTCATCGGTGTTGCTCCCGTCGAGTGCGATGCCGGCACCGCTCGAGTAGATATCCATGACGCCGCGGCGTGAGACCCTCTCTGAAAGAGGCCCAACGCCGTCATCAAAGTTCTTTTGCTGGATTTCCCATGTATATGAGGAAACCGGCACTGCATTAGCAGGAATCCTGGGATTATAGTAGGCCGGTCTGAAAGTCCAGGTGGCATTTGGATACCAGCTTTGAAAGGGATGTGGCGGCAGATTGCGCAGAAAGCGTCTGGAAATGTTCAGGGTAACATTTCCAGCAAGGGAGTCCGGATGGCTTGATCCAGTAGCAACTACAACTGGGTAGCCTTGGTAAGTCAGATGAAATGGAGTTGGGGGATAACCCCAGCCATCTTCTACTATGCGTTGAGTAAAAGATGAGATTGCTGCAGAAGCTACAGCGTCGTTCACTGTGGGATCATAGGTGCTGTTGCCAATTGGTGGTAGCTCATGGGCTTTTTTTATTTTTTCGATTCCATGAACTCTGACAAATGTTCTCATGCCTTCGCTGAACAAAACTGTAGATAGTTGCGATTTGCCGCCGGAGATCGCGAGTCGCACGTCATTGAGAATCTTTTTCAGGCGGCGTTCTTTTTCGCGCTGTTGCACGATTTTGTATACAGGAAAAGCAAGAGCAGCCATCAGGGCGATGATAACCGTGACGATGAGAATTTCTATCAAGGTTACACCCGCATCGAACCGGCGTCTGATTATGACTGCTCCTGCGTTCATCTGCTTCCTTACTGCTCTTTCGAATCCATCAGCGGCAT
>JAKJFO010000320.1 GCA_022704885.1 Candidatus Rifleibacteriota bacterium | reverse complement strand
TCTGCAGATTGGCGAAATAGCGATAATAACGTTTGTCGGCGAATTCAAGAAATTTTGAACTGTCAACCGGGCCCTTGAGAATGAATGCGGCGTTAAGCTGGTCTACCGGCATTTCGCGAACGACCATGCTGTAAGAAACCTGCTCTTTAACGGGATCAGGTATGCCGGCTTTGCGGAAACGATGGTCGATAACCTTTTTGCCGACGACTTCGGTAATGCCTTTTCCGAGGTCGAGGTCTTCTTCAAGAAACTTTGCCATTTCCTTGAGCTCAATAAAACGGATATCAGCGGGGTTGGTGACCAGAGCGCTCGGTTCGGCGGCCAGGTTGCCGGAAAAACCGGCGAAAACAAGACAAAGGACAAGCAAAAAGGACTTTTTCACAGTTAAGCCTCCAAAAAACAGACTACTTTGTCTCTATCTCGTGCTATGATATCTTATTCATAGCGAAAATAGAAACGATTTTTTGCCGATTTATGAAACTTCTTCTGGTGCTTCCTCATGGCCCTATTCACCGGGCAGGAACCGGTACCTATAAACGCGCGTTGCGCTATGCACCGCTGACGCTGGCTACATTGGTCGCTCTTGTACCTCCGGAGCTGGGTTGCGAAGTTAAGATCATCGATGAAGGCGCCGACGTGTGGCATCCTCGTGATTATCTCGATTATGATCTGGTTGCAATAAGCACCATGACTGGCACGGCAGTGCGGGCCTATGCCATGGCCGACTTTTTCAGACGACACAATATCACTGTCATTCTTGGTGGCATTCACGCAACGTTGATGCCACAGGAAGCAAAAGAGCATGCAGACTGTGTGGTTACCGGTCTGGCTGAAGAAACCTGGCCGCAGGCCCTGCGCGATTTTGCGCAAAAGCAGCTCAAGCCTTTTTATCACATGCGTGCAGATCTCGATCTGGGCAGTTTCTATACGCCGGTGCCTGATCGCAGTGTTTTTGACCGCAAGAAGTATATAACCGTTAATTCGATCGAAGCGACACGTGGCTGCGCTTTTAAGTGTACTTTCTGTGCTGTGGCAACGGCCTGGAACAACCGCTATTACACCCGTCCGGTTGCAAACATCATCGACGAGATCAAAGGCCTTGAAGGTAATGAACTGTGTTTTCTCGACCCCAGTCTGACCTGCAACCGCGAGTTTTCGCTGCAGTTTTTTCGCGCATTGAAGCCTCTCAACAAGTGGTGGGTCGGCTGCTCTACCATTGATGTTGCGCACGACCCTGAACTGCTGGCGGCCCTGGCCGAAAGCGGCTGTCGCGGCCTTCTGATCGGTTTCGAGTCCGTTTCGCCGCAGTCTCTGGCCGAAGTCAGAAAGACTTTCAACGATGTCAAGCGTTACCGTGAAGCGGTCAGGCGGTTTCACGACCATGGCATCGGTATTCAGGCCTGTTTTGTCTTCGGTCTCGACACCGACGACCGTGATGTGTTCAAGCGCACAGTCGATTTTATTTATGAATCGGAGATAGATCTGCCGCAGTTTTCAGTGTTGACACCCTTTCCCGGTACTGCTGTCTATCGCGAGCTGGCAGCGCAGAACCGCATTCTTGAGACGAACTGGGCTTTGTTCGACGCTGAACACGTGGTTTTCAGACCAAAAAACATGACGGTAGAACAGTTGCAGGATGGCCTGATCTACGCCTGGCGGAAAAGCTATTCGCTGCGCTCGATATTCAAGCGGCTTTCAGGCTCGCGCTGTCTGCTGTCGGTCTCGATTCCAGCCAATCTTGGCTATAACTACTATGCCCGTCACCTTTCGCGTTACACCCCTGACCGCATGCACCAGGAACAGCAGGAATTCTAATCCTGACCTCGCCGACCCGGTGAAAGATATGATATCATTGATCTGTGGTTGCTGAGGCGCCCTTTATTCAGCATATCTGGAGACATGGCATGAAAGGCCTCAAAACAATATTCTGGGACTGGAACGGCACCCTTCTCGACGACATCGAAGAATGCATCGAGATTATCAACAACAGCCTGAAAAAGCGGTCGTTGCCGCAGCTGACCCGTTCTGAATATCTCGAAAAGTTCGAGTTTCCGGTTATCAATTATTACAAGAGCATTGGCTTTGATTTTGAAGTAGAGTCTTTTGAAGAAGTCGGCAAGGAATACATCGATGCCTACGCCTCAAAGATGTTTGAATGCCAGCTTCAGCAGGGAGCCCGATCGGCGCTCGAAAAGATAAGCCGGCTCGGCATCAACCAGTACATTCTTTCTGCCCTGCAACATGGTGCTTTGCAGCGTTGCATCAGCCATTATCGGCTCGCTGACTGCTTTGCCAAAGTTCAGGGGCTCGACGATGCTTATGCGCACAGCAAGGTGGAGCTTGGTCAGATGCTGCTTGCCGAAGTGGGTTGTGACCCGGCTTCAGCTCTGATGATCGGCGATACCGTGCATGATTATGAGACAGCTTCAGCGATGGGCGTCAGGTGCATTCTGATCGCTGCCGGGCACAATTCGCGCGAGCGCCTGCTGACCTGTGGCGTGCCCGTATACGATACACTCACAGATTGTGTTGTTTCGCTGAATCTCTGAATTTTCGCCATCGCATTTTTTGTCGTTATCTGCGAAGCTTTGCCTGACTTGCAAATTGGTGTCGGCTGTGAAAGAATTAGGTATAAAGCAAGCACAGCAGGAGGTGTGAGATGACGGGAGCACTTATCACGGTTGGGGTCAATACTCTGGCATTTTATCTGATTTCTGAAATGGTGCCGGGGTTCGATGTAAAAAGCAAGAAGACAGCTTTTCTGATGGCGATTGCTTATAGTATTCTGGCGGGTCTGGCCTGGCTGGTTGCCCTGCCGATCTCTCTGATGCTGGCTTTCGTTTTTGCGATACTGGCGTTTATTCCGCTTATCGGGCCGTTTCTCTCAGGTGCCGGTCTTTTTATAACGACATTTGTTTTGCTTTTCGGCATAAGTTTTGGTCTGCTGCTGCTTATCGACCGGATTATGGACGATTTTAACATGCGCAGCAAAACCGTCGCAGTGATCGCTTCAGTCATGTTAGGTTTACTCGGCGTTCTGATGCGGGTTTTTCTCGGTTAAACGTTGAGCCCTATTGCTGCAAAAAGCAGGAACAGAATGATTAAAAGCGCCAGCGTCAGCTCGCGATAAAATGTACTGTGCACGATATTCCCATGCCAGTGCCATTCAAAGTGGC
>JAKJFO010000031.1:30533-30930 GCA_022704885.1 Candidatus Rifleibacteriota bacterium | reverse complement strand
GAGATCATCCTTGGCAACGAAATCTTCAAGGAAGTCGCCAGCCGCATTCATCGTATGCGTTCGGCCAGGCATTGCGCGGTGCTCACCAATGAAACCGTTGCAAAGTGGTATCTGCAACCACTTCTGGCGGAACTGCGCAGCAAAGGAATCAAGGCATACGAAATCATTTTGCCAGATGGAGAAAAACATAAAAATCTCGATTCCATTTCAACCATTTTAACCAGATTATGTGACGATAACCTCGATCGCAACTGCCCTCTTATCGCGCTCGGCGGTGGAGTTATCTGCGACCTCGGCGGCTTTGCCGCCTCAATATTCAAACGTGGCGTTCCCCTGGTTCTGATGCCAACGTCTCTTCTGGCCATGGTCGATGCCAGTATCGGCGGCAAAAATGGTA
>JAKJFO010000031.1:10334-30523 GCA_022704885.1 Candidatus Rifleibacteriota bacterium | reverse complement strand
CGGCAAGAATCTGGCCGGAACCTTTTATCAGCCGGCTCTGACCGCAATAGATGTCTCGGTCTTAAAAACCCTGCCGTTGTCTCAACTGGCATATGGATTAGTCGAGGCGGTTAAACATGGGGCGATCGCCGATTCGGCATATTTCCGGTTCATCCACAAAAACATCGACGCCATCAAAGCTAAGCAGATTTCTTTGTTGCAACGACTCATTCGTCGATCGATTCATATCAAAAAGTCTTTTGTCGCCGAAGATGAGCTCGATCAGGGTGTTCGCGCCCATCTGAATCTTGGGCACACGTTTGGTCACGCTCTTGAGGCCGCCGGCAATTATATAAGACTTCATCACGGTGAAGCAGTTGGTCTGGGAATGCTGATGGCTTTGAAAGCTGCTGGCTCGATTGGAAGGCTTGAAGAAAATTACAGCGAAAATCTTGCGCACATTCTCACCGAATTTTCTCTGCCAACGAAAATTCCTGCTGAACTTGACAGAAAAGAGCTGCTGAAGACCCTTTCGCAGGATAAAAAGAAAGCAGACGATGGTTACCGCTTTATTCTGCCCGAATCACTCGGAAAGACATTCGTACATAAAGTAACCCCCGATAAAATTGAAGATTTTTTTCTTAATGCCTGCAATATTTAAGAACAGATAGGATGGCAAAATGAACCCGACAACTACCATTTCTCACCGCTTCTCGCCCAACGCCCAGAAAGTTCTTGCCAAGCGCTACCTCACTCGTGGCCCCGACGGCAAGCCGACAGAAACTATAGAAGATTTGTTCCGCCGTGTTGCCAGGGCAATTGCGACAGCCGAGAACAATTATCCCAACAGCCGCTATCAGGCCGGCGAACTCGAAGACCTGTTTTTCAAGATCATGACCGATCTCGATTTTCTGCCGAACAGCCCGACGCTGATGAATGCCGGCAAAGAGCTCGGGCAGCTTTCAGCCTGTTTCGTTCTACCGGTCGAGGACTCGATGGAAGGCATTTTTGACGCGGTAAAGAATGCTGCTCTCATCCACAAATCTGGTGGCGGCACCGGCTTCAGTTTTTCGCGGCTGCGCCCGGCCAATGATATAGTCAGTTCGACCAGCGGCGTCAGTTCCGGGCCAATATCGTTCATGAAAGTTTTCAACACGGCCACCGAAACGATCAAGCAGGGCGGCACCAGACGCGGTGCCAATATGGGTATACTCAGGGTCGACCATCCAGATATTCTCGACTTTATTACCTGCAAAGAAAAAAATGACGAACTTACCAATTTCAATATCAGCATTGCGATAACAGATAAATTCATGGAAGCGCTGGAGCGCGACAACGAATATGATCTGATCAACCCCCGATCAGGTGAACCCGTGCGTTCACTCAAGGCCAGCAAAGTGTTCAACATGATTGTAGAGCGTGCCTGGCGCAACGGAGAACCGGGTATCGTCTTTCTGGATCGGATCAACAGGTATCAGCCGACACCGCAGGTCGGCCTGATCGAGTCAACCAACCCCTGCGGCGAACAGCCACTTCTGCCATACGAGTCGTGCAACCTTGGGTCTATCAACCTTGCGCGCTTCGTTAAACAGGAAAATGGCAAGCCGGAAGTGGATTTTGACCGGTTGCGTGAGATCATCTCGCTTTCTGTGCGCTTTCTCGACAACGTTATCGACCAGAATCGTTATCCGATTCCTGAGATCGACAAGATGACCAGGGCCAACCGCAAGATCGGGCTTGGCGTCATGGGCTGGTCTGACATGCTGATCAAGGTCGGACTGGCCTATGACAGTGAAAAGGCTTTGGAAACAGCTGACACCGTCATGGGTTTCATTAAACGCGAGGCCTGGTCTGCATCACAGGAGCTCGCAAGAGAGCGTGGGCCTTTTCCCAATTTTGACAAGTCAATTTTTGCCGAGAAAAAGATGCAGCCTTTACGCAATGCTACTGTCACCACGATAGCACCGACCGGCACCATCAGCATGATTTCAGGTTGCTCAAGTGGAATCGAGCCACTTTTTGCCATAGCTTACGAAAAGCATGTCATGGAGAACGAGAAACTGGTTGAGGTACACCATGATTTTGTAAGGGTAGCGCGTGAACGCAACTTTTATTCTGAACCTCTCATGGAAAGAATTGCCAAACAAGGCAGCCTCAAAGGAATCAGCGAAGTTCCCGACGATGTCGCGAGAGTATTCGTAACCAGTCATATGATTTCTCCAGAATGGCATATCCGTATGCAGGCTGCTTTTCAGAAGCACACCGATAATGCCGTCAGCAAAACCGTCAATTTCCCATTCGAAGCGACGATCAGAGATGTCGAAACCGTTTTCAGACTTGCCCACACTCTTGGCTGCAAAGGTGTCACCGTATATCGAGATGGTTCACGTGACGAACAGGTTCTTAACGTAGGCGGCGGCAAAAAGGGTACACGACAATCTGACAGTACCCGAGTCACACCCCGTGCACGACCCGAACGCACCGTCGGCGTAACCGAACGAGTCAAAATCGGCTGCGGCAATCTTTACGTCACTGTAAATTCCGATGAAAAGGGAATCTGCGAAGTATTCACCAGCCTCGGCCGTGCAGGTGGCTGTCCTTCTCAGTCAGAAGCGACCGCCCGCCTGGTTTCAATGGCATTACGTGCCGGCGTCGATGTACAGGAAATCATCGACCAGCTCAAAGGCATCAGATGCATGTCGACCATCAAGCGCGGCGCCATGTCAGGCGGAATCAAGGTACTCTCCTGCCCGGACGCCATTGGCAAGGTCATCGAACAGTATCACCTGAGTTCACGCGATTCTTTCACCAAGAATGTACCGACAAACAAAGAAAGCAAACCAGCCGATAAAAAAGATCTTCTGCTTGATAACGCCGAACCTGGCTACGCATGCCCGGAATGCGGTGAACCCCTCGAACACGAGGGAGGTTGCGTAATCTGCAAATCCTGTGGCTATTCAAAATGCGGTTGACGCTTTAACTGACCCCGCGAACTGCCACCGACAGAGCAAACTCTCTGCCGGTGGCAGTTTTGTTACTATCAACATTCGATATTCCACTTATAATCGCAATTTTCGTATTAAATATTTGTCAAAAAAAGTTATGCCAGGCATTGACACATTCTATATATCTCAGTAGAATTTCTATACGTGGTGCAGATTTTATTATTAAATCTGAATCCAGCGCGTATAAGGAGTATAAGAGTATGATACATAGAATCGCGCAGGCAGCCGTATTGATGTTGCTGCTGGCTTGTGTTGCAACAACGGCTTATGCAAATGAAGCGCCCCTCCTCAGAGTAACCTTTCTCGATGTACATCAGGGCGATTGTATTTTGATCCGCTCTGCAGAGAAAACCATCATGATCGACGCCGGTGACGACAATCGTAATGCCGCCCAGCGTTATATCATTCCCTATCTCAAAAAAGAAGGCATCAAGCATATCGATCATGCCTATATCACGCATCCACATCGTGATCATTTTGGCGGATTCATCGAACTGCTCAGAGAATTTACGTTCGGCGAATTCGTCTATTCTAACGACACAGAAATTTCGTCAGATGAAGAACGCGACAACAGCGATCCCGAGCGCGGCCCACAGGATGGCCTGATATATGCGCAGCTGCGCGACCTGATCAACAAGAACAATATTCCATATCGCAAGGCGGTAATGGGCGAACTTCTCAACTGGGGCAAAGGAATCAAGGCTGAAGTTCTATATTGTGACGCCCGCCGGGATGACCCCGATAACAAATTACCGGATGACCTGAAAATCAATCCGAATGACATGTCTATCGTAATAAAGGTTACCGCCGGCCAGGTAAGCTACCTTCTGACCGGAGATGCAGAAAAGAAACCAGAAGCAGACATGGTCGCCCTGCATGGCAGCAAGCTGAAAAGCACCGTTCTCAAATCTGGTCACCATGGCAGCAAAACTTCCTCTTCACATTCTTTCATGGATGTAGTTGTGCCTGAATATGGCGTAATCAGCGCCGGCACTGGCAATTCCTTCGGACACCCGACTCAGACAGTCCTTGATATCTATGAATATCACAAGATGAAGGTTTTCAGAACTGACAAAGATGGTCACGTCGAGAGCTTCACTGATGGCAAAACCGTTAGATTTGTCACCGATAACAGTATCATAGAATTCGCCCAGAAACCAAAAGTCATATCTCTGACAGCCAATTCGGCAACTATCCAGTGGACAACCAATAAAGCCGGTACAACTGCGGTGTTTTACGGAGAAAGCAGTCTTAACAATTCAAAAGTATATGATCATGCGGTAAAGACACATACCGTCACCTTAACCGGCCTCAAGCCTTCTTCGACCTACAATTTCAGAGTCGAAAGCCGCGATCCGCGAGAGACAGACAAAGTAATCACGTTTGAAAGCACCCTGACAACTCCTGCCGGATCAGAAGATCCGTTACCCAAAATCGTCAGCATCGGCGTAAACTTTGACAAACTCTATATGAAGCACCCGTTCAAGGTTGTCATACCGGTTAAAAACCCGGCAGCTGTTGCGGCCACCGGGATAACCCTCGAAGTCTATCATTCAGCCATAAGCGCTGACAATCTGATTGGCAAAACCAAGTTCGATTCACTAAATGCCGACGAAACTGCCCAGACCGCTTTTCCGGCTCAGATCGACTGGCTGGGTGAAGTTGAACTCATCGCTGTACTCAAGAAGGGTACAGCCATAATCGATACTACTTCAACGATTGTGATACTCGACGCCAAAACCATGCTGGTAGACTGTGTACATGGCAATAAAGACTACTTCACCGGCCGCTTCGCCGGCATGAAAATGGATCTGTTCCAGCATTATGGCATACAGTTGCGCAGCATATCCAAAACGATTACCTACGAAATGATCAAGGATGCATTCGTAATCGCAATCCCGCATCCGACGCTTGACTTCAAAAAAGAAGAAATCACCGCGCTTAAGAAATTCGTTTCTGGCGGCGGATCACTGATCATGTTCGGCAAATCAGACTTTCGCAATCTTTCGAATCCAGACATGTTCAACAGTGTTCTCAAGGGTGTCGGCAGCAAGATCCGCTTCAACGATGACCAGGCATGCGATCCGACCGACAATATCGGCCCGCCATACCGGCCTTTCATCAAGAATTTCCCGACAGAAACCATTACTGGAAGTGTCAAAAAGATTCTGCTGAGAGATTCGTGCACATTTATCAATTCAACCAGCAAAGGCCTGGTAGCCAGCAAAAATCTGTTTCTGCTCGCAACCGGCGACGAAGACTCCTACAACTCTGATGCAGACGCACTTGGAGATGCATACATTTATGCCAGCCACACGCCCGTGCTGCCAATACCCGTAGCTGTTGCCGAAGACCTCGGACTTGGTCGAATTGCCTGCTTCGGTGAAGCTCTTTATCAGGATAACTTCTATACAAGCCCCGGCGACCTCGATACCGTTCCGTTCAACCGCAACGTTATCCACTGGCTCAGCCTTGGCAAAGAAAAGAACATTCGCGAAGTGCTTGAGTATATTGCGGGTCTCGACAACGAAGACGACGCAGAAATTCGCGCCGACAGATTTGAAGAGCTTTCTCCAATTGTAATGCAGCATCTGCGCGGTGAACTCGATGGAGATGCCGCGGCCATGAGCAGCATCGATGAATTGCTCTCCGAATATGGTGACAGCTCTACAATCGAAAGCCTGAAAAGCCAGGTAGAGCAATTGCAGCGCTTCGACAACCTGCACAGATAACTGATAGAAAGTCCTTATAACAGACAGTCCCGGCCAGCTGGCCGGGACTGTTTTTTTATGCAATTCCAGTTGTCTGTCACATAAAAGTTCAGGAATTCAATCTGGGAGTTTCCGCTTTTACCGGGCTCCTGGCAGAATCTACTTCGCTTTGCGAGCTTTGCCAGACTTTGATGATTCGGATTCCTGAATGTTCGGGGCTTCAGAATCTTCAGATTCAGAGCCAGCATTCTGTCCGGACTTTTCTTCTGAATTGTCGTCACTGGCGCCTTCATTCGCGTCGAGAACTTCTGCATCACTGGTTTCAGAATCTTCGTTTTCTTCTGGACCAACCGATTTTCTGCTGGATTTAATACTGTCTGTAATTTCGCGAGCTTCGAGAACGAAGTGAGCGAGCATTCGGTTCATTTCGTCTGCAACCATGCTCAGATGTTTGGTGATCTTTGCCATATCCTGAATTGAATCGCGCTGCGATTTGAGAGACTCGAGAACGCCATCAACTTCCTTGGTCGTTGTTTTGGTGGTAATCGAAAGATTTTCGATCGAAAGACTGATAGCTTCGATGTTTTTGCTCTGTTCGACAGATGACTTGCTGATATCCTGCACCTGAACATTGACACTTTCTGATGCCATGCCGATTTCGTCAAGATAGCCACCGGCCTGATTGATGATTTTAACGCCTTCCTGCACCTTATCCTTACCAAGGCTCATTTCTTCGACGGCCTTGTTAGTCTTGTGCTGAATTTCGCCAATGAGCGCGCCGATTTCTTCGGCTGCCTTTGCACTCTGTTCAGCCAGTTTCTTAACGTTGGCGGCAACGACGACAAAGCCTTTGCCCTGTTCCCCGGCGCGCGCGGCTTCGATTGCGGCGTTCAGGGCGAGCAGGTTCGTCTGCCTGGAAATTGCAGTGATGGTAAGAACGATCTTACCGATCTTGCGCGACTGATTCTTGAGTTCCTCGAGAACTCGCGATGAATCACCAACTGCTCTTTCAATTTCCTTGATCGTGGTGGAGGCTTCACGAACAGCTTCCATGCCCTGTGTAGCCTTGAGTCTGTTCTGCACCGACTCCTCGTAAGCACGATTCGAGCGTTTGGCGATAAGTTGAGAATTAGCCGAAATTTCTTCAATGGCGGCTGCGGTTGATTCAAGCGTAGAAGCGGAATCCTTGGTGGCTTTAGTTATTCGCTGCGTATTACCAAAGATGTTCTGTATCGATTCGTTCGACTGCAGGGTCAGATTGGAAATTCCGTTCGCCATGTGAGACAGTCGGTTGATAACATCCTGTATCTGAAGCAGCAGGCGCTGAATATAGCCAATGAACTTGTTAAAGCGATCGGAAACCTCGGTAACTTCATCCTTACCGATGATAGCCAGGCGCTTGGTAAGGTCGCCTCGACCACGCGAAATCTCTTCGAGTCCCTGTGATACTCCGCGAATCTGGTTAACTACGCCAGTGATAACCACCATCGTGATACCGGTCATAACAATAAGACCAAAGACGATCAAAAAGATTGAAAAATTCTGGGCTTTATTGAGAGCACCCATCATACCCTGGGTATCGACGGCAGTCATGATTACCCAGTTCGAATTAGGAACAGGTGCTGCTGCAAGCAGCACGTTCGATCTGTCACCGGTGAGAAACTCGTAAAAACCGCTTCTGTTATTGACGATTCGTTCTGCATGGTCCTGGAGTTCCGGGTCGTCGGAGTTGAGGAAAATTCGTTTCTGAGGGTCGAGAATACATCCCTGATCGGCGTGAGCGAGGTAAAACCCGTTCTGAGAATATTCACTCGAAAGTAACGAGGTTTTTCCACCGACGGTAGACAGAGACCCTGGCACATTCTCAAACAGCGTCTCAAGGCTAATGCCGACTGCGACAATTCCAAGCCGTTTGCGTTGTAAAAGAATCGGTTTGAAGATATAACAGATTCGCTCGCGCAATTCGTCTTCTTCGCTCTGCTGCTGTTGATAAAACACCGGGCTGCGAAAAACATTTTCAGCTTCCAGTGTATCGTACATTTTGCGCGAAATATAACGTTTATAAGGAGGATCAGAAAGTGGCAGGTCGACGCCATTAGTACCAACGCGAAAAACAGTGTTGTCTTCCCCGTCAATGATGGCTATCTCTATCAGATCATTGGGCAGATAGTCTTCGCTTTTTACAAGCAGACCGTCAATTGGTGTCTTTAATATCTGTTTCCATTGTTCGATAAGTTCAACCTCTTCAGAAGCCTGTTCAAGCCACGACAGATATTGTATCGTCGAATTCATCCTGGCCACGCTTTCGCCGACCCGTTCAAAACTCTGCAGGGAAACGCCGATTTTGCCCGCTTCAGAACCAAGAATGGTCTGGATCTGAACAGGGATCTGGGTTTTGACGGCGCTGCGAATCTGTTCAGAAGTGAAAAAAATCAGACCGAGAAGAATCAATGAAACCAGAACCATCGTAAAGAAAAGTCTGGTCTTAATTTTTAAGTTCTTGAAAAATTCCACGCTTGAAGTCCTTTATCTGGCTGGAATTAAAATAGTGTCGCCAACTTTGATAACATGTTTGCTGCCAATATTGTTTAAATTAAGTAATCTGGCAAGCGGAACCTTGTGCTGCACAGCTATTTTAGAAAGAGTATCACCGGCCTTGACCCGGTATCTGGAAGCATTTTTCTTGCTTTCTGCCTTTTTCGCCTTTGCTTTTTTCTGTCTTTCGGCAAGAGCCTTTTTGTTGGCCTCTGCAGTTCTTATATAATCAAGGTATGAGGTGTCGAGGCCTTCCTGAATCGGGTTCAGAAGAAAGTCTCTGACGCCAAGATATATACCCTGAGCCATGCGGGTGCGGGCATTATAATTTTTGAGGATCGTCGCGTCCTGCAGATTTGAAGTATAACCGAATTCAACCAGAATTGAAGGCATGGCCATCGAATGCAGCACCTTGAACCCCGCCCGTTTAACACCACGCGAAGGAAGTTCAACGACCGAGGCCCCCAGTTGCACTTCAACCCGTTCGGCCAGTTGCCGGCTTTTGTTCATAATTGCAGCCTGACGCTCGACGATTTCGCGTTTGACTTCGCTACTGCTGTCGTTTGCGGTAACTCCGGCAAAGTCGACCTGGTTTTCCATTTCAGCTACCAGTCGTTCTGCTTCGCCGACTGCTCCACGTGGAGATTCATAATATACCTCGATGCCACGAATGACTTTGCGGGAATTGTAATTTACATGCAGACTGACAAAAGCGTCGGCTCCAAGATGTTCGGCAATCTCACGGCGTCGCTGCAGGGGAATGATATAATCGCCATCCCGCGTCAACACAGCCTTAAAACGCGGATCTCGATCAAAATACGCCTTGACCAGCTTCCCCATAGTCATTACATAGTTTTTCTCAATAATGCCATTGTTTCTGGTGCCCGGATCTTCGCCGCCATGGCCCGGATCAAGAACCACGATCTTCACATTTTCAGCCTTGAGACGGTTAACCTCGTTCAATTCGGCATTGCGACGCTTTATCAGTTGCGCCTGAGGTTCTCGTAGAAAAATGACGATACGATCGCCTTTGCTGGCCGTTACCGGCAACACGAAAGTCTTGGCTTCGACTCCCTCTGGGACTCTGAAAAACACTCTGACACGATGATCGGCAAGCTGCTGAACGGTCAACACTTCTAAAAATGGGTTTTGTAGCGGATAGCGCTGGCGCCCCGGCCTGAACGCACAGTTTTCGATATCGAAATACAGAGTGCCGTCTCGCAGCTGAGATACTGTTGTCGCTCGTGGTGGAGCACTTATATCAAGCACGACCTGAGCTTCTTCAGGACTCTGCCAGAATCGTATATCAGTGATTCTGGAGTCTTCTGCGGCCGAAGCGGTCATTAACTGGCATGCCAAAACCATTGTAAACAGCAGGAATCTGAGGGTATATCGTTTTGTCACAAATTTTTCCATATATATAGATATCGGCAGAAAATTTACGCAGAGATTATATCAGGTTTACAGCAGAGTTTAAAGCGCGCAGGTTTATTATTTAGCAAAATGCGCAATCCTTGCTGACAGCAGCCTTCAGTCTGCGAAGATATTGCACCCGCTCGATATTTATCGCGCCCAGCCTTGCTGTGTGGGGAGTTATCACCTGCGAATCAAAAAGTTCAAAGTTGCGGCGGCGCAGGTGGTCGATGAGAAACATAAGTCCCATGGTAGAAGCGTTGGAACATGCTGAATACATTGATTCGCCAGCAAAAAAGCCACCTATGGCAACCCCGTAGATCCCTCCGGCAAGACGATTATCGAGATATACTTCTATACTGTGTGCATGGCCAAGTTCGTGCAATCTGGTGTAAGCGTCGATGAATTCCTGACTGATCCAGGTTGTTTCGCGCCCTGGAGCAGAACGTGCGCAACCCCTCATCACCTCTACGAAATTTCTGTTTATTGAAAAAGAGAATCTGCCACTGCGATACAATCTGGCCATGCGACGACTCAGCCTGAAACGAGACAATTCAAAAACTGCGCGTGGATCGGGAGACCACCAGGTGATCGGACGCACCGACCAGGGAAATATTCCTGATGAATAGGCCAGCAAAAGCGTATCCGGCTCAAGATTGCCGCCGAATGCCAGCAGACCGTCTTCATTCGCCCATTCCGGGTCGGGAAATGTTATATGACTCATAAAATTTTATCGATCTAATCCAGAAAAATACAGCATTTTGCCAAATCATTCAACCAGCTTACGCCATGTGAAATAATATTCAATCATTGAAAACTCCAGCGCAATATGTTATTGTATCGCGTTTTCGAAATTCAGAGTCATAGTTTTTCAGGAGAAGCAATAGTAATGCTTGAGCCAAAATCATTTGCAGGCGGACTGCATCCGCCAGAAATGAAGCTCACTGCTGACAGGGCCATTCAGAATCTGCCACTGCCAGACCGCGTGGTGCTTCACGTTTCTCAGCACATAGGCGCGCCGGCAAAGCCGACCCATAAGATAACCGACAAGGTAAGTTGCGGCGAAGTTATCGCAGAGGCAGGCGGCTATGTTTCTGCGCCAATTCACGCGACAGTTTCTGGTTCAGTAATAGCAGTCGGCAATTTTATGCATCCTTTCGGCGTGCCATCGCCGGCCATCGTTATCGAGCGCGACAAATCTGCTGAAGAGCCCGTTTATACACATGAGAACGGTCTTGATCTCAGCGTCGAAGAGATAAAGCGGCGAATTCAGGCATCTGGAATGGTAGGGCTTGGCGGCGCTACTTTCCCAACCCACGTAAAGCTTTCTCCGCCTGACACCAAGCCAATCGATACGGTTATTTTGAATGGCGTCGAATGTGAACCAGCTCTGACTGCAGATCATCGCCTGATGCTGGAAGAATCCGACAAAGTAATCAACGGTCTGCAGCTGCTCATGAAGGCTCTGAACGCAAAACAAGGTATCATCGGCATAGAGATGAACAAACCCGATGCCATAAAAATCTTTGAAGACAAGTTCAAAAATTCTCCGAACATGTCGGTGCAGCCTCTCACGGTCAAATATCCGCAAGGTGGCGAAAAACAGCTCATCTATGCATGTCTCGGCCGTGAAACGCCGTCAGGCGGCCTGCCGATGGACATCGGCGTCGTCGTTCAGAACGTTGCATCGGCAGCAGCGATTGCTGATGCGGTCAATCTGCGCCGCCCTCTGCTTGAAAGAATCGTGACTCTTTCAGGAAACTGCGCGGTAAACCCAGGTAATTACCGGGTTCGCATCGGCACAACAGTAGCCGACTTCATTCAGATGACAGGTGGCCTCAAACAGGATGTGCCACTGAAAAAAGTCATCATGGGTGGCCCGATGATGGGTTTTGCCCTGTTCGATCTTAACATCCCGATAATCAAGGGAACCAGCGGCCTGCTTTGCTGGGACAGCGAAGAAGCGGCGCAACCGCGCGAAACCGCCTGCCTTCGCTGCGGCAACTGCATAAGAGCCTGTCCAATGGGTCTGATGCCGCAAAAGATGAAACAGCTCATCGATCATCGCAAATGGGACAAGGTCGACGAAATCGGCATGCTCGACTGCATCGAGTGCGGTTGTTGTGCATATGCCTGCCCGTCTTCCCTGCCACTGGTACAGAGTTTCAAACTCGGCAAAAAGAACGTTATGGCTGAGCGCAAAAAGGCGACAGCCAGTAAAGGATAGCAGTTATCATGAACACAACTACAGCAGCAATTACTCCTGCCTCTCCGAGGCTGCTGGTAACCAGCTCACCGCACGTTTTTTCAGGCTTGACGGCTGCCCGCGTCATGTGGGACGTAAACCTTGCACTGGTGCCGGCACTCGCCATGGCTTTCTACAACTTCGGCAGCCGGGCAGCACTGGTGATACTGGCTTCCGTTCTCGGCGCAGTTATCGCCGAATTTCTGATTCAAAAATTTCTTATGAATAAGCCGGTTTGTATATATGACGGCAGCGCCGTTGTCACCGGCATTTTGCTGGCATTCTGCGTTCCTGCGGCCCTGCCGGTATGGATTGCCTTTATTGGCGGGTTCATAGCCATTGCCCTTGGAAAACAGGTTTATGGCGGTCTCGGCCAGAACATATTCAACCCGGCACATGTTGCCCGTGCTCTGCTTCTTGGCAGCTGGCCGGTCTATATGACCACCTGGCTTAAGCCTGGTACCGGTGCAGATGCGATTACCTGTGCAACTCCGCTGGGCTTTATCAAAATTGCCGGAACTGATGCCGACGTCATGAAAAAGCTTGCTGAATCAGGAACCTCTCTGGTCAACCACACGCTCAGCACACTTCAAATCAGTTTTTCAGATCTCTTCTGGGGCATCAATTTCGGCGGCTCTCTCGGCGAGACCTCCAAGGCTGCACTGCTGCTTGGCGGAATCTATCTTCTGATCCGCGGACATATCACCTGGCACGGCCCGCTGGCCATGTGTACCACCGTATTTGGTGGCGCCCTGATATTCGGCGGCTCACTTGAATATGCAATGTTTCACCTGCTGACAGGAGGCCTGATCATCGGTGCCGTTTTTATGATCACCGATATGGTCACTTCTCCAATGACCGGTAAGGGGCAGCTGATATTCGGCTTTGGCTGCGGCGCTCTCACGCTGCTTATCAGAATGAAAGGCGGCTACCCGGAAGGCGTTTGCTATTCAATTCTTATCATGAATTCTCTTGTGCCATTGATCGACAAGTACACCGCCCCTCGCAAATTCGGCACTATAGCGAAGAAGGAGGCAACAGCATGAACGACATGTTACGCATGGGCTTTTTTCTTTTCGTAGTATCGGCGATAGCCGGTGTTCTTCTTGCTGTGACCGAATCTCAGACCGCTCCCAAAATCCTGGAAAACAAGCTCAGACAGCTTGAACAGGCACGTGCCGAGGTCCTGCCACAGGCCAGACAGTTTAAAGAAGTAAAGCCGCAAAATCCAGCAGAAGGTCTGGAATACACGGCCGGTTTTGCTGAAAATGGAGAACTGGCAGGTATCGTGGTAAATGTCGCCCCCAAAGGCTATGGTGGTCCCATCGAGATGGTCTTGGGCCTGAAATCCGATGGCAGCATCTCAGGAGTCAAAATTCTTTCGCAGAAAGAAACCCCGGGACTCGGCACCAAACTCGCTGATGAAGTCTTTATGACACCGTTCAAGAAACTGCTGGAAACGAAGCCCCAACCGGTATTTCTGGTCAAACAGGACGGTGGCGATGTCGATGGAATTACGGCTGCAACGATAAGTTCCCGGGCCTTCTGTGCTGGCATCAGAGATGCTATGAGTGCATACGAAAAAGTCAAAGGCCAGTTGCCAACCCTCTCAGCTCCAGCCGCAGCGCCCTCTTTGCCGCAATCAGGAGAACAGAAATGACCCCGACACAGCAACTTACCAAAGGATTCTGGAAAGAAAACCCGATTTTCGTAATAGGCCTCGGCCTTTGTCCGACATTGGCAGTTTCATCATCACTGGCCAATGCAGTTGGCATGGGGATTGCCGCCACTTTCGTTCTCATCGGCAGCAATATGATGATTTCACTTCTGCGCAGCATTATTCCTTCTAAAATCAGAATTCCCGTTTTCATAGTGATCATTGCCACTTTCGTTACCATCATCGACAAGCTGATAGCGGCTTACTCTCCGACGCTTTCAGCCAGTCTCGGCATCTTCATTCCGCTAATCGTCGTGAACTGCATAATTCTCGGTCGCGCCGAGGCTTTTGCCAACAAGAACACAGTGTTTGATTCTCTGCTCGACGCCATAGGAATGGGTATCGGCTTTACCATCGCGCTATGCTGCATAGCTTTCTTCAGAGAACTCCTCGGAGAAGGCAAGCTGTTCGGCCACGCAATTCCCTTTTTCAAAAACGACCCGGCTCTGATAATGATTATGGCGCCCGGCGGCTTTATAATTTTTGGCCTGCTCATAGCTCTCAAACGCCTCATGGCCGTTAAAGGAGGCAATTAAAATGGGTGCAGAACTTATCGCCATTTTTATCGTCGCTGTTTTTATCGAGAATGTGGTACTCAGCCAGATTCTGGGTTTGTGCCCGTTCATCGGAGTTTCAAACAAAATCGACTCTGCTGTTGGCATGGGGCTTGCGGTCATATTTGTACTGTTGATGGCTTCTGTCGTCACCTGGAGTGTGCAGAATTTCATACTGATGCCTCTGCAACTTGATTATCTGCAGACGATTTCGTTCATTCTGGTCATTGCTTCGCTGGTTCAGTTCGTCGAAATGGTAGTACGAAAAGTTGCGCCAGCTCTTTATCAATCTCTCGGCGTCTTTCTGCCGCTGATAACCACAAATTGTGCGGTTCTCGGCATCTCCCTGATCAATATCAAAAAGGGCTACAATCTGGTTGAGGCGACAGTAAATGCTGGTGGCGCCGGGCTTGGCTTCTTTTTCGCCCTGCTGATCATGGCAGGTATCCGCGAAAGGCTCGACATCTCTGAGATTCCCGAAAACATGAAGGGAGCACCGATAGCATTCGTCACTGCCGGTCTTCTTGCAACTGCTTTCATGGGCTTTTCCGGTCTGGTCTGACAAGGAACTAAAATATGCAAATACTTACAGCAGTCTTAGCGCTTGGAATTCTCGGCTTCATCTTTGGAGCTGTTCTCTCTTTCGCCTCGAAGAAGTTTGAAGTCAAAATAGACCCAAAAATCGAACAGACTCTTGAGCTGCTGCCAGGCGCCAACTGTGGTGGATGCGGCTTTCCCGGCTGTGCTGGTTTTGCCGAAGCCATAGTAACCAAAGGTGCAGCGCCAACTCTTTGCCCGGTCATGGCAGCCGAAAACCGCAAGAAAATCGAAGACCTTCTCGGCCTCAACAAGATCGATGCCCCAGAAAAGAAGCCGGTCTACAAAGCTGCCCTGGTCAAGTGCAACGGCCTTGATACCGATGAATACAAAAAATTCGAGTATATGGGCGTTCCCAACTGTCAGGCGGCAGTTCTCCTGCAGAACGGCCCGTGGCTTTGTCCGCATCGCTGCATGGGTCTCGGCTCATGTGTCGCCGCCTGTCCGTTCGACGCAATTAAAATTGGCCCGCACCATCTTCCCGAAGTAAATGAAGATAAATGCGTCGCCTGCGGCAAATGCGTGCTTGCCTGCCCCAAGCAGCTCATAGAGCTGGTTGATAAGGAAAAAACCGTTCACGTCAAATGTAACTCGACCGACCGCGGTGCTGAAGTCCGTAAGGTCTGCAAAGTTGGCTGCATAGCTTGCGGCCTCTGTGTCAAGGTCTGCGCTTACGATGCAATCAAGGTCGAAAACAATCTGGCCCATATCGACTACGAAAAATGCGTTGGTTGCGGAGCCTGTGTTGCCAAGTGTCCTCAGAAAACCATCATCATGGAAGATAAGCCGAACTTCAAAGGTAGAGTTGCCGAGATCGACGAAGCTGCCTGCATCGGCTGCACAATATGTTTCAAGGTCTGCAAATTTTCTGCGGTAAATGGTGGAACCCCGAAGGAAAAACACTCGATTATTCCCGGAAAATGCGTAGGTTGCGGCCTTTGCGCCGAAAAGTGCCCGAAAAAGTGTATCAAAATGATCGATAAATCCTGATCGGCGCTTCTGATGGCAACCTTCATACCATACTTTCTGGCCTGCTTTCTGATTGGCAGCCTGCCGTTCGGAGAAATTATCGCTCGCATCAAGGCCGGCAAGTCCCTGCTTCTGCCCGGAAGTCGAGATACCAGGTCGCCAGGCGAAGTATTCGAGATTCTCGGCATTCCCACCGGAATAGTCGTTTGTCTGCTCGACTGCCTGAAGGGATTTCTAGCTGTCTACCCGGTCACCGTCAGGATGATCGGTGAAGAAGCATACTCACAATGGTGGGTTGTTGGCATCGGCGGCATTCTTACCGTCATCGGACATTGCAACAGCCCATTTCTTGCATTTCGTGGCGGCAGGGGACTTGCTCCAACCTTTGGGGTAATGGTAACCCTTCTTCATGTTCCCGCCCTGATTTCATTGCTTCTCGGCATGTTCCTGGCGTTCTGGGGTCTTTCCAGCAAGCCAGGAGCCCTGAGCGCGGCCGGTGCAATGCCGCTTCTCTCAATTGCCTGGGTGTTTCTGGTCAAACCTGACGACATTAACTATCTCTACATTGTCGCATTTATGTCGTCATGGACAATGTGGGAGCATCGCAGTGAGCTGAAAAACTACCTTGGCATCAAATCAGGCAGGCCCTCAACTCCGGAGCCTCATCCTGAAACCGGGCTGGCGGCCAATAACGGCACCACTCAGGTTGAAGATTCACAGGACAGCGAAAAAGACAACTGATACCAGCAGTATCAACTCAAGGCTTATACTTCAGTTCGAATCTCGTGCTGGAAATATTGGCTTCAAAATTTGACATATCAGCATTGCTCAAAAACAGTTCCTGGAAAAATTTACGCGCTTCGGGTTCGATTGTCTGATATGGCGGGCGGGGTTCAACCGAAATGCCGCCTACGATTCTCGATCGATCAAAATAGATCGTGACGATGTAGGCAGAAATTACCATACGGCTATATTTTCCGAATGCATAAGAGTAATTTTTGGCGCCATTTGCACGCAGCATATCTTCCACCTGCCTGACTGACAGTCCGAAAGCGCCAATTTCCTGGCCTGGCAGAGGAGCTATCAGATGATTATCCATCATCGGATCGTAGAGCAGGCTTGACATTGAACCCGCAGTCGAAGCAGAAGAGCCTGACTGCGGCGCAGCTACAGCTTCTGCCTGAGGCTTAGCCGGTTCTGCCGGCGCAGAAGTAGCAGGCTTAGACGGTTCAGGCGGTTTTCCAAAAAAGTTTGGCATCTGCGCTGAAAGAGATCCCTGACTTAATGTCATCAGGAATGCCAGTGAGAATATTGCTCTTTTTGTTTTTTTCATTTTTGCGGTAAAATGCTTCTGTAATTAATTATATCAACTATTAGATCGGATAACCACAGATGAGTCTTCAGGGAAAAGTTATCGCAGTCGAAGAAGGCTTTGCCACAGTTGAAGTAGAACCGCGACCGGAATGCAAAGGGTGCCATGCCTGTACCGGTCTGCTCGATGGCGAAAAGCGCTCAGCTAAAAAACAGATCCAGGCAATGACCGAAGGCTTCAAGGTCAACCCTGGTGATGAAGTAATTCTCGATTTACACCCGGGCGAAGGAACAATAGCAGCCCTGCTGATCTTCGGCCTGCCTGTCGTAGGATTTCTTTCAGGCATGGCAGGCGCCCCATGGCTCTGCCAGATGATTGGAAATACAATCAGCGATTTCTGGCGACTGATCTCAGGTTTTGTGGGCATGGCTCTGGCCTTCGGCCTGGTTGCAATAATTGCCAGAACACGGCCAGTCCGGAAATTGAGCCTCAAGGTAGTTGGGATCCTTCCACATTCTGCCGCGACATCAAATAATTCTGAAAACAGTCAGAAATAAGTCGGCCTGTCTGACTGATGAAAATCGCAGACCGTCAGTAGAATTCTGGGAAAAAAAATCCCCGGTTCAAAAAGCCGGGGACAAAGTGAGAGGATCTTTTGAGAGGATTGTTGAGTCATCGTCGGATGACAAAATTATAAAAAGCTTTCCGGGTCATGCTGTAGCAATTCATTATCTGTGGTGTTGAATGAGTTATATGTGATGATGTGGCTGTTTGAGTGTTCAGAAGTTGATTGTGCTGTTTCTTAGAGAGTGACCGTTGTGTTTCCATGGAGAGACCGTGCTTTTACAAAGTATGAATATACTTTAAACGACCCGGAAAACGCTTTTTCATTTTTCAAAGAACTACGTAAATAATAGAGCAAGTTCCGTGCCAACTTTTCAGATTGAATTTTAGCCTGTTTTAGCAATAAAGGTAGTAAAAAAATTACACAAGTGTATTTTTTTCACACACCTGACAATATAATGACTTGTAGCATCCAGACCGCGTTAAAGCAAACAGAAGAGGCCAATTCAAAGCCATCCGGATGTTTTATCAACCGCATATTGAGATTTATTTCACAATCAAGCTCAAATTGTGTGCTAAATTCACAGCAGTTGTTAGATGAAAATTTGGCACATGTAAAATCTTTTCACACTGTATTGCTCATTATGGTCTTGTTATGGGTAATTGGTCTGACTGCAACAAATATAGTTTTGTCAGCCTTAATTGTTTGCGTTAGAATAGCGGCATGACCAAAATTGTAGCAGCAGCTCTCAACACACGACACACACACAGCGCACTGGCTCTGGCCTATATCAAAGCATACTGGGAAAAAGATCCCGGCCGCATTCCCATCGACATTTGCGAGTTCGACCTCAACCAGACAAACGAAGGCATAATCGCAGAACTGATTTTGCACAAGCCTGACATTCTGGCTTTTTCGGTATACATATGGTCATTGTTGCGAACGATCGATATTGCAGGTGCAATAAAGGCTGCTCTGCCCGATACCATCATCATATTTGGTGGTCCAGAGGTTTCTTACAATTCTGAATGGCTGATGCAGAGGCATGAATGCATCGACTTCATCGTTCGCGGAGAGGGAGAAGTGACTTTTGCCGAACTGCTGCAGAAATTGATCGCCGGTTATCCGGCTGCTGATGTTAAAGGAATAACCTGGCGTGACAGCAGCGCAATCATAATAAATGACGATCGCGAGCTTATTAAAGATCTCGACTCGATTCCCTCGCCATTTCAAGCCGGATTTTATAAAAAAAGGCACAGTTTCACCTATTACGAGGCATCACGAGGCTGCCCATCGCGCTGTTCATATTGTCTCAGCTCAGTGCTCGGACATCTTCGCTACTTTTCGATAGAACGGGTTGAGGCTGATCTTGACTGGTTCTTCAAATCCGATTATCGCCAGGTGCGATTTGCCGACCGGACATTCAACCACGATCATGCCCGCGCCCGAAGAATCATCGGCTACGTCAAGACACATAACACCAGAAATATCAATGTTCATTTCGAGATTCAGGCTGATTTTCTCAGTGAAGATATCATCGATCTGTTATCAGACGCCCCCGAGGGAATGTTTCATCTTGAAATCGGCGTACAATCTACTAATCCGGCTGCATTACGTGCGGTAAACCGTCGCTTTGACCTGGCAACACTCAGAGACAGGGTGCAGAAGCTTAAACAGCGCACAAAGTGTCATCTGCACCTGGATCTTCTCGGTGCACTTCCTGAAGACAGTTTCGCCGACTTCTGCAAAAGCCTTGATGACGTATGGCAGCTGCAGGCAGACAGCATTCAGATTAGTCTGGTCAAGGTTCTGCGCGGCACACCGCTTGAAAATACACTGCAGCGAAATGAAATTGCTGCAATGCCTACCCCACCCTATACGGTTTTGCGAACAAAATGGCTCAGCCAGGCTGAAGCCATTCATATTCAGGATATCGGCAAACTGGTCGAAGGAATCTATAACTGCCGGCGCTTTACGCACAGTCTTAATTTTATCGTCAACCGCCTTTATGCGGGTTGCGCATCACAGCTTTTTATAAGTCTTGCTGATTACTGGCGCAGCAACGACCTGGCCTTTTATAATTTCAGCCCTGAAAACATCGCCAGACAGCTGCAGAAGTTCACCACCGATACCTGCAATGACAATCAGGAAACGAAAATGTTACCTTCGCTGCTCGAACATGAACTAAGACTGACTCAAAAAGTGCCAGTAAGCAGCAATCCAGCATTTACCCCTCAGTTTGCCAGTATTGTGCGAAGAACCGGTTTCCGGTTGCAGCCAGGTTACAGAGTATTATGGTATGAATATGATCCTGCTGCCCTGATTTCTGATAATCAGAAGCAACGCGTTCCACGTTCGCCGGCGCCGGTGGTCTACCGCTTCGAGCCCGACCTCTCTGCCACACCTGAGGTTGACGTCATTCGGCCCGGTCTGGCGGCATCCTTCATCATGGCCGCGGTGCAGGTGAGAGCTGATGAATGTTGCTGGGCCGCCACCTGGGAAAAAATCTGGCCTGATATTCCCCTCCCCGATTTTGCACAGACCCTTGAAAAACTTGTTGAATCAGGGCTATTATATGTATCGGCGG
>JAKJFO010000031.1:0-10303 GCA_022704885.1 Candidatus Rifleibacteriota bacterium | reverse complement strand
CAGAAAAGCACCCGCCAGCAGGAAGAACATTAAGCGAGGTTTTAAATGCCTTTTTATACTTATCGGCCGCGTGATCCCAACAAATGCTGCAAATATTGCCAGAACGAGTTTGAAATCGTTCAGAAAATCACCGAGGATGCTCTTCAGATATGTCCTGACTGCGGCAACGAAGTTGTCAGAATCATACACCCGGCAAAGCAGAGCACCGAAGTATCTACAAAAGATCTGCTGTCAGATGAAAACATCAAAAAACACGGTTTTAAAAAGCTGGTAAATGCCGGAGGCGGCAAATTTGACGAGGTTGTCTGACATTAAGCTTCCGCCTCTGCCCTATCGTGGTCGTCTGCTACAAACAAGAGTACAGGTTACCCCTTTTGCTCACACACGCATTACCTTGCGCGAAGACGTTCTACAGCTGGCTTTATCATCACTAGATGCCATGTCTGAAAATCTGTCTGACAAAATTTCGGAACATATGCACGGCTGGTTGCGCGCTCAAGCCAGGCGTGCCTTCTGCGAAGACGTCGAAGCTCAGAAGATTCGGCATGGCTTCGATTATCAGTCGGTTTCGATCAAAGACACCAGATCACGCTGGGGAAGCTGTTCGGCGCAAAAAAATCTTAATTTCAACTGGCGGCTGATTATGGCCCCGGCCGAGGTTCTATCCTATGTGGTGACGCACGAAACTGCGCACCTGAGTCACCTCGATCATTCAGATGATTTCTGGAATCTGGTTTCGCAAAGATGCCCAGGCTATCAGCATCAGAAAAACTGGTTAAGTCGAAACGGTGCGAACCTGATGAGCTGGGATTACATCATTCCAGAAGCTTGAGATAAGCGTCTGCTTTCTCGTTACCCTGCAGCTGCTCAAATTTCAGAATATCTCTGACTCGGCTGCGCAAGGTATGCAACCGGCTTTTAGCCAGGTCTGAAGCCGAAGTGTAAATATCTACGAATTCATCGAGCACTTCATAGCTGCCCGCAGCGATTTCTTCGCTGATTGTCTCTATGATAAGGGCCTCATCATCAGCCAGTTTCTGAAAGCCGAAATCGAATTCGACCTCTGCTGCCGTCTCTTCTTCGGTGCCGCGCGAACTCAACATGCTTCCGGCCGATTCTTCGAGACCTGGACTGCTGGCTATTTCTTCAATAATACTGCGGCTGCGTGCGCGGTTCGGGCGCGAACTCGATGTTCGCACAGTTCTGGTGCTGGCGACACGCGGTGCCGACGTTGTCGACCCGGACGGGCGAATGGCGAAACTGAAAGCGGCGGGGGCGGCGCCACGCGCAAAAGCCTGTTCGACTTTCATCACTTCAGGCCCGCGATTGACAACCAGCATCAGCATGCGATCATGCACGGCTGAAACCTTGATCTTCTGCGAGGCTTTATAATCTTTGATATTGAGCCATTCTACCGTCGGCAGACTTTTTCGATTCGATGAATAAGTGACAAGCGCGACATCGAAGCTGTTCGAATAATTACCGGCCTGAGCCTTCTGACCGGCGAACATTACCGCAACCTCGCGGCCACGCAAGGTTGCCATATTTATCTGCACGGCCCTGGCGGCCCAGCATTTGACTCTGCCCTTAACCTCGAATGGCGGGTTTTCGAGGCGCAGTTCGGGGCGCAGGGCGAACTTCGCCAGTGGTTTGTCATAGCCATAAGCCCCGCGCTCGATGCGATCGTCGTTGAGATAATTGGCAAGGCAGAAGCTGCGAAACAGATTGCGCACATTATTTTTGATGCCCTGCTTCTCGATGGCGGCGTTAAGCCCTGACAGCCCCTGTGAGGTCTGAGCGACCATGCGACGCACGAAAGCGCGGCGGCGATCGTCGGTAGAAGCGATGCGAATCGAGATATAATATGCCCAGAGATAGACCTGACCGTAATTCGCCAGCATGTCGTCTTCAGACCAGGCAGCGAGATTGTTGTGCGGGTTTCGGATGAATGCATTTAGCTGTGGCGGGTGGCCATATCCGCACAAGAACTGCGACAACTGCGACAGACTTTCGTTGACCCAGGTGAATTCTTTCGGGTCATGATTCCAGTGGATCATATGCTGGAATTCGTGAGCGACTACGCTCATGAATTCTTTCGAACCTGGCACACTGGGGTAAATATCGAGATAGAGCATCTCGCGCTCATTGCTCTCGGATTTTTTAGCGCGATTGTAGCAGTCGACAGGATAAAAATAGCCGGCGGTAAAACCACGGCGACCCTGCGCCGGATTGAAGCCATCCTGAATATCGAGCAGAAAAAGGGTTACACGTGGGTCACCATCGATGCCGGGGCTCCATTCGCTGCCAAACATCGAGCGGGTATTGGGATAAATTTTTGTATCGAACTCAGAGGCGATGCGGCTTATCGCGTCAACAGAGACTTTTTTGCCTTCCTGCAGAAAGACGTAACAATGCTTTCCGATCTTTTTGAGCTGGGCGCGAACTCTTTCACGTCTGCCGGTGGTAACGTTGACAGTGTTGAAAACTTCGATATCGCCAACTGCCGGAGGTTTTGAATCGGCGTAGGCATTGATACCGCCTGAGGTTCTGAACAGAAATTCGTCGCGGGTTTCTTTGGCAATATTGTCAGCCAGCCAGCTCGCCTCTTCAGCGAACGTAGAGGTCAGATCGATCAGTTCGGCCTGAGCTGGCAGTGCGCAGAAAAAAAGCATTACCAGCAGCCAGACTCCAGTTGCCTTATACATCAGAATGATGACTCCCTGAGTGATGTGATAGTTAATTATACATTTCAACAAAGGGTACCGCCACCCTGCAAAGCGAAAAAAACAATTCTCGGCCAATAACTGATCGCAATTCTGCGCGAGCTCAGCAATACTCGGTCAAATACAAACGACATTCTGCGCAAGCCGCAAGACGAAGTTGCAGGACGAACAAAGAATCGATGCCGCAAAAGTCAGTAAGCGCGAAGCTGGCTGGCGAATGTTCTCAGCGAATCAGAACCGGTGTTTTCGGCGTTGAACTGGGCGACTACGGCAAGCTGTGCCAGAAGCGGGCGAAGGTTGTCAGCATCGACTTCTTCGTTTTCGATCATCTGCAGAACTGTGCTGAGAGACTCGGTATCGCCGGCGGCCAGATCGTTGCCAAGAGCACGGGCAATTTCGTTGCGGGCTGCGGCGAGAGAGTTCAAAGCGATCATGGCAGAGGCTTCGTTGCTGATGTCAAGAGTGGATGCTGTTTCGGCATAGGCTTTTACGAGAGATCTGACATCGGCTGCCGTGCCGACCGCAGCGACCTGCTCGCCCTGATCGGTTATTTTGACACTGTATGGCAGGGCTTTGGCTTTGGTATAGAGTCGGTCGTCTACACTTTCGGGCGCTTCAGCGATGATTATCAGAGTGGCGGTATCGTAGTCAGCATTGGGAGAAAGAGTAATTTTGCCCCCCTGCAGGTTGCTCGAAATCTTGTCTATGGCCATGTAAGAGAGCTGTGGCGCAACGCTGCCGCGCGAATTGGCTCTGACCAGAGCGACCGTGAAGTCATTGTAGAGATCTTCGCCAAAACGGCCAAGCAGACCGGCGAAAGAGATTTCTACCCGGTTTCGGGCATTGCTCAGGTCGATCTTGACTGCGTCAGCGCTCCAGAGAAAGATTTCGCCATCGACTTCGGCGGGCACAACGCTTAGAGTCTCAGAAACCGGCAGTTTGAATCGAGCAAGAGTCTTGTCATATGCATAACTGCCCTTACCCAGTCGCGCATCGTTGATGAAATTAGTGATGCAAAAACTGGCAAATGTGCTGGTAAACTCATGCGATATGGCTTTGAGAGCTTCGGCATAACCAGCGATTCCCTGTTTCTGAGAGGCGACCAGATTACGAAAGAAGGTGCCACGGTCTTCTGGTCGATTTTTGAGAAGCTGAGTGAGTATGTAATAGTTCCAGAGGTAAACCTGACCATAATTGGCCAGCATCTGTTCCTTCGACCATGCAGTCATGCTGTTGTCAGGAGTTCGCATGAAAGCATGAACCTGATTGGCATGGCCAAAGCCGCAAAGGTATGGGGCGATCTGCGAGCAGGCTTCATTGACCCAGGTGTATTCAGAAGGATCGTTGTTGAAGTGAATCATGTGTTGAAATTCATGAGCGATGGTCGACAGATATCGGTCGCTGGCCGGATCAGACGGGTTTATGTCGAGATAGAACATTTCGCGCTGGTTTGACTTTACATGCTCAGGAAGTTTGTCCTGGAGATAAGAATCGACAGCATAAAAATAGCCGCCGACGAAACCGCCGGAACCGTTGTAGCCGTCTTTGATATCGAACATCAAAAGAGTGATGCGTTCGTCGCCATCGATGCCGGGTTTCCATTCAGAACCGAAGGTGGCGGTATTGGTCGGATAAATTACTTCGTCGAAGTTTTGGCGAACTTTTTCGATTGCTTCGGCGCTGATGCTCTTGCCTTCCTCGAGAAATACGTAGCAATGTTTGCCGATTGCCTTAACCACCGCTTTCGTCTGCTCGAACTTGTTTTCTACGATGTTTTTGGTCCAGAAGGTTTCAACATCGCCGACTTCATATGGTTTTCTATCAGCCAACTGTGTGCGATAGCGGGCTGCCTGCTGCTCTATCGTTTCGCGTTCAACACCAGAAGTGACTTCTCTGACTTCGGCTTCGAACAGGTGGGTTGCATCTAGCCATTCATGTTCAGCATACAACCCGTTTGTCGTCAGAACCAGCGCTGTTACTACAATACTCAATAGCTGTCTGAAGGAAAAAGTCATTCAAGACTCCTGAATCGGCAGAATTTGTTTTATTCAAGCAATTTTTACGCCATCAGTCAAATCATCATCACAGCTGGATTGCCGTCATTCGACTTGACAAAATGCCAGAATTTGAGCAGATGAGGTGCAAATTTTTTGCAGTTGTTTCAGATTGTGGTATAATCAGCCTCATGAAGGACTATTACAAAATACTCGAAGTTTCGCAGAACGCATCCAAAGAAGAGATCAAAAAAGCCTTCAAGCGTCTTGCCAAAAAGCACCACCCTGACATCAACAAGGGCGACAAAAAGGCAGAAGAACGCTTCAAGGAGGTTTCCGAGGCCTACGAAGTTCTCGGTCGTGATGACGAGCGCCGCAAATATGATGACGCGAGATCCGGGCGCGGCTCTTTCAGATTTGAAGGTTTTTCAAAGGATGGGCCGTTCGGAGATTTTTTCTATTCTTCATCTGGAAGCGCGTCTGACATGTTTTCTGAGATTCTCAAGAATTTCAATTTCGGTTCTTCGCGTGACGGCAGCACCGGCTTCAGCGGCTTCGACAGCCTTTTCGGCTCGCGCTCAAACCGTGGCGGTCAGCATGCGGCCACCCTTAAGGTTCCGCTCATAACGGCAATGGCCGGAGGCAAGGTTCAGGTCAGCGGCTTGCCGGGCGGAACCCAGACTCTCGATATTCCTGCCGGTTCGGCCAACGGTTCGATCATACAGGTAAAAACCTCTTCCGGCAGTATGAAACTCAAGCTCGAAATTGAAGACGAGCATCCATTCAAGGTCAAGGGCGACAATATCGAGACGACCATATGCGTTAACATCGCGCAGGCAGTGCTTGGCAGCAAGATCAAGCTGAAAGACCCGCGCAACCAGGATTTCATTCTCACCATTCCAGCTGGCTCACAGAATGGCGACGCTCTGCGACTGCGCGGCCTTGGCCTGCCTGGCGGCGATCTGCTGGTAAAAATCGAAGTCGCCATTCCCAAAAATCTGAGCGACGAAGAAAAGAAACATTTCATCGAACTTGCCAACCGCATGAACTGGCGCTACTAATTTTGCGCTAAGTGTTTGACCTGAGCCGATCATGTGATAACATGGCGGCATGATGAGAACAAAACTGGCTGTTTTATTAGTATTCCTGTTGGTTGCATCTGGTGGCTTTGCGCAGGCCCTGAAACCCCTGAAGGGTATCTCAATTCTGCTCGATCCAGGGCATGGCGGAGCTGATCCCGGTGCAGTAGGTCCGACCGGACTCAAGGAGTCGGATGTAAACCTCAGAGTGGCGCGTTATCTGCGCGATCTCCTGCAGGCTGACGGGGCCGAAGTCAAGATGACACGCGACAAGGATGTAGCACTGTCGCTGGCCGACCGGGTAGCGATGGCTGAGAAGCTCAGTCCCGACCTGTTCGTGTCAATTCATCATAATGCCTCACTCAAACCAATAACTGACAATCGCAGCGAAATCTATTACAACGCCATCGACCGTGGCATTTCACAAAAAGTCGGCAATAATATGATGTATGAGCTTGCCAAATGGGGATTCGGTGAAGAATCGATCATCGTTCCGGCCGGCTTTTTTGTATTGCGCAACAACTCGGCGCCATCGGTTCTGACCGAAGGCGGTTACATCACCATACCTCAAATCGAAATGGAATTGTCGACCGGTAAGGCGCTGACAGACCAGGCGCAGGCACTACGCCGCGCTATCCGCGAAACCTTCAAAGAAGGCGTACTCCGTGTCAAATTCATTGTTTCTGAAGATCCGGTAAAAATCGACACTCCGTTTTTCAACCTGATATTTACCGCCAACCGGCCTATTGACAAGGTTATAGCAAGAATCGTTCCCGAACGATCATCAGGTTTCGGCTTCGACAGCCTGCCTTCTGTCGGCAACACCTACCGTCTGTATAACACCGAACCGCTTGCCAGTGGCAACTATGAAATCCAGCTGACCTTTTCCGGACGCGACGGCAGCAGCTCGGCGCGAACCATGCTTCGTCTGCAGGTTAATCTGCCAATTGCCAACAGCGCCATAGTACCGGTGGCACCATTCGTTCCACAGGGTTACAAGGGGCGCTTTCCGGTGCGCGTCACTCTGCGCGACGATATGAACCGTCTGAACAACCGCTCTGTGCCGGTTACGCTTAGCTTTGGCAACAATGCGGCAAGCACCGGCGAAACTTCTGAAAATGGCGAAACCACCCTCTATCTCGACCTTACCGGCGAAGAAACCGATCCTCTCAACGTCAAGCTCTTGATCGACGGTCAGACGTATTCGGAAACCAGCATTCGCGTTCAGTCGACAACTCGTCGTTTTGTGCTGGGCAGGCTGGTAGACCCGCAGGGCAACGGCATCGCCGGCGCAAAAATTCAGTATGGCGCGGGTCAGCGTTCAACGACCGGCCCGCAGGGCTATTTCTTTGTTGAATATCCGATGATTTACGGAAACATGAAACTTGAGATAGCTCCTCCGCTTGGCTACGAAAAAACCGAACACTGGATTCGCACTGAAGGCGAGCCGGTAGTTCTGCCAACCGTTACTGTCAGACCAGTCTCAGAACGTCTGCTCGGTAAACGCATTGCGATCATGGCTCCACTCAGTTTCGACAATCTGATCAGACGTCTCGTCAAGCCACTCATGGGCGCCGGCGCAGAAATCGTGCGCCTCAATTTCCCCGAACATCAAAGCAGACCAGAGTATCAATCTGTTCTCGAAGCAAACCTGGCGAAGAATCTCGACATGCTGATCTCGTTCAAACGCGAAATCAGCGGCGCAATAGAGGTTCGCCACTATCATCGTGGCGGCCGCGGCAAACTGCTGGCCGATGCCCTGATATTCAGCCTGGCTTCGGAAAAGCCGCAGATCAATATAAAGGTCGGCGCCGGCAGTGATTATGAGATCAGCCACACAGGGGTTACTGCCGTTGTTGTCTCGTTTCCGGAGCAGATGCCGCCTGATTACCCCGAAAAACTGGTCAATCATCTCGCTCAGGTTCTCAAAACCGGATTCTAACTTATCATCAGAGGAAATATGGAACAGGAAAAAACAGTATCTCCGACCCCCGATGAACTCTACAAAAAAGAAACTCACTGTCAGAGCTGCGGACGCTTTGTTGGCGTCTACACACGTTGCCCATACTGTCTGGCTCTGACCGAAAAACGAATATCGATAAGAGCATTCAAGGCCATAGCAGTGTTGACCTCGACGGTTGGGCTGATCATGTTGCTGTTTTTCGCGCGATCAGTGAAGACACCTGAGGTCAAAATCGCTGATCTTGGCCCGCTCAGCAACTTTGCACACGTTAGAGTGGTTGGCGAAGTCGAAACCAGCTATGGTATTCACCCCAAGTGGGGATCACTGGGCTTTATCCTCAAGCAGACCGGCGAAAAATCTGAAGACTCGATCAGAATCTCTGCCTACGCCAAGGTCGCCAAAGAAATCGAAGCTAAAAATCTAGTTCCGAAAAAGGGCGATCTAGTATCGGTCGAAGGACAGGTACGATTTCAGAAAGATTCGCCGAGTCTGTTGATCAATGCGCACGAGCACATTGCCTTTCTCAAGCGGGCGCCAGAAGACAAAGAAATGCCGATCAAAACGGTTGAACCCACTCAAATCAACGCTGACATGACAGACCACACGGTCAATACCACAGGCAGCGTTATCAGCACAAAGGTTTTCGAGGGAAAAGGCGTGATAGTCAACATAGATGACGGCAAAAGCGGTTTTCCGGTCTGGGTTCCTGATTTCACCCGCAATGACGACATGACTCCGATCAATCCTGGTGACCTCATCGAAGCCACCGGCAAGATTAAGCTGTTCAAAGGCAAGCTGGAGCTTGAAGTTAACAAAAAGGGCATGTTCAAAATAGTATCAAAGGTCAGCACCAGCGAAACGACGGAGGAAGAGTAGAATGGCAATACTCGAAGCTCTGCTCAATCCGGCCTATCTTGACCTCTTCTATTTTACCGCGCTGGGTGTACTGTTTTCCTGTCTGATATCTTTTCTGCCAGCGTTGCACATCTACAATGTAATCGGCATCTTTCTGCTGGTCATACTCAAATTCGAGGCAACCATGGCCCCGATGCAGCTGATCGCTCTGTGCATCGGCATGATCGTCGGCTATTCGATACTCAATACGGTTCCGGCAACTTATTTTGGGCCGGGCGACGAAAGCATGTCATATTACATTCTGCCAAGCGCCGCCTGGGTAGCCAAAGGGCGCGGGTTCGAATCAATTCTGCTCACCGGCGTTGGCGCAGTCGGCGGCATTATCATGCTGGCGGTTCTGGCGCCGGCCTTTCTCTGGTTCATGCCCGGTCTCAAGACCATCACCAGCCCGCACATGTTCTGGATACTTGGCGCAGTCATCTCATACATGGTGCTGTCTGAGTGGCCGAAAGGCATTAGTCAGTCTGAAAGCTGCTGGGAAAATTTTCTCGAAGGCTGGAAGTTTCTTGGCGTGGGTATCGCGACCTTTCTGCTTTCAGGGCTGCTCGGCTTTATCGTCATGGCTAAAACGCTGGTGCCAATTGAATTCGCATTTCAGAGCATTACGCCTGTATTTGTCGGCCTGTTTGCCATTCCCTGGCTGATCACAAATATCATCAACATCGGCCAGATACCCAAACAGCACGATCCTGAGTCGATCGAACTCGACTGGGGCCTTGTCTGCCGCGGCACCTTTGGCGGCTTTCTCGGCGGCTTTTTCGCGGCCTATGTACCGATCGTAACTGCCGGTGTCGGCGGCCTGATGGCCGGCCACGCCACGGCTCAGCGTGACGGACGTCTGTTCGTCATGTCTTATGGCACCTGTAAAACCGTGTATTACGTGGGGTCCTTTCTGTTGTTCTTCATACCGGGATTGAGCCTGACCCGTGGTGGTCTCGCCTGGATAGTCACTCCGGTCGTATCGGTTCTGACGTTGAAAGAATATGCGCTGTTCGTCGCGCTTATGCTGTTCGCCGCCGGCATGGCATATATGATGCTGGCCCCGTTCACGCGCATGTGCATCTGGATAGTTGAAAAGATCGCATATTTCTGGGTTTCGGTAATTGCTCTGATAATAGTAATTCCGGCAGTCTTTGTATTCACCAGCTGGGGCGGACTGGCCATCATGACGGTCTCCACCGGCATCGGTCTGCTGCCGGTAATGTTTCAGGCGCGAAGAATGAACCTTATGGGCGTTCTTCTGCTTCCGGTCTGCATTAACATGGCAGGTTACGGAAACGATGTAATGAGATTTCTGGGGTTGATATAATGAAGGGATTCACTCACTTTATTTCAGGTATCGCGGTAGCAAGCTTCTTTCCACAGGCTGTTCACATGGCATCGCAGGAACAGTCTTTCATACTCTGTCTGGGCGGCATTTTCGGCATCATGCCTGATACGCTCGACTTCAAATTTGCCAAATATTTTCACAAGTCTGATTTCGAGATCAGGCCCGACCCGAATAACCTCGATGCGCGGGTAATCGCTGAAACTGTCGCTAACGCCATCAGAAAGGCTGAAAAAGAAGGCCGGGGCACAGTGCAGCTTCATACCATGCAGCTCGGTTCGAATCTCTGGCGCAGCTATACG
>JAKJFO010000319.1:245-3231 GCA_022704885.1 Candidatus Rifleibacteriota bacterium | reverse complement strand
GTGGTGGTGGGACAGGGCCAGCACCAGGAGGAGGTGGTGGTGGGATCGGGCCAGCACCTGGAGCCGGGGAGGTAGTTGTAGTTGTGGTTGAAGTGGTATATAACCCAGGATCTACTGACATCGGAGCAGTCGGCAGTTTAGCCTTAATGAACGCTTTGATCTCTTCGGGAGAGGCACCGTTTTTAACCATCTCTTTGACTTCGGCGCGCAGTTCTTTGGCGTCAGTCTTTTTCCAATTGCGCTTGTAGCCTTTGACCTTTTTGTGCTTTTCGTCATACCAGCCGGCTGGATCTTTGGGCTTGTTGGGTTGATAAAGCTTGTCTTCGCGCAGCATTTCGAGAAAACGGGCGTAAGCGTTGCGATATTCCTGCATGAGTTTGACCAACCGGCTTCTCACCTGTGGGTCTTTCGATTTGCGGGCGGTTGTATATGCCTCAAAAGCCAGCATATACTCCATGACCGCTCTTTCGAGTTCGAGTGGATCGCGCAGCTGAATTTCATCGACCTCAGTGACATCGGGTGGGTCAGCCTGAGCCGGTTGGCAGGCTAAGCCCAGGCAAACCATAAGAACCAGAAACAAAAATCTTTTCATACCTCTCTCCTTTGAAACTCAATTTTCACATTACATCGTAAGCTTTTCAGTTGTCAGATTATCGACAACTTCAGTCCAGTCAGGCACCAGTTCTGAAGGGAGCATGCCTGACTTGGCGCGCATTTCACTCGAATATTGCGAAGGGGTCGCGTTTTTTTCGTAATCTCTGGTCTCGTCAAGGCGCAGCAGATCGACGCCGCGATCATTCTGCATGCTCAATACATCTGCTGCCTGGTCGATCTCGTATGGCTCTACCGTATTCCAGAAATCTCTGGTAATGACGAGCACCGGCGGAGAAGGCTGGGGTTCGAACTGTTCAGCTTCTGCCATGATCGTGTAACTGTGGTTCTTGATTTTACCGCTGGCAAGAAGATAATAGAGGCTCTGCTCGAAAAAACCTTTGCCGGTCGGACGCAGGTTGAGGGAATAGGCCTCGTCGCCGATGAGCTGATTCGTGAGATTCTGATACCCGCGCAGATTGCCGCGCAGGCGTGAGATGCCGGCATTGCTGCCAGAGAACGCAGTTGTCTCAGTCAACAGGTTTTCGTGATACTTGAATGCAAGTTTAGTTTGCGATGTACCCATCTGCGAAAGCAGATACAATACCGGAACTATTATGGCCACAAGCCCGATGACCATAACTATTGCAACTCCCTTTCGGTTCTTTCGCTTTCTTTTGCTCATGCTTATCCTATTTATATTTTAGCATGTATTGGCTAAAATCGTTACTCGTTCATCAGATAGACTGATTCAAGGCCAAAGGTGCCGTTTACCTCCATGAAGATGTCGATCAGGCGATTGCCGTCGTCACTGGCTGTAAAAGCTATATTGTCAATATTTCTCGCAATCGGGTCGCTGTCGATTACCGGGGCACCGGGCCCGTTTGGAATTACGCAGCGCCGTATCTCTTTTTCACTCGCTACGTAATAATAACAGATAACATCGCCTGAAAAGCTTTTGAACACGACCTTGGAGTCTGTGCGTATTGACTTGTCTGGATTGATTCTTGGCAAAAGAATGCTGCGTGCTGTTCGCAATTCCTGCATCATGCTCCATGAAGCCTGCCTGATTGTCTGCTGGGCATCACTAATCGCAAAAATGCGACTCTGATACTGGCGCTGAATGAAGAACCAGTGCCCGACGATTCCGCCAATGAACGCAATAATCGCCGATGCAACCATGATTTCGACCAGGGTTACGCCGGTTCTTTTTTCAGAGTGATGGCACATAAACATATAATCTGTAGATCATGTCCTTGTCGTTTTCTTTCCAGGTGATGAAAATTCCGACGCTCTTGATTTCATCGCCATCGCCAAAGCTCACGTTGCTTACTGACAAAGCATAGCGAAAATCATGTTTGGCCAGATAACCATAAAATTCTGGCATATCAGTCTGCGTTATCAGTTTCTCTCCAGCACTGGAACCAGTTTTGTTATAGAATGGGCCGAAAAAGCTTCCTTTCGGAGCGTCGCAGATAGGAATCCCCTTTAGTGGAATTTCCTGGATGTCTTCAAAAGGCATGACCATGAGGTGTTGCGAAATTCTGCGTGCAAGGCTGTTGGAAAAGCTGAAATTACGGGTTTTGAATACGGCCTGCCCGGTGGTCGAGAACATGTTCATCGCGGGAATGAAGATTACTACGGCAATGCTCATTGCAATAACGATTTCGAGAAGCGACATGCCTGATTTTTTCATTGGCGTTGCTCCTCATTGTCTGGTTTTGCAGGCTTTTTGCTGAGCACCAGAATTCGATCCGGGTATAGTGCCTGATAGGTCTTGATAATGTATTCTGCCTCGTTCAGCCTGCCGGCATTATGTAGAAAATTTGCATATTCTTCGGCAATCGCCGGATCTTTTGCCAGTTCGAGTTCGCGCTTAAAGTGCTTCTCGGCAGTCGCGTCGTCTGACTGGGCTACTGCAACCCTGGCCAGAAGCAGGTTGGCGTGACGCAATGCCGGGTCAATACTGAGGGCCTTTTCAAGGGCGAGTCTGGCACCAGCATAATCTTTGATATACAGACGGCAGTAGCCGGTTCGATAGAGGGCCTGTGTGTGGTCTGGTCTTATTGCGAGAGCATCTTCAAATAAAATCAGAGCCTCAGAGTAGCGGTCTCTGGTAAGATAGAGTTCACCCATGCGATAGTCTTTGTCAGCCGCCAGAAAACGCTCTGTAATTTTTTCTCTGGTAGTCGAATCTGTCCAGTGTGAGGGTAGCTTGTCGGAGTTGGTCGGCGGTTTGATCTGCACATCAGAATCCGATACTAACCATCTCGAAATGCCGGTGGACAGAAGAAATACAGTGGTGAGCAGAAACAAGGCCAGCAAAGCTGTCTGATTTGTTTCGATAATCTTTATCAGTGCCGGGTAAAACGCTGTTGAAGCATCCCGGCTTTCC
>JAKJFO010000319.1:0-235 GCA_022704885.1 Candidatus Rifleibacteriota bacterium | reverse complement strand
GTATGAGCCGGTCTCTCTACCTGTTCCGGTTCCTGCGAGGTGGTGGATTCATGTCTGACGGGCTGAATTTCTGAAATGGTCTCAGGGTCTGTCTGAGTTTGCACTGGCGGAGCAACCGGAGACGGTAAAGTGATCAAATCTGGCTGAAGATGGGCAGATGACTCTTCTGCTGTCGCACAATCTGGCAACAAAGGCATTTGTGGAGGCTGTCCGAATAAAATGTGACGAAATTCAG
>JAKJFO010000318.1 GCA_022704885.1 Candidatus Rifleibacteriota bacterium | reverse complement strand
CCTCTGGCCCTGTGTATACAACGCTTCACTGCAGCTCGAACTGGTCAATTACCTGATCGAAAGCTGGCTCAAAGAATTCTGCGACAACAAAGCCAGCCACGAAAAAATGCGCAAAATCATCGATATCAGCACCGGTCAGCTTGCACCTATTCTTAAAGATGAGAGCTTCTCTGAAGAGAAAGAATGGAGATTGGTATCTTCTGTTCTGACCAGCAAATCACCCGGTTTTGCCTTCAGAGAAGGCCAATATTCGTTAATTCCATACTACAAATTTTCGATAGTCACGCCCGATGGTAAAGACTGCCTCAAAAGCATAGTAGTCGGGCCATCGCCACATACTGAACTCGCCTGCAGCAGCCTGACAACCTTTCTCAACACGCAAAAACTGTCGCGCGTCGAAATAAAAAGCTCCAGAATCCCTTTCCGTAACTGGAAATAGAACTCTGGAGCCTTATGGTCGATTAAATCAATAATCCATGTCTACCGCGCTGGCCATATAACGCTTATATTCAGCCGGCGACAATACGATATCAGGGTATGCATTGCTGACCCAGAAGCGGCGGCCATCAGAAGCTGTATGCCACTGGCCATCGCGCAGGTCTACTTCGCAACCGTAGATGTAGGCGATCTTTTTGCCTCTGACTGAAGCTGAAGAGCCTTCTTCGAGGCCTTCAATTTTTTCGAGAAGGATCTGAAGGTCTTTGCGGTGTTCCTGACCGATTTCGAAGCGAAGGCGGCTCTTGAAACGTTCGCCAAGGCCTGAACCGGTCGAAGCAAGTGCCGGGATCAGTTTTTCGATGTCTTCGCTTGAGTTGATAACAGACGAGAAAAGGCTGCTTTCTCTGGCACGCAGCTCAGATTCACGAGCGGCGGTGTCAGCGACATCCTGATCGGCAAGCTTGACCAGCTCGTTATCGATGTCAATCAGTTCAGAAATATTATCGCCATAAGCCATGCCGGAAAGACAAAAACAAGCCATCCACAGGATCACAGCCAGCCTTGCAATTTTCATTTTTAGCCTCGAATATAGAAGTGTTACGCTTAGATAGTCGCAAATTGCGTACCAGTTCGCAGACAGCAGCAGACCGCGATAAATCGCAGTACTCTGGATTTAGTTGCGCAAAAGTGCTAAATTATCAGCACTTTTCTGCCAAGAAACTTACAATGAACAAGCCAAACCTCATAATCAGAATTCACAACTACAACAAAGTCAGTCTTGGCGCCATCATCGGCGCCTGCCCAGGCTCGCTGCTCGGCAATTTCAACCTGTCGACCTGGGTCAGCGACGAACCGATACCGCTGGAAGCGCTTTCTTCACGCTCTCTGCTTGTCTACTCCTTTATGCTGCCTCATATTCCACAGGTAAGGGCCGAACTCGAAAAGCTGCGGCAGGCCGACACCAGAGCAGAAACCATTGCCGGTGGTTCACAGGCAACCGCCACTCCCGAAAGCATCAGTGAACTAGGCTTTGACTATACGGTTTCAGGTGAAGGCGAAGACTTTTTTCCTCAATTTCTCAGCGAATGGCTGGCCGGAAGCGCAAAAAAGGGCATTCATCAGACCGCACGCGGCCAGGTCGATCTCAACCTTTATCCCGGCTTCAGCGAAATAACCGGTTATCTGCCACCGATCGAAATCAGTCGCGGCTGCAAATTCGGCTGCATGTTCTGCGGAGTTCCGAGGCTTTATGCCGGAACCCTGCGCCATCGAAGCCTCGCCAGCATCGAAGCGATAATCAAAGAATATTTTCGTCTCAAGCCCACCCGCAAACGCATCAAGTTCCTCTCGTCTAATGCTTTTGCCTACGGATCTGACGGCCGCCAGCCAAATCTTTCCGCTCTCAAAGACCTGCTCGAAATGCTCAAAGCCGTTGGCGTGCCCGAAATCAATCTCGGCAGCTTCCCTTCAGAAGTCCGGCCAGACTTCGTCACGCCAGAAGTAATGGAACTGGTAACCCCATATCTGTCGAACAAGACAATAGTAATGGGCGTTCAGACCGGTTCTAACAGCATGCTCAAAAAGATGAACCGCCTTCACACAAGAGAACAGTCGGTCAATGCGATTTCGCTGCTGCGCGCACACGGTTTTCAGCCACATATTGACTTCATCATCGGCAACCCTGACGAAACCGAAGATGATCAGTTCGAACTCATCGACTTCATGGAAGAAATGCTGCAAAAATACGCGGTGCGCATTCACATGCACGCTTTCGTGCCGCTTCCGGCCACACCCTGGGAGAATAAACTGCAATCCCCGATCAACGACAAGGTCAAAAGGCGCCTGCGCGAACTCGAACAGGCCGGTGTGCTCGACGGCTGGTGGGAAAACCACATCGGCTACTTCCGCACCGCCAAAGGCTGATGCCAGTAACATTGACTGCAAAAATTTGTTGACTTGGCAGGGGCATAGTGGTATCATGAGCAAACGCACTGGGGTGTCGTCTAATGGCAGGACAGCAGTCTCTGGAACTGCTTATTGGGGTTCGAGTCCCTGCACCCCAGCCGAAATCGGATCCAAAGAGATCCAAAATGATTCAAAATCCCGCATCAACAGCGGGGTTTTTCATTTTAGCGAACCTTATTGACACCCTTCGGTCTTATTTGATTGACCACCCCCTCCGGTGGTAACATCTGATGGTAACAATCCACCTTTTTCAAAATTACCACCTTTTTGCAGACATTCACTGGAGGCGACTCATGGCCAAATATCTACTGACTGCCAGTCAGGTGAAAAATATGAAAACCAGACCGGGCAAAAAGATTACGAAGTATCACGACGGCGAGGGCCTATACCTCTGGGTTAACGACACTGATAACTACAAACGATGGTTCTTCCGCTACACCAATAAGGCAGGCACCCGCAAAGACCTTCTCCTCGGCACCTATCCGCTGGTGTCGCTTGAAGAAGCCAGAAAAAGGGCCGATGAAGCCAGAGTTAACAAAGAGCGCGGGATCGACCCGGTCGAGCATCGTAAAGCCAAAAAGGTCGCCGAGAAAAGCAAACTTGCGAACAGTTTTGAAGTCGTAGCCAGGGAATGGTTCAACACGAAGAGGCTGGATCTATCAGAATCGACCAGAACCCGAGACATGGCAAATCTTGAAAATGACATTTTGCCAGCTATCGGCAACATGAATATCTCTGAGATAACCCCGAGAGAGATACTGACCATGTTAAGGAAAATAGAGGCCCGGGGGGCCGGGCAAACCGCTCACCGGACCCGAAGTCAATGTTCGATGATATTCAGATACGGCATCGCTACCGAACGATGCACTTCGGACCCATGTAGAGACCTGGTCGATGCATTGAAGCCAACGACAAAGAAACATCGGGCTGCAATTACCG
>JAKJFO010000317.1 GCA_022704885.1 Candidatus Rifleibacteriota bacterium | reverse complement strand
GCAGCGTTGCTGCCACCGGTCTGAACCAGGTCATCAGCTACATTACCAGCAGCGTTGCTGCCACCGGTCTGAACCAGGTCATCAGCCACATTACCAGCAGCGTTGCTGCCACCGGTCTGAACCAGATCATCAGCTACATTACCAGCAGCGTTGCTGCCACCGGTCTGAACCAGGTCATCAGCTACATTACCAGCAGCGTTGCTGCCACCGGTCTGAGCCAGATCATCAGCAACATTACCGGCGCCGCTGGTGCCCTGAGAAGTCTGGGGCTTGTCGAAAGGCAGTTCGAGCTGTTCATACTTGCCACCAGAAGTCTGGCCAGAGGTCTGACCCGAAGTCTGACCCGAAGTCTGGCCAGAAGTTTTGCCGCCAGAGGTCTGAGATGAGCTCTGCGCGATATCATCAGCTACTGAACCACCAACCGGAGTTCCGGCGCCCTGTGAACCGGTCGAAGGTTTTGTAGCCTGTGATCCGGTTGAAGGCTTGGAGGCCTGAGAACCTGTCGAAGGCGAAGAAGCCTGCGAACCGGCATTGCCAGACACGTTGCCGACAACACCTTCACCAAAAATCAGCTTGGTATACTGGCTCATTTCGAGAGCAACAGGTCTACCATTGACAAATCTGACATTGTAATGGGTAATCTGAGTACCCGATCTTACCGATACCCACTGGCCCGGGGTGACGTTGAGCACTTCGCCCCCAACTCTGACTGGTATGGTCTGCGTCGCAGCCATCAGAGGTTCCTGGAATACCAGGGTGGCCAGAAGTATGAGGCACATGACAGAACTGAGAACTCTAAGCGTATTTTTTCTCATATGTTCACTCCTTCTGGAAACTCGACCACTAAACTCTAGAACTATAGTATACCGGTGTGTACCGGTTAACTTCTTTTAATTTTAATGATAGTTCTGTATTTGGCAATACCTTCTCTGCAGTATCTGCAAAAAAAGTATTGAAATTGCGCGAATTAGTCTGACAATGCTGCGATTATTTTTAGATTATACTGACAAAACAAATCTGCGCAAGCAGTCAAAAACAAATTCAGCAATTCCAGCAAAACAGCCGTCTGCGCGAAGTTGTAGATTCCAGGTTGTTGGCGCTTTTCTGGATCCTGCGACTCCGCTTCGCTTCGCGCAGGATGACAAGCAAAGAAACGATGTCTACTAAGAGACTCACGCAGAGCCGCAGAGGGGCGGAGAAGAAGAAAGAGATTAGTGAGAAGAGAAAGAGAAGATCGACAGTGATCCCGAAATCCGATAGCGATGAAGAAAAGAAAGGTCGCACTAAGGCCCGGAGACACAAAGAAGAGGAGAAATACGTCCCCAGATTGCGCAGATTGCGCGGATTGAGCCCCTTTCTGTCATTCTGCGCGAAGCCGTCAGGCGAAGTCGCAGAATCCATTCTTCTTGCCGCTTTTGCTCGAAGTGAAAGAAAGAAATTTTCGCACAAAGGCACTTACACACGAAGAATAGCGTCTTTCCTTCAATCTGTGAAATCGGCGGATTTCTTTTTTTCTTATTTCCTGGCTTTATTTTCGTGTCTTAGTGGTTTTGTGCGAGATTCTTTGTCATTTTGCGCTGGTGTCAGGCGAAGTCGCGGGGCTGGAAAGCGCCCGTTGCTGTTGTTCGCGCATTTCGTGATAAATTGTGATTGCTTCAGCAATTTCGCCTGAAGCACGGCAGGTAAGGCGAGGGGCGGCATCGCCTTTTTGCAGTTTACGCAGGCCGTTTACCAGAGCGGTGAGAGGTGAAACCAGAATATAAGCGGCTACAATGCCGGCTAAAGACGCAAGAATGCCTACCAGCAAAGTAAAAAGAACATTGGCATCGTGCAGGCGCTTTAACAGGCTGGTTACTGCTGATTCCGGAACGCCGCAGCAGACTCCCAGCCCTGCCTTTTCCATGCTGATAACTGCCTGCAGATAACCGGCAGCGCTGACCAGCTTATCTTCGCGGCTTGCCCAGTTACGACCAGGTGCCAGCTCGGCCGGCATCTCACCGGCACTGAGCAAAAGTTTCCCCTCAACATCTACCAGAGCGATATAGCCGTCTGGATGCGGCTTGAGCGTCTTCATCATTTCGAGCAGTTTGAACGAACTGTCGAGTGCGATGCCACAGCTGAGAAGTCCAACGACATTGCCTTCATCACCGACTACCGGCACAATGAAAGAGTTCATCAGTATTCCGGTGGCAGACTTGAAAAAGGCTGAAAATACCGGAGTTCGCGTTTCAAGTGCTCGAACCAGATCGAGATAAACGTCGTGGGTCTTTTCCTGATCGGCGTAGGTGAGAAAGTTTTCGCCGACATAGCGGGCGACGTCGCGCCCATCAGCATAAGCCGCCGCTTTGAGCGGGCCTTCTGGAGAAAAATAGTAGATATTGTTGAAAAGCGAAGAAGAATCGACGGCGACCTGGAGAAAGCGCTGAATTTCGGCAGAGTCAGCCGAATGCAACACCTGATGGCGACTGAGACGCATGATCGCTTCGGCGGCGTCATCGGCTTTGTCGCTCAGGCTCGAACCGATTATCGAAGCAGTATCGAGCATCGATTTGTTGAACTGGTCGATGATGATTTTGCGACTCTCAAGATAGTTGAGAGAACCGGCACCGAGCACTGAAAAAATGCTGAGCAGCACAAAAAGAATGGTTATCTGAAAATACAGGCTGAATGAAAACTTCATCTGGTCCAACTTCCGCAGTTTGCCGTGACAGCTGCTGCAATACTAAGATACTATATGCACAACAAATGAGTTGCAAAAAGTTCAGCAGCCTGTTTTAGCACAAACAGGCTGCTTTAACAATACACAAACTGCAGAAATTTAATATACCCGCAGGGCTGAAATCTCTCTGATGTCTTCGTCGAGGGTTCCGCTCACGATTTTCTGAGTAACTTTGAGACTACCGTCTTTGAAGCTGTCTACTTCAACAAAGCCGGGCAGGTGAAGGCCAGAATCGATATCAGGTTGCGGCGGGCAGAAGTAGCCGGTGTTGACGAATAGATGATTCTTGAGGCTGCCGCAATACATGTTCAGAGCACAATGTGTGTGACCCATAACCACTACCCTGGTGTGTGGATTTTTTTGCACGTGCTGACGGGCGAAGTGCGCCAGGCCGTCAAAAGCGACTTCGGCTTCGCACATGGCGTCGTAAAAGTTTTCTTCGCTGATCAGATCAGGGTAGAAGCGGGCAATGCCGTCGGTATTTACCTCACTCAGGCTTTTGCTGCCAAGTTTGAACTCAAGCTGGTTGTTGCGGTTATGCTGCATCATCATTTTCAGAATGATACCGGCCGGGTTGAGCTTTTCGCCCTTTTTCAACTGCAGCAGCAACTCCTGCAGAAGACCTTCAA
>JAKJFO010000316.1 GCA_022704885.1 Candidatus Rifleibacteriota bacterium | reverse complement strand
TGCGGGTCGTTCCTGAGAAACCTGGCTTTGCCAAACTGATGGCAACAGAAACCCGTTTTGCCGGGCCAGCCTACGCCGAAATCGATGAAGCAGCGCCAGTTTGCCCGGTTTGTGGCGAAAAACTCAGCTTTGTTTTTCAGTTTTATCCTATGCCTGATAAAAAGGCATTGTCAGCGCCGCCTCTGCTGGTGTTTTACTACTGTTTTAAATGCACTCCCATCGGGACAGAAAAAGAAGAGCGTGGAATGTGGCTGTTAAAGGCTTATCATACTGCTTCACCTGCCAAATTCAACGACGGTTCAGGTGTTGACCAGGATCTTACGCCATTTTCGTGCCGCACCGAAAAAGTTCATGTTCTGCCTGATTATGAGACTATCGAAGAGAATTATCCAGACATCGCCGCCATGTGCGAAGGCGAAGACGCTGAAGACCCGGTCAGCGTATATGAAGACGCGGGCCTGGAGATTGGCTGTGTAATGGAGCCTTTTACCAGCATTGGCGGTTACCCGATCTGGATTCAGGGTGAGGCTGAGCGGAGCTGCCCGGTCTGCAAAAAACCGATGGAATTCATCTGCCAGATCGACTCACAGCAGGAAGTTCAACTCATGTGGGGCGATGCCGGCTGCGTATACCTGTTTCAATGCCAGGAACACCACGACCAGTTTGGCATGGAAATGCAGTGCTTCTAGACTTCTGATGTCACTGCGAGGCGACTTGGTAGCCGAAGCAGTCTCATTGTTCGATGAGATCGCCACGGCATCTTGCAGGATGCCTCGCGATGACTGTTCTGGCCGATGTCAGCGCAGTTCGTAAAGCTCGTAGATATTGTATTCGCGTGATTTGCCCTTGAGCGAGCAACGTCGCAAAAAGTTCACGCGCCCTTTACCTTTGAGCATGCGCATGGTCGAACCTGAAATTATAAGTCCGCTGCTGCTGTCGACCGCCTCATTTTTAAGTCTGGCGGCAAGATTGACCTGATCACCGATGACGGTGTAGTCGAGTTTGCCGCTGTAAGAGCCGATTCTGCCAGAAATTACCGTCCCCGAAGCGATGCCGGCATAAATGTCGAGATTCTCCCGATGCATTTCGTCGGCCAGTGCCAGCGCAGTTTTTACTGCGCGCAACGCGTGTGACTCGTCCTGTTTCTCGCTGTCGCGAAACACCAGCATCAGAGTATTGTCGATGATTTTGTCGATAGTGCCGCCATGCTGCTTTACCAGCCGATCGCCGCAGGTAATGAAACGGTTGATCAGCTCAACTGTCTGTTCCGGTGTAAAGCCGGCAGTGCGCTCAGAGTATTTTCTGATGGCGGCGAAAATGATCGTAGCTTCGAGGTATTCGCCACCCGGCGCCATGTCTCGGGTTTCAGCCGCTTCGATCTCTGATATGGCGTCTTCAGAAACATAGTCGCGTAACATGTTGCGCTGCTGCAGGCCGACGACCAGCTCTGTGAACGAGTCGTTCAATCGTTCAAATTCGTCGCCGGTTTTCAGCTGCAGGCTCCAGGCATCGCCGCCGCGGGCGATCTGCTCAGCACTTTTTGCCAGCTGCATCACAGGAGCAACAAAGAACCTTTCGAGCAGCTGGCTGACCAGATAAAATACAAGGCAGAGATAGGCGAACAGCCCGCCAAGTGCCCACAGGTAACCAGTCTGCGAGCTGTCTGAGGTCGCCATGGCAATGGCTATATGCGGAAAATTATGATTATATCGGCTGATCAGATAGCTGACATTGCCATTGTTGTCAGTTTCGCTGGTCATATTTGAGCTTTCATCCTTTGCGGCCCGTTTTATCAAAGGCTCATTTTTATAGCCGCTGCCGCTCCATATTCTTCTGGTGCCTGTTCGTTGCGTCGGCAGAAATGCATACTTTATCGAATACCTGCCATAATTTTCGCTAAAGCCGTTTTTCGCAAGTGAGGTTCGCGAAAGATAAGCTTTCATCACCGGTCCAGCTTCGAATTTGCTGCCGAGAAGACCGATAAAAGGCATTGCAGGATCACTTTCGTCATAGATTTTGGCGGTAGAATACCAGATTACGTTCTGGGTCTGATCGACATAGTAGAACTGTCCATTAGAACGCGTGCTTTCTCCTATTGAAGAGTTTTTGACCATGTTTCCGGCGATGAATATCATATCCTGCCGCATTCTGTTCGTGATGGGCAAGGGCTCCATCAACAATTCAAGGGAGCGTCTTGGGGCAAAGCGCTCGATGAATGATATTGTGCTGTTCAGGCTGCCTGGAGATATGCGCTCAGGAAAGTCTACTGAAACAGTGTTCTCAGGGCGATGAACTGCGACTGCCGATATCGGAAGATTTTGGCCTATTTCTTTGAAAAGACGCTGAAGAGCCGCGTCATCATCGATCATCTGTCGATCGATTTTTTTTGCATAGTATATGAATGAGCTTTCGATGCTTTCCAGATACTGCTTCAGCTCGTTGGTGGTTTGAGCCATTCTGATCTCAATATGCTGCAGCATGTTGAGCCGTGCCAGAAATTCATCATACTGCTGATGCAGGTAGAATCCAATACTTAGAAACGCATAGGGAAAAAGAGATACCATTATTACACTGGCCAGAATTCGTCGCTTGAAGCTTATGTCGAGATTGATGCCGAATAAGAGCATATGAATCAGTTGAATCAGCGACAGCATAATCAGTATTTTCGCAGCCAGGCCAAGATGCCTGCGAATATTCTGCCAGCCATGCTGAAAACTTTTCTGTTTAATACGGTATTCGATGAAAGGAATATTGAAGTCAGCATTTTTCTGGTTAAGCAAAATACCGCTGTTGTGTAACCAGCTTCTGATGAATCTCTGGTCGGCTGAAGTCGTGATGATTACATCTCCATTCACTTTTCGCACCCCGGTATAAAAGCTGTCAGGGTTCTTGATTGCCTTCATGATATTCTGTTTTTTCAGAGCCAGTCGAAAATCGGGATATTTCTTTCTTATATCCTGAAATCTCGTTTTCCACGAAAGGTCGCGGCCCCTTACTACAGCGAGTCCCCCTTTCTGTCCGGCCTGTGGCGTTTTGAATTCGACCCAGAGAAAATACAATTCACCGCCGAATTCGACCGAATAGCTCTTTACTGCCTGGCCGGGCACTATGAACACAGGGGCGATGGTTTTGAACATCTGTTGCATCTGCATGGCATTGCGAAGCGCTTCTGGATCTTCTGATGGTTCTGAATCAGGTTGTGAAAGGTAGTTGTATTTTATCAGCGTCTGCACCTGTTTGCGGAAAAGGGCAGAAGGAGGCATGCGCCGGTTCAGGTCTGGCGGGCTGTATTTGCGTATCATCAGCCTGCTTCCATCTTCATTGAACAGCACCAGCATCAGTGACCTGCCAGCAATGGCATGGTC
>JAKJFO010000315.1:379-3415 GCA_022704885.1 Candidatus Rifleibacteriota bacterium | reverse complement strand
TTTGCTGCCGACGAAGAGTTCGCCGATCAGGTAGACCTTGCGGTTTGCCGGCAGTATCTGCTCTTCTTTGATGACTGCTATGATCTTGGATCCACAGGGTTCGAACATGCTGCCGAAAAAGCCGGTGCTGTCGCCGCCGCCAACCGGTTCGATGGTTTTGTGAACGACCATGCCGTCAACTTCGGCTCCTTCCGGGTCGACGGGAATGCGCCCGGTTTCGTCTTCGATAAAGAATTTTCGGTCACTTTTGCTTTCAGAGAAGGTTTCAACGTAGACACGAACACTTTTGGAGCGTGAATTCCCCGACTGAGAAACCTCGCGGATCTTGTTCTTTTCGGTTGAATGGTAGTAGACGCAGTCTTTACTGGCATAAGGCGATTTGAGCAATTCATCTTCGCCGACCAGTTTGCCTTTTACTTCGACGACGTTGCCGGCGTTCTTTTTTGCATTGAGCAGAGTGCCAATTTTGGAGGTTGGAGTCGCAATTATATCGATGATTTTTTTGCGCAGCACATACCAGCGATAAAAGAAATAAATGCCGATTGCCAGTACACAGAGTCCGGCAATAACTAATTCAGGTTTTTCCATCCCGTAAGTTCCGTCCTGATGTGATAATCTGATTAACTTCTCAGACAAGGGTACCGCCCGTCATCAGCAATGTCAACATCTTGAGAGCAAATTGGCGGTTGATTATCGTGTCGTCTGGAAGTATCCTGTAACGGCTGCTTCTGGCATCGGAGGCAGCAGAACGGAAGCTTATCATGACAGTTCTCAGAGCAAAAATTTTGCTTGTGGTCGTCGCTGCGCTTATATCATTTGTTTTTCTGACCAGACCGCTGCCAGCTCCGCCGCCGCTGTTCGAGAGCCGGCTGATGATGGATACGATAATTTCGATCACCGCTTACCCGCCGGTTACGAAAGAGCAGGTCGATGCGGCTTTTGCCGAGTTCACCAGGGTCGAGAGCATGGCTTCCTTTCATCTCGATGGTTCAGAGTTGAGTGAGTTGAACCGCAACGGTCGCCTGGCTGCAAATGCACTGCTGAAGCCTCTGTTGCAGATCGCTGTCGCCTATTATGCGAAAACCGATGGTTATTTTGATGTCTCATTTGCCAGTCTGCAGAATGCTTATGGCTTTTATTCAGGGGAAGGGCGTCTGCCGGCCGAGGAGGAGCTTGCCGGCCTGTTGCGCGACCGCTGCGGGCTCGATAAGGTTCTGCAACAGAACGACGAAGAGTTCAGGCTGGCCTCGGGCAGTCTGCTTGACCTTGGCGGTATTGCCGGCGGTTATGCGATCGAAAAGGCGGCGCGTGTTCTCAGAGAGTCTGGCTGTGGCGGGTTTCTGATTGACGATGCTGGAGACATCTGGGTCGATGGCAGCAAACCTGATGGCAGCGCCTGGCGCATCGCGGTGCGCGATCCGCGCGATAACGGCACTCTCGCTCTGGTCGAGACGCGCGCGCCACTTGCTATTTCGACCTCTGGTGATTATGAACGTTTTATCACCGTTGACGGAAAGCGCTACGGTCACATTATGAACCCGCTCAGCGGCCGCCCGGTCGATTATTATTCGTCGGTTACCATTATTGCCAGTGAGCCGGTGGCGGCCGACGCCTTGAGCACGGCGGTTTTTGCGATGCCACCGGAAATTGCCTTCAAATGGGTTGAAGATCGTAATCTTGCCGCGCTATTTCTGACTTCGACAGGAACCATTCACCTGAGCAGTGCTGGGCGGCAATATTTCAGCCAGGTCAAGACGCAATGAACGATAACGTACCGCCACTTTTTGCCGGAAAGCACGACTGGCAGATACTGCTGGCGCTGCTGGCAGTTTCATTGCTTGCCTGGGCCGGCCACAATTACAGCAGTCGCGGCGGTTTCAGCGGTGCCTGCCGGGTCAGAATTCTGACCGAACCGTCGCAGGAAATGCTTTTCAGTGGGTCGCAGGCGCAGCCGGTAGAGGTCCGCGGACGAACCGGGCCTGCAGTGATAGAGTGGGGAAGCGACAAAAGAATTCGAATCAGATCTTCTTCGTGCCCCTGTAAAACCTGTGTTAATATGGGCTGGACCGACAGTTCAAGTTTGATCTGCGTGCCTAACGGTATTGTTGTCGAGCCGATAGTCGATGACGGCCAACAGGTTGATGCGGTGACGAGATGATGACTGAACAGCAGCAGTTACAGCAGCAGGCGGCAGGCCGTCCCGGCTATGGCGGCCATCTGGTCGCCGGAACTACCGGACGGCTGGCTCTCACTGCTGTTCTGGTCGCTTCGGCTGCTGCCCTGCAGGTTGTTGAATCGCCGTTGCCACGTTTCCTGCCGTGGCTCAAACCTGGTCTTGCCAATGCTATGACGCTTTATGCGCTGCTGCGCCTCTCGGCGTCGGCGGCAATGAGCGTGGCTGTGCTGAGAACCGCGATAGCTGCTCTATTTATGGGCAGTCTGCTGTCGCCGGTATATCTCATGTCATTCGCCGGGGCAACCAGTGCGGCTGCCAGCATGACCATTCTGCGCCGGCTTTTTCCCGCCGCCGGACTGGCGACTTTAAGTGTTGCTGGCGCATTGGTTAATAATTTTGCGCAACTTGCCGTAGTACAGTTCATGTTCGCTTCGAATATGTCGATATGGTTACACCTGGCACTGATGATCTGGGTGGCGCTGCCTTCCGGCCTCATCGTCGCCAAAGTCACCCAGGAACTGTTAAGGAGAACTCCCTGATGTCACACAACCTGCCGCCCATCTATCTTGCCTCAAAATCGCCGCGTCGCCGCGAAATTCTCGCCGGTCTCGGCATCGATTTTGAAGTTATCGATTCGCCATACGAAGAAAAGCACGCTGACATCGTCGACATGACGCCAGAACAGGCTGCCGCCAAGCTGGCCGGGCTCAAGGCCTTTCATGCCTCGGGCACTTTGCGCAAGGGCCTGGTGATTGGCGCTGACACCATTGTTGTGCAGGGCGACAGCATTCTGGGGAAGCCGCGTGATCGCGATCATGCGGCCGAAATGCTGTTTTCGCTGTCGGGGCGCCGGCATCGGG
>JAKJFO010000315.1:0-365 GCA_022704885.1 Candidatus Rifleibacteriota bacterium | reverse complement strand
TTTCGCACCTTCAGCTGCGCCGAGGTTACGCATGTATTTTTTCGTGAACTCTCGCGTAAAGATGTCGATATGTATTTAGATACCAGTGAGCCTTACGACAAGGCCGGTTCTTATGGCATTCAGGGGCACGCTGCGCTGTTCGTCGAGAGGGTCGAAGGCTGTTATTTCAATGTGGTGGGGTTTCCGATCGTGGCATTCAGAGGGCTGATGCAGCAGCTTGGCTACGATATTCTGGATTTTATCAAAAGGTGACAAATGCGGGTAGCGATTTATCCTGGTAGTTTCGATCCGTTCACCAACGGGCATCTTGATATTCTGCAGCGCGCTTCTGTGCTGTTCGACCACATTATTGTCGGGGTGCTCGT
>JAKJFO010000314.1 GCA_022704885.1 Candidatus Rifleibacteriota bacterium | reverse complement strand
GCTTTCTTCTGAGCAGTTGAGGGCAATGACGACCAACCAGATCGTCAAACTCGACATGGGGGCTATTTCAACCGACAATCTCGCTGCCCTGACAACTTCTCAGGTGGCCGCTCTGACGAACCAGCAGATCGTTAATCTCGACACCAAGGTTGCTGCCTTTACGACCAGTCAGGCCAGGGCATTGAAGACAACGCAGCTGGCCAAACTTACCGGCACCCAGATTGAAAGTATGGAAAATGAAGATCTGGCGGCGCTTACCACCGCTCAGATCAAGGCTCTCACCGCTACCCAGCTTGTCAACCTCACCGATACGACCGATGGTCAGATCAGTGCCTTGACCACTTCTCAGATTGCCGCGATGACCACAACGCAGATTAACAGTCTCACTGTTGATCAACTGGCGGCGCTTACAACAGCTCAGATGAAGGGTCTCACCGCAGCTCAGCTCGCCAAACTGTCGAGCACCAATCTTAACAGCCTCGAATCGGCTGATTTCCAGGCCCTTTCGGCCACTCAGATCAAAGCTCTGACCACAGCTCAGATACAGGGCCTGTCTGCATCGACGAACAATCTGGTTGCCGCTCTGAGCACATCGCAGGTGTTTGCCATGACCAGTGCCCAGATAACCAAGCTTGCGATTGCCTATCTGAATACCTCAAGCCTGTCTTCTCTCTCGGCAACTCAGATCAAGGCACTTTCAGCCAGCCAGATTCAGAGCATCACTCCGGCCAAAATTCCTGCTCTGACTGCCAGTCAGATTGCTTCGCTGACCACCAGTCAGATTAGGGCTCTTACTACTGCTCCCAACCAGCTTGGGGCATTGACCTCGACTCAAATCGCTGCTTTGTCTCCTGTTCAGGTTGCCGCAATGACCACCGACCAGATTGCTTCGCTGAACTTCTAACAAGCCAGTATCACAGCAAAAAACCCCGACATAACTGTCGGGGTTTTTTGTTGTGCGGCACAATGCCTTAATCGGAAAGTGGTTGCAACGAAAGAATCTGTCGCCAGATCAGGTTGTTCGGGGAGTCATTTTCGATGAGGCGACACGGAACAGTTATACTGACCTGGCGCCCTGATCTTTTCGCGGCCAGAATTCGCCGCCTTTCGATTTCAATGTCATACCCCTGCAGTGCGGCAAACCTTTGCATGCCAGCAAGCGGGTCAGCCTGAAAATACGACGAAAAACTCTGGCGATACTCGATAAACTCATGAATAATCGCCTGGAGCCATTGGCCGGCATTTTCCCGGGGTTTTCGGGCAAAAAAGCGTCGGCCCGGCAATATGAACGGCCAGGCTGGAACAGGTGCCCCTGCAAAGGCCTGCAGCAGTTGAATGCAGAGATTAAGGCACGTCGCCCGCTGATTTCTGAGGTGAAGAAGATGGATTTTAAGCAGCCAGGCGGAATAGTGGGCACCGCCGGGCTGCTGCAGAAGAATTTCAAGCTGCTGTTCAGCAAAGCCAAGAAGAGCAACCCTTTGAGCTGCTTCCAGCGACTTGTCATGCAACATCAGGCTGGCACACAGGGCCTTCTGGTAACTTTCGGGAATGCCCGCAGCGGCGGCCTGCCAGTCATTAAAGCATTTTTCAAACCATGGGTAATGCCTGAGCAGGTCGGCCCAATTCCTGCCGGAAATTATTTCGGCCGGAGAAACCGCATTGATGTCGGTTGTCTTCGCCAGAAAACCTTGTCTGGCCAGCTCTTCGGCCCGGTCAGGTTTGCAGGCAAAAAGGTTCAGAATGTCATCCTGACTGCTGTGGCCGAATTCGACAAGAATATTTATGTCGTTCAGCAGTCGATATATCTGATAGCCAAGTTCTTCAAAGGCTTCGATAAGGCCATGATTAACCTCGTTGCCGTGTTTGAGCTCAAACATTACCAGGGGGCTCTGGCGGGTAAAGAATTCACGACCGCCTTTGAGAATTTTGATTTCTTCACCTTCGGCGTCAAGTTTAACAAAAGATATATCTCTGGCAATTCCATTGGTTTTGATGAAAGCATCGAGACTTTCGAGCCTGATCGTTTCGCGACTGCCCGATTGCCCATACAAGGAATTCAGTTCACTGTTCATCGAGGTGGAAATTTCGACATTTGCCGGTTGGTCAGAGAGGCCGGCATGTACCCAGGTGATTCTCGAGGCGAAGCCATTCAGTTCAATGCTCTTTTCGAGCATTTTACCGGGGGCGACGGTGGGCTCAAAGGCCCATATATGGCCAGTCTGCATTCTGGCGGCAATGCTGAGCGCGTAAACTCCGTGATTTGCACCGATGTCGAAAGCATACATTTCAGGGGTTACCAGTTCTCTGACAAAACTCATTTCGTCTTCGAACCAGTCTTCCTGTTCGAGCAATACATAGCTGCTCATCTGCCCCACGGTTGGCTGTACACAAACTGTGACATTCTCTTTCAATCTTACCGGCCAGAAATCTTTCATTATTTTCATGTGTTTTCCTGATTGGATTAGGCTTTAAACATAGGCTGCCCGTCAATGCAAAAGGCTATGGGGTTATTGAACAGAAAGGTGATCTGGTGCTTCACCTTTCTGTGATTTTTCATAAATCATCCGGTATGCCTTTTCGAGGTTGCGGCAGTAGGTTGTGGTATCGAAAAGAACAGAGTTCTGTATATTGCCGGCGAGCTTTTTTCTTATCTCACTGAGGCGCTGCGGATTGGTTGCCAGTTCCAATGCCAGGTTCTCATACGCATCGAGGCTGGTTGTTACAAGCTCGGGGAGCCCGACGAGTTTGAGCAGACTGCCGGCAACCCGGCCGGCAAAAGCTTTTGTGCTGCACGTCAGCAGCGGCAGTCCGGCGCGCAGAACGTCGCTGGCGGTTGAATGGGCATTGCACGGGCTGGTATCAAGGAAAAGGTCTGCCATGCAATATCGCGCCAGGTGGTCTTCAATATTGGCAACACGCGTTGCAAAAATGATTCTTGACGACTCAATACCGCGTTTTTCGGCCTCTTGCAAAAGGTTGCGTTCGGCTGACTCATTAAGCTTCATCAGCCAGAGAACGCTGCCGGGAACCTTGTTCAGCAGACGCATCCAGATGTCGAACATCGGCGGGTTAATCTTGTAATCATGGTTGAAAGAGCAGAAGATAAAGCCTTCTGATGGCAACCCATAAAATTCACGGTGTGGGATATTTTCGGCAATCTTTACCGAAGCGTCGGTCGGCAGGTAAGTGTCGGGCAGATAGACGACTTTTTCGCTGTAGAACTGCCGGCATTCTTCGGGGATGATGTTGCGGTCGGCAATTATGTAATCGATGAAGTCGACGCCCATGGTGCTTGAATAGCCAAGATAATTAACCTGAACCGGGGCCGGCCGGTAGGCAAAGACATCGCTGCGTGAGTCAGCGGTATAGCCTGCCATGTCGACAAGGATATCGATTTCCATAGATCTGATGAGCTCGGCA
>JAKJFO010000313.1 GCA_022704885.1 Candidatus Rifleibacteriota bacterium | reverse complement strand
ATTTTAAGTACCGAGGCATCGATGTTGTCGAGCGGATAGCCAAGGAAATAAATGCTGATTATCGGCGTGCCTCGACGATGTAACCCAATGTTTTCAGTATTTTCGGGGTTGGCATACTGCCTGCCGAGATAGCGCCTGAATCTGATGATATCAGTGGCGTGTTTCGCCTTTTGTACTTCTACAATTACCAGTCGCTCACCCTGGGCCGTTTTAATGCGGGCCGCGAAGTCCATGCGAAAAACCGAGTGCTTCGCCGGGTTATCGCGGGTAATCACGACTTCCTGCGGGCGGGGTTCGAGACTGACGATCTTTTTGCCGATAACCGCGCCAAGCAGCAGTCTGGCCACGCGGTTGTCTTCCATCAGATATTTGAAGACCGAATCATAAATCGGATTAGCAATCAGCATAAAATTCTCCTGCCGATATTCTAACTCTTGCCAAGTCACGAACGCAAATACCAGAACCAGATCGAACCGCCAATTGTTTTAAACTATTCTCACATTCAATGGTATAGTTTGAAACAGCATATTATTCAGGAGGAGTTATGCAGCTTAAACATATCATACTTATTGGTCTGCTGGTTTTGAGCATCGGCAACGTCCCCTTGCATGCAGAGAATTCCAACAACCCGTTTATGGACGCGCCAATAAAGAGCATTAGCGCATCTTCGCAAAGCGGCGCGGTCTCAGACACTGGAACGATAACCGGTATCGTCAGAGCAAAATGGCTGCTGAACGTAAGGGCTTCACCCTGGGGAAAGATTGTGGACGGCTATAAACCCGGTCGGCAGGTAAAGATAGTCGCCAGAAAAGGCGACTGGTACAAGATAGTGCGCGGCAATGGTTATGCTTACGTTCACACCAGCCTGATAGAGGTTAAAAATCAGAAACCAGACAAGAAAGACTCGAATGATTCGCCTGATTCCTCAAGCGACTCATCTTCTTTCAGCAAGGCATACAAAAAAATATTCGATCTGGTCAAAAAGTTCTGTAATGCGAATAAAGCCTATGTTCTCGGTGCCGCCCACAGCAAAAACAGCGGTATTGTCTCAAAGTCAGACTGCTCAGGCTTCACCGGACAATTCATTCAGAAACTGTCAGCTATGGCAGGAGTCAAGCCGGTTACCGGCAACAGCTACCCTTCGAGCACCAATTATGCGAAGTCGCAGTATACAAAAAAAGTTACATCCAAGGTGCCGCCAACCAACCCCAGAGACCTGGTCAAACCCGGCGATATTTTCGTCATGAGCAAATCAACTTCGTACGGTCATGTGGGCGTATTTATGGGTTATGATTCTGCCGGAAGACCACTTATCGCCCATTCTACCACCAGAGCATCGAAAAAAGGCACAACCACTTACGGGAACATCGGCACGACAGGCGTCAGAATAGAGCCGATTCCATCCTGGTATAAACAGCGCTGGATGGGCGTTTATCGACTGAATAACATGGATACGATAATGAAAAAGATCAATTCATGACAAAGCGAGTTTGAATATGAAAAGAGCTTTATTTACTGCAATACTGTTGCTGACTACCGCATTTGCATGCAGCGCTGAAACCCCTGTTATGGCAAAGGCGGCAGAGTTCAAGACATTGATTGAGTTTGCGCGAGGCAGTGAACCTGCTCAGTTGCTGTGGCTTGTCGAAGATGACGGCAGCATATTGCCCGGTGCCTTCAAGGGCCCGATGGTTTTCAGAGCAGGATCTGAAGACACAACCTGGATCGGAGACACGCAAAATGGCAGAATATGCGCTTTTAGCCGTGACGGCAAAAATCTGAACAGTATCGACCTCATAGGCATAACTAAAAAACTCGGCCTGAAAGAAATACCAGCTCTGCTTGACATGCTTTTCAAAGCAGATGGCAATCTGCTGGTTGCCGACGCTGCAAACAACGTCATACTGGAAATTGCGCCGGATTCTTCCAGCAGCAGATTCTTTGCTCCTCCAGAAGACGAAGCCAGGGCGTGGATGCAGATCAACTACCTGCACACCGACAATGCCGGTCGCATTTACATCGAAGATCTTGCTCTACAGCGCACCGTAGTATTAGATGGCAACGGTGCTGTTATAGCTGTTCTCGAGCATTTGAACTGTCTGGCCACAAGCAGAACTACTGGTCGCCAGATCACTCTGGCCGCAGACGACAAGTCTCTTGCAACCTTCCGGGTACTCAGTCGCGACAATCTCGAAAATTCCTGGCAGGAATTCGCCACTGTTATGGAAAAAGTGCCCTTTTCGTGGATCGGCATAGTCGGCTTCGATGGCGCCGACAATCTCTACATAGCGTATGAAACTGAAGATGCGCGACATTATCTGATGTACCGCAAAGACGGGACTTTGATAAACAGCCTGAAAACACAATGCATCAACCCTGGTTACGACCCGCTTTATTCTGACTGGGTCAGTTCAGACGGCAAAATTAACTGCGTCAAAATCAAAAATGACAAACTGCATATAATGCAGCTGAACTGACACGACACAAAAGCTTATTGAATTCTTGAAGGAGCATTCCGACTGAGCAGCTGACCAAGATTGGTAATTATTCATTGAGCTCTTAATATAGAATCAGTTGTAGAGTACAAGACCTTTTTAAGAATTATTCAGTAAGCTTTTGTATATGTCGGTTTGTTTATGCATTTTCGCGCAACAACGGAAATAATGCAGTAATCAATTTAGCAAGCGAAGCAGTTTTGACTTTATGGCAGATAAATCTTTGCCTTTGGGCATGATGGCTACTTTTTTGGCTTTTTTTTGCTGCTGTAAGTAGCCCTTGGCGAGCAGACGCGGTTTGATGGGGTAAGAATTTCGCTTATGGCCGAGGCGTTCAGGCCGGTTATCTCGCTGATTTCTGCGCTGGTATGACCAGCACGGGCAAGGTTTTGCACGGTGCGCATCAATTGCTGATCCTTGTCAGCCAGAGCCTTGTCTTTTTCGGCGATGGCGCTGTCTTTTTCGGCGATGGCGCTGTCTTTCTCGGCGATGGCGCTGTCTTTCTCAGCGATGGCGTTATCTTTCTCAGCGATGATTGCCAGGGCCCGATCGCGTTCTTCGGCAGCCCGCTCGCCGGCGGCAAGTTCTTCGAAAACTTCGTCTTCGACGTGCATGATTTCGCGCATTTCTTCGCTTTCGGCAGCCTTACGCAGCCTTCTGATGATTTCCCGATACTTTTCGGGAAATTCGGTTTCATCAACATTCAGAATATGTTCGCTGCCGTGAATGTTGTCGGGATCGAACACCGCCAGAATGCTTTCTAATTCTGTGCGGCGCCGGCTTTTCAACCGCGCGGTCTGAATGATGTAGCTGTCGTGGGTCAGGCCCTCGATGAAGTCGTTTTTTACGGTAAATACTTTTTTAGTAGTCAGATCAGTGTAAGTTCTGGCAATTTTAAGTACCGAGGCATCGATGTTGTCGAGCGGATAGCCAAGAAAATAAATGCTGATTATCGGCGTGCCTCGACG
>JAKJFO010000312.1 GCA_022704885.1 Candidatus Rifleibacteriota bacterium | reverse complement strand
CCACCATCGATGAACTGAGGTCGATTTATCGTGGTATGAGCGGGGTCGAGCCATTGATGATGGTGGCGTTCAGTGCCGATATATACAACATCTGGAAGTGGTTTTCTCAAGCTCTTGATGATATTGAGCCGCATGACCGTGAGAGGCTTGGGTACATACTAAGCATAACTCTTGCCGAGCAGGCCGACGATTTTGTCAGAGTTGATGACAGCAGACCCGATGCCGAACAGCGTTACCACAAGATCAGAAACCTGGCCGCAGGTGATGACGATGGACCGACGCAGAGCTACTTTAAGGTTATGGGCCGACTGTTTTCTGACATGATCTATCAGTTGCCTTTTCAGGGTGGTTGCTACGAAACGGCTACCCGCAAGCGTGGTGATTGCAGACTTTTTGCTTATTACCGACGTGTTAAAGACGGGCCGAAGATAATGGGCGGCTATTTTGTGATGTTCGCCAGCCGCCAATTTCCACCGGAAAAACTGCTGAAAGACTCACTCAAATACCATGCCGATGGGTTTGCCAGAGCTTTTCTGAATCGAAAGCCTATCGATCCTGGCAAAGTGATACTACGCGGCAGTCAGATAACGGTTGAATCATCGATTCCGACAGAACTGATCGGCTATAACTCGCTGTTCAATCGGCAGATCAGGTTGCCGGCTGGTCTGCAGACTTCATATGATATCTCGGCCATACTGGTCGGGTCATCTGAATTCAATCGTTCTTTGCAGTTTGCTCAGCAGCTGCTGTTTCTCTTCTGTCTATTCGTTTCGGCGTATTTTGTTCTTTTTGGCTTTCCAGTTATTGTGCGGCTGCGGCTGCGCATGCTGCTGTCGATCAGCCTGGCTGTTCTGATGCCATACACGATTCTCGGGCATGTTTCCCTGCGTCTGCTTGACCGTATCGAGAGCCTCGGAAGCTTCGAATTGCGTGCCGATGCCGAGAGTCAGATGCAGAAACTGCACAGCTATTATAACGACCAGCGCCAGCAGCATCTTTTACAGATGCTGAAAATCAAGAATCGGCTGATTGATGTGGCTGCCAGAAGCGGCGATGAAATTATGAATCTGCATGCCCACAATGTGGTTGTGCCAGGCACATTTGTTGATTTTTATTTTTTTCGTAATGATGGAATTGCCAGGTCTTTCAAGGCGCGTAATATCATAGATCTTGAAATCTCGAAGCTTGAGCAGCTCCTTTCTGTCAAATTTCTCGAAAATCTGGGGTGCCTCGATGCACAGGCACCGGAGATAAAAAAGCTGCAGCATATGACGAGCGTTGCTGATGGAATCATGGACACGATTCGTCGTGATTATTTCGATTACCGGGTTCTAAAATATGAAGCTAACGAAACCGTTGATATGAACCGATTTGATGATTTTTCGCGGGCGATCTGGTTTCTTATTCCGGGATCTGCTACTGATTCGATTCAGATTCGTGCCATGGCTTCGACCAATGTCAGTAATCTCAATTTCATTATTTACAGCCCCTGGGATTTCGATCCGGGTATATTTTCAAGTGCTTCTGGTATGAATCAACACCATTTTCTCATGGGTCACCGGCGGCATGACGACATGGTTTTGCGCTGGTGGCCCGATTATGTCAGCCCCGATCATCGTCTGAAGACCCTGCTCGACAAGGCGGCAGCCGGCCGCGTCAGTACCGGTGAACTCACCGGCACTGGCGGTTATTATCGCTACGAAAAGCAGCGTTTCAGTGAAAGTAATATGATGGTCTATTCGGGCATTTCAACAAGTTCGCCTGATTTTATGGTCGCTCTGCTCGCCTGGATGTTTCCATTTCTGCTGCTGGCATTTGCTCTGACTTCGCTTCTACTGTTCGCCGATGCTCTTGAAGCACTTTTTATCAACCCGGTTAAAGGCATTGGGCAGGCAGCCGCCGCAGTTGCGGGCGGTGATTACCACAATCGCCTTGTGCTCGAAAAGACCGACGAATTTTCTCTGCTCGCCGACGCATTCAACGACATGACCAACGGTCTGGCGCAGCGCGAAAAAATGCGGCGTTTCGTTTCTGAGGACCTTTACGACCGTCTTGGCGTTGCAACTGGCCTGAACGAGATGACTTCGGTGCAAAGTTCGCGCGTCACGATGCTTGCCTGCGACATTCGCGGTTTCACCACTCTCAGCGAGCAGCATGACCCGCAACAGATCGTCAGTCTGCTCAACGACTATTTCACGCGCATGGAAACCGCCATCAAAAGCCAGGGCGGTGTAATCGAGCGCTTCGTTGGCGATGCGGTAATGGCGGTTTTTTACTCAGGCGGGGAAAAGCCGGCCGAAGTCTGTGCGGCTGAAGCGGCTCTCGCAATGCGGCAACAGCTGGCCGCCCTGAACCAGAAACGCCTTGCACTTGGCCTTTTTACGGTCGAAAATGGCATTGGCATAGCGACCGGTGAGGCGGTATCTGGTATCGCAGGCCGTGAGGGCGGCCGCATGGTTTTTGCGGTTCTCGGCGAGGTCACGCAGCGCGCCGAAACCCTTGAAGGCCTCACAAAATCAACTTCTTCAAAAATTCTGGTTTGTGACGAAACCGGGAATCGGCTTACGGCACTCTTTGATTTCGGCATCTCTCTCGATACGCCGGGCGGGCCGGCTTTTGAGCTTTGTGCCCGCCGCGGATCAGGAGGCAGCAATGGCTGAAAAAAATATCAGCATTCGCCGCCGCCTGTCGCTGAGTTCGCTCGCTCTGGCCTGGTTCACAGTTTTTGCAGTACCGGCGGTTCTTCTTCAGGTCAGTCTGAACTACCTCTTCGAAATTACCCTGCAGGCCAATCGTCAGGCTGCGATTGCCACCCTTTCGGGTGAAATGAACAGCTTCAGGCGTGATCTTAAGGCCGAATCCTTTGTCGAAAGAAAGCTCAATGCCTTCTTTGCCGGTCACAGTGACTTTCACAGCGGCGCTTCAGCAATCGCTGAGGCTCTGAGACGCTCTACCGGTCTCAAACTCGCCGCCGTTGTTACGCACGCGGCAGATTTTAACGATATCGATACCATTATCGCTTTGCACGTGCAGAAGCAATTGCCGGTTCTGCCGCGTAATCTTCTGCGGCGCTACCTTGTCGCGATCAACCAGAATCCGGTAACCGCTGACCGGAGGGCCCGCAAAGATGCCGATACTTTTCTGCGGCGGCAGTTTGGCCTGATTTCCGAAATTCCGCTCGAACCTGGCCGCGTATGTCGCGTGGTTGCGGCAAAACTCGAAGGGCCGGCGTTCTTTTTCTACCATCCTGTATGGAAAACAGAAGGCAATCAGCGAAAGATTGCTGCTGGCTGTCTCGTGGTTCTGCGTGGCTGCGACCTCTATCAGCGGGAGATTTTGTCTGAAGCTGTGAAATTGCAGGCCCGCGGTGTCAGGCGTGGCTTCAGTCGTCTTAATGTTGCCATCGATGGCGACAATCCGCAGACGCGAAAAATTATAACTGATTACCTGGCAGACGCCGATGGTCAGCACCT
>JAKJFO010000311.1 GCA_022704885.1 Candidatus Rifleibacteriota bacterium | reverse complement strand
GCTCCGAGAACTTGCCGGCCCGCAGATAGACCAGTGTTATCGCGAAGGCAACGATGAAGGTGACTACCGAGACGGTCGAGCCCATTCCGAAGTTGTCGTTGGCGAAGGCTTCGAAGCCAAGATATGAGAGAGTTCTGGTTGAACCACCCGGCCCGCCGCCGGTCAGCACGTAGACAAGATCGAACATGCGCAGCGAGTCGATAGTTCTGAAAATCAATGAGATTACGAGAACCGGCATCAGCAGAGGCAGTGTGATCTTGTAAAAGCGCCTGAACAGGCCGGCGCCATCGACTTTTGCCTGTTGATAAATGTCTTCTGGTATCGCCTGTAGTCCGGCGAGAAGTATCAGCACGACGAACGGCGTGGTTTTCCAGACGTCAGCGAAAACCAGGGCCCAGAAGGCGCCAAACTCGGTGCCCATCCAGTTTATGCGCTCTGATACCAGGCCGCTGTTGACTACCAGGTAGTTCATGACGCCATAGGTATATTCGTAGATCAGCTGCCAGGTGCGGGCCGAGACGATTGTAGGTATTGCCCACGGAATCAATATTACCACTCTGAGCAGTCCGCGCCCGGGAAATGCCTCGTTGAGCAGCAGAGCAAACATTACTCCAAAAAAGGCCTCGAGAGTGACGGCTGCCACGGTATAAGCCAGAGTGAAGCGCAGAGCCTGCCAGAAGTCAGGAGAACTGAGCAGGTCGATATAATTGCGCAACCCGACAAACTGTTCGGGTAGATATGAAACGTCGAGAAACAGGCTGGTATAAAAGGTGCCGAGAACTGGCAGCAGCACGAAAACACCTACTATAAGCAGCAATGGGGCGATAAAAATCCAGGCGGTGCGCACTTCGCCTTTCTCGTATTGTTGCAGAAAATTACCTGATGCCATAGCTTTTTATCATCTCCTGCACTTCGTTTTGTGCCTTTTTCAACGATTCTTCGGCGGTGGCGCGATTGGCCAGGGTCGCGCTTACATGCTTCTGCAGAATCTGCGAAACATTCGAATAATAAGGAATGATCGGTCTTGGCACGGCGTTATTGAAAACCTGTTTGAGATTTTTGAGGGCCGGGTTGGCGGCGAGAACCTCTTTGTCTTCGTAAACATCTACCCGGCCGGGGTTCCAGCCGAGTTTCAGCGACAGTTTTTTCTGCACTGGTGCCGAAGTCAGATATTTGATCAGACTGGCTGCCTCAGGCTTTTTATCGGAGAATTTCGACATGACGATGTGCCAGCCCCCGAGCGTCGATGCGCTTTTGCCGGCGACAAAGCCGGGCAGTGGGGCAATGCCGACTTTGCCCTGCACCGGCGAATCGGCGGCATTGTGCAAGCCCCATGCATAGGGCCAGTTTCGCTCAAACAGGGCGTTGCCGTTATGAAAGTGCATTCTGACCTCTTCTTCTTTCATGTCGGTAAAGGTGTTTGGCGGTGATATCGGCTGCTTATGAATCAGTTCGTTCATATAGCGCAGCGCCTCGATATTGGCCGGCTGATCGAGAACCGGTGTCGCGGTGCCGTTAAAAAAGCCGCCACCGGCCGAAGTGAAGAACTCAAGGGCGTTGCAGATCAATCCTTCGTATTGTGCTCCCTGCCAGACATGGCCCCAGAAATTCGGGTTCTGCTCACGTTCAGCCGGCACAATGTTTTCGGCCATCTGCCGCAGTTCAGACCATGTCTGTGGCGGGCCGGCAAAGCCGTGTTTCTGAAGAAGGTCGCGGCGATAGTAGAGCAGGCCGCCGTCTATATACAGGGGCAGGCCGATCAACTGGCTTTCGTATGTGTCGGCGAGCTCGATGATACTGGTAAAATAGTCATGCCGGTTTATACCATAGCTTTCAAGAGGTTCGAGCCACTTTGAAGCGGCAATCTGGCCAATCCAGGCAACATCGAGCAGCATCACGTCGGGGTCAGGTCGATGCCCGCGCAAAGCCAGCAGAATGCCCTGCTTGCGCTGGGTCGAGTCGGTCGACTGCCTGATCATGGCAACCTCGATGCCGGTATCAGCGGTGAACGAAGCGAGCAGACCTTCAAAAAACGCGAGTTCGTTTGGCGCGCCGCCAACCATGAAGGTCAGCCTTGGCTGCTGCTGGCAGCCCGGCAGCAGCAGGACAGCAGCGAATATTATTCCACTCAAAAAGAAAAGCGTCTTTAACTTCATGCTGTAATGGTAACGCAAATTTCTGCACAGATAAAGCATTGATTTGCCGGCAGAGTCACTCTACCGGCTCAGGCCCAGACAGAAATCAGCCAGTTGATGACGAGAATGGCTATTACAAAGGGAACCGGCCGGTAAATAAACGCCTCGATTCTTTTGCTATAGCCCTGCGAACCGGTTTTCAGCAGATACAACCGAAAAGGTATCTGAAACGCAATTATCAGAAATAGTGGAATTCCAAGGCGATGATAAGCATATGATTCGCTGATCTGGCCGTGCACCAGAGCGGTGAAGCTGCGAATCAGGCCGCAACCCGGGCAGCTACTCATGAAAAGCACGCGGTGTGGGCAAACCGGCGGTATTCGCCAGCCTCCTAAGGCAACTCGATCTTCGCCAGGGTAAGCAGGTGCCAGAAAAAAAGGCAGAACGACCATGACCGTCGCAAACAACAGTTGAACCCACTGGTGCGCACGAAAGCGCTTTTCGAGATCGCCAAGGTTGTTAATCGGTTCGTTCACCGTGAGCCGGCATTGGCAAGGGCGCCAATAGCCATTGAAATTGCGCTGTACAACATAAGTCTTTTACCCTTGGGGTTGCCCTGGGCCGAATAGATTACGCCCTGGAGGAAAGCGATGATGGGGCAGCAGAGAACGCCAATCCAGTCGGTGGTCGAAAGTTCGATATTCTCTTCAGAAGCTTTGGCGTTCATTTCGCGGTCTTCGTCGCGCTGAAATTCGTTGCAGTGCTTACACTTGCGGGCCCCCCGCATTATGGGTTCCTTGCACCAGCGGCAGGGAACCATGTTGGCGCCGCCAGGTGCTGCCGGCTTTGACATGGCACCTTCCATATCGTCAAACCCACCGCTCGTCATGCTTCGGCTGGGAGCAAGCTGTGCAGAAGGCCGTGAACTTGAACAGGCGGCGCAGCCTCCACTTTGTTTCCAACATGAATCATGATTGATCGACTGGCAGGCCGGGCAGTTGTGAATAGGTTCGCCAAGATTTATTATTCTGCCGCAGATTGCGCATGGCTGGCCGGCTACACGCTTGTTCGCCTTCATCAGCTCAGGCAGCGGGTCGTTGCCGGCCGGCGCTCCGGCAGGTGCTAATGGCGGGCGTGGCGGCGCAGAAATGCCAGAATGAGGCGAGGCACCAGCAGGTGCGGCTGGCCTGCTGCTGGTGGAATTTCCCTGGGCAGAAATTGGCACAGCGCTTTTGCATTGTGGACAGGTAATAAACTGCGATCTTCTTCCTTCCGGTATCTCGATCTCTTCACCGCATTTTTTGCAGAAAACACTGGCCATTTCTCTCTCCGCCTTTCCGTGAGCTTACAACCTTTTA
>JAKJFO010000310.1 GCA_022704885.1 Candidatus Rifleibacteriota bacterium | reverse complement strand
ATAGCACCATGCGGGGTGGTTGGCAAGGATTATGTCAGCAGGGGGGGCCATGGTGAGATTTGCTTGGAATTTAATGAGATTTTTTCTCTTTCATTGACTTGGGAAGCATAATTAATTATGATTTAACAGGAGATAGAACGTTTTTTTCACTTAAGGAGTATAAAAATGCTGGTCAGCTTCAGCGCAAAAAATTGGATGTCTTTTCGGGAGCGAACCTCCTTTACGATGGTCGCCAGCAAAGAACGCCAGCACGGCGACAGGGTTCCCAGGCTCAAAAAATATCAAACCAGAGTTCTTCCGGTTGCGGCAATTTACGGTGGAAACGCCTCTGGCAAGACCAATTTTTTTAAAGCTCTCAGCTTCTGCAAGACTCTGGTCGTCAGAGGAACTCTGCTTACGAGTCTGATTCCGGTCGAACCATTCAGGCTGGACAGCGACAGCTCCGGTCAACCTTCGGAGTTTACGTTCGAAATTCTGATTGCCGAAGTGATTTATGAATTTAGTTTTGTGGCAACACGCAAAGCTATATTGGAAGAAAAACTGACAGTGATTGGCGGAAGTGGTGAAAAAATGCTTTACCATCGCCAGGGCGGGAAAATGCTTCTCGACCGTTCTCTGGAAAAAGAACACTTTTTACAGTTCGTTTTTCAGGGCACTCGCGACAACCAGCTTTTTCTTACCAATTCAGTATCTCAGAAAGTCGAGCATTTCCGACCAGTCTATGACTGGTTCAACCACACGCTCGAACTGGTTGCACCAGACTCGCGTTTTGAGCCTTTCGAGCAGTTTATCGATGAAGACCATCCCTGCTATGCAACCATGCATGAAATGCTGTCTCAACTCGATACCGGCATCGCTCAACTTGGTGGCGAGCAGATTCCGTTCGAGAACATTCCAATGCCTGAGCCTCTTAAAGCCAGACTTCAGCAGGATTTGCAGGAAAGCATGACGGTTCGCCTGCGCAATGAGCCTGGCAACGAAAGATACGTGGTAACCCGCAAAGGTGGCGAATTGATCGCCAGAAAACTGGTAGCCTTTCATCCAAAAAACGATGGTGCCAGAATCAAGTTTGACATGCGCCAGGAATCGGACGGCTCACAGCGTGTGATCGATCTGCTTCCTGCATTTCTCGAGCTTTCGACACCTGCTTCGAACCGGGTTTACGTAATCGATGAGGTCGATCGTAGTCTTCATACCCTGCTGACGCGAAGCCTGCTCGAAAAATATCTGGCCGGTTGTTCTGCAGACAGCAGAAAACAGTTGCTCTTCACCACCCATGATGTTCTACTCATGGATCAGCAAATTCTCCGCCGTGATGAAATGTGGGTTACGGAGAAAGACTCCTACGGCGCATCACACCTGTTTTCTTTCAGCGAATATAAGGATATCAGGTATGACAAGGACATTCGAAAAAGCTACCTGCAAGGTCGTCTCGGCGGAATTCCGCGCATTCTGCTGGGAAGTTCGCTGCCGGAGCAGCGCTGCGCCGACCTGACCCGGAGGAGAAGCCGCTGATGACAAGCAAACGACGAAAATTTTTGCGCCCGGCAGGTGAACGCCACTACCGAAAACTTTTTTTACTGGCTGTAGAGGGCAGAAAAACCGAACCTCAGTATTTTTCACTATTCAGCGACAGGCAGGCAGTGATTCAGATAAAGTGCCTCAAAAGCAACGACAACAGTTCCCTGGAATACGTTCTGAAACGTATGACAACATATCTCAGCCGAGCAGAAATAAGAGATTCAGACGAAGCCTGGCTTGTGGTGGACAAAGATCAATGGACAGACGCACAGTTGGGACTGCTTCACACCTGGGCACAAAAACGCGTTAATTATGGGCTGGCACTTAGCAACCCCAGCTTTGAATATTGGCTGCTGTTACACTTTGAAGATGGCAGCAATGTTACGACCAGGAGAGATTGCTATGATCGCCTGCAGCGGCATCTGCCCGGCTACAACAAGAATCTCGACACCAGCAAAGTTACGCCAGATCGAATAGCGGATGCTATCCGTCGTGCACGGCAGCGAGACAACCCTCCGAGCACTGACTGGCCACGCAAATTTGGAAATACTACAGTTTACAGGCTGGTTTCAAACATTCTTAACCAGATTCGCTTATAACTGCCCATACAAAGCAGAAAATTGCATACAGGCTTGCCGGGTTCTGCCGTAAGAGGGTGACGCCGATTGTGGTCGAGATCAAGAGCATGTTCGACCAAAGAGTCAGCGACCAGACTGGTTGAGGCGTAAAAAGCTTGCAGCGGCAGGCGGCGTGCGGTAAGATTCCCTTTGAAAGAATTAGCGGAGGACGCCTCGATGAAAAATATGTTTGAACAGCTGAAAAGCTGCAAGACGAAGCTTGGCGTCGTTGGACTTGGATATGTCGGGCTGCCGCTCGTACATGCCTTCGCTCAGCATTTTGATGTCGTTGGTTTCGATGTCAACGAGAGCAAGGTCGAGCTGATGCAACAGGGCATCGATCCGACCGGGGAAGTGCCGGCGGGCGGGCTCAAAGAGGTGAAGATCGACTTCACGACCGATCCGAAAAGGCTCTCGGAATGCCGTTTTATCGTTGTGACAGTGCCTACTCCGGTCAACCGCAACAAGCGGCCGGACCTAACCCCGCTCGTGCTCAGTTCGACGACCGTCGGCAAATATATGCCGCGCAACAGCATTGTCGTCTATGAATCGACCGTCTATCCGGGTGTTACCGAAGATGAATGCGTGCCGCTGCTCGAAAAGAATTCCGGGTTCAAATATCTGAAAGATTTCAGAGTCGGATACAGCCCCGAACGCATCAACCCCGGCGATCAGGTGCATCGGTTGCAGACCATAACCAAGATCGTTTCGGGCTGCGATGCCGAGACGCTTGAGACCGTGGCGAAAGTTTATGAGACGATTATCGAGGCCGGAGTGCATCGCGCCTCGTCGATCAAGGTCGCCGAAGCCGCCAAGGTTATCGAAAATACCCAGCGCGACGTCAATATCGCGCTGATGAACGAATTGTCGATCATCTTCCATAAGCTCGGTATCGATACGCTCGAAGTACTGCGCGCGGCCGGCACCAAATGGAACTTTCTCAAGTTCTTCCCCGGGCTCGTCGGCGGCCACTGTATCGGCGTCGACCCCTACTATCTCACCTACAAGGCCGAAGAACTCGGCTATCACCCCGAAGTTATTCTTTCCGGGCGCCGCATCAACGACGGAATGGGCAAATATGTCGCCGAAAATACCGTCAAGAAACTGATTCGCGCCGGCAAGGCGGTTAAAGGTGCGAAGGTGCTGATACTGGGTCTGACCTTCAAAGAAAATGTCGGCGATATCCGCAATACCAAGGTCGTCGATATCGTCAGTGAACTCGCCGAATACGACGTCGAAAGCATGATTTTCGACCCCTATGCCGATGCTGAAGAGGTTTTGCATGAGTATGGGGAGATTTTAGCTCCCGGAATGCTGCTGGCTTCACTCGAAAAACTGCCGGCGGTTGATGCGGTGGTGGTTGCGGTGCCGCA
>JAKJFO010000030.1 GCA_022704885.1 Candidatus Rifleibacteriota bacterium | reverse complement strand
AGGGAAAACAATAGTCTGGCCACTGCTTGTCATCGCAGCATTTCTCGTGACAATAAGCCTGCTGCCTGGAAGTTGCGCAGATCAGATCATGACGGTGGAGGAAAAAGCGATGAATGAAGCCCGCGAAACGATGGTTCAGCAATTGATCGACTACGGTATTCGCGACGAGAAAGTCATCGCTGCCATGCGCAAGGTCAGGCGCCACAATTTTCTGCCGGCAGGTTATTTCAGCCGAGAGGCATATGGCGATCACCCCCTTCCAATAGGGCATGGGCAAACAATCTCGCAGCCATACATAGTCGCCTACATGACCGAAAGAATCGCACCCAGGCAAGGCGAAAAAGTACTTGAAATTGGCACTGGCTCAGGGTATCAGGCGGCAGTGCTCGCTGAACTCGGAGCCGATGTTTATAGCATAGAAATTGTACCGGAACTTGCATCTCATTCTATCGAAGCTCTGGCCAGAGAAGGGTATAAATGCACGGTCAAACATGGCGATGGCTACCAGGGTTGGTCAGAACATGCCCCGTTTTCGGTGATCATCGTAACCTGCGCGCCTGAAGAACTGCCTGAAAAACTGATTGAGCAACTTGCCGACGGAGGACGCATGATTCTGCCACTTGGAGCCTATTACCAAAGACTGGTGGTATTGCGCAAAAAGGAAGACAGCTTCGTCACCGAAGACGACCTGCCGGTACGTTTCGTGCCCATGGTAAAGAGTCCTGATAAAAATCCCGCCGGGAATTGAATTGTTATCAGACTGATCAAACCTGCTTAACATTTGCAATGAAATGTTTTATACTTGTTTCAAGCAGTACATTCTGCATTTGTACAGGAGTAGTCAATGAAGTATTTCAGTAGTGGGCAAAGAGCAGTGCTGACGGCAATTCTGCTCGCCGCGCTGACCTCTGGATCTTACGGTAGCGACGGCCTTATCCTGCCAATGCCCGGAAAAAAGGACATCGAGAAGGCATCAGCGACGGTTAACCTGCCAAAAAAGCAGCCCGAAGTCAAAAAACCTGGCGGCTCAGCTGCAATCATTCCGCTGCCCAAACAGATTAAACCCGTTCCCAAACCTGCAAAGCCAGAAACACCCGAACCGCCAACCCCAGTTCAAGACAAACCTCTGCTGCCGATCGCAACTCCTGCGCCTCCACCGGAACCCGTTCTGATGGATGACATTCCGGTTCCCCCAGACGAAGTAGTGATCAGTCCGAGCGATTCAATGAACGACCTGATTCCACCGGCACCGCCACCCGAAGTGCCGGTAGACAGTGCTTCAGGCGGCACCCTGCCAGTTTATCCCAAAGACACAAGTTCTGCCATTTTCATGGTCATGAAAAGCTGGCAGTGCGATAATTACGATGGCAACACTCTTCTGTCACATGCTGTAGAAGTTTACAGCAAAGAAGCTGATGACATTTTCAAAATTGAGGGCCTGAACCCTGATGAAGAATTTTTGATAACGGTCGAAGAAGAGGATATCACTCTCGATGAGCTGCTCGACATTCTGGCGATGAAGTCTGGCCGTGACTGGGGCGTCGACATTCCTTCGAAAGTTATATATTTCTATCCTAAAGGTGTAAAAACAGACGCTTATAACGTCTGGTAAAAGATTGGAGACAAACATGAAAAGAGCTTTTTCGGTTGTAATGGTAATGTTTCTGCTGGTGCTGACGGCCAGTACACCAACTTGTGCGCGCGACTGGGAAAAATACCCGGCATGGCTCGAAATTACCGGAGCCAGGCGGGTTCATGCAGTTGGTGACATTCACGGAGCTTTCGACGAGCTGACCTCGACTCTGGAGGCCATGAAAGTTGCATATAGAACGTCTTCTACCGCATTCAGGTTCAGATGGGCCGGAGAAGATTCTGTTCTGATTTTCACCGGCGACCTCAACGATCGCGGTCTGCATACCAAACAGGTATATGATGCTGTGATGGATCTGCAGATACAGGCTGAAAAGGCGGGCGGGCAGGTAGTCGTGCTGCTGGGCAACCATGAAGTAATGCTTCTCAATGGCCAGATCGAAGAATGGGCAAAGACGCTGACCTCACACAAAAAACAGCATTACCAGAACACTCTTGATTCCTTTACCCGTGATGGTCTTGATTTTAATGAAGCTATCTCGGGAAAAGGCGTCTATGGCAGCTGGATTCGCAACCGCCCGTTGTTTGCCGTCATCAATGGCTTCATGTTCGTGCATGGTGGCCTGCCGAATACACCTGTAACCAAGTCGACTCTTGCAGCTGATTACAAAGACGACATCGAAAAGGGCGACTTCAAGGTCGGAATCTTCATGAACCACGACAGCGTGCTCTGGAACCGCGACTGGTGGAAGGACGACGTTCTCGTAAACCGCAACCTCAAGGTTCTCGGCGTCATGGGCGTAGTTTTTGGTCACACAGTCGGCGCTCTTGGCGAAAAAGGGCGTATCGTAGTCAAAGACAACCGGCTGATTTCGATCGACATAGGTATGACTCCTGCTTACGGTAACAGCAAGGGTGGCGGTCTGATTATCAGCACAACTGCGAGCGACCATATGGTATTTCGCGCTGTCTACCCTGACAGGCCAGAAGAGCTGCTGTTCAGCATAAAAATGCCGGCTTCTGCATATCCGTCTGCCCGCAGGTATTATCAGGTTCGCTGAACGCATAAGGTTTTACCCGGCCGCCACTTCTCAAGGAGTGGCGGTTTTCTTTTATTCTGTGATATAGTTCAGACCATTGTCAGACCCGGAGCAAAACCTTGGCCGAAAACATTACCTCAGCAGGCAATAATATCGCCAGATTCGACAGACTTTTCTACACATTTACCGCTTCTCTATTTCTGTTCAGACTGTTTATCTCGCAGTATCTCGATCTGACCCCGGATGAGTCATATTATTGGGAACTGGCGCGCCAGCCTGACTGGTCTTACTACGATCATCCGCCAATGGTGGCCTGGCTGATTGCCCTGATCAGACTGATTCCGGGCGACACCCAGCTGCATATACGCATTTTAACGATTACCGCAACAGCCTTCGCCGGTTGGGTGCTGTTTGCTACCGGCCGCGACTGCCTCAACAATGCCCGGGCAGGCTTCTGGGCAGCAGTCATGCTCAATTGCACTCCAGCCGGTCAGGCACTCGGCTTTATAACGACTCCGGACACGCCACTGGCGATATTCTGGAGCCTTGGCATTTACTCTTTCATCAGAGCTCTGAACGACCAGCGTGACCGCTGGTGGATCGTCACCGGCCTGGCGCTTGGCTGCGGGGCTCTGAGCAAATACAACATGATTCTGTTTGTACCTGGAGTCGCCATTGCCATACTCACGTTCAAAAGATATCGACATCTTGTCACTACCCGCCGTTACTGGCTGATGGTACTGCTGGCAGCATTGGGCACCGTACCGATTATTTACTGGAACATGCAGCATGACTGGATTTCGTTCAAGTTTCAGCTCGATTCGCGACTTGCCGGCAATACAAGATCGATTATGCACAACCTTGGCGAATTCATCGGTGGTCAACTCGGAACCATAGGACTGACTCTCTGGCCTGTGCTCTGGTTTGCAACAATTAAAGTCGCATGGTCGGCTTACAGAAACAATGATGAACAGCGCTTTTTTCTGGCATGGCTGGCGCTGCCGGCCATGCTGTTTTTCACCCATACCGCGCTGAAATCAAAAATTGAAGCAAACTGGCCGCAGATTGCCTATTTAAGTGCCATGCTGTTAACGGCAGAATGGTTATGCGAGTCTGGCAAAGGAATGAAACGCATTTACTGGGTTATTGGCCCCTCGGCGATACTGGCGGTTGTTGCCGTCGTTCAGGCTCTGACCCTGGTTCTACCTCTTCCACCTTCGGCCGACATAAGCCTGCGCCTGCACGGCTGGCGACAGATGGGAACAATTCTCAGAGAAATCGACCGGGAAACCGGCAACAAACTGCTTTTCGTCAGCCAGGGCGGCACTCTTGCCACACTGACCGGGTATTATGCCGGCCTGCCCTCTTCGCGAGTCGCCGAAATCAGCGCAACCGGCAATTTCAGAGTTTGGCTGCAAGGGAAAATTCTGGCGCCAGGCAGCGACATGATCTATGTCGACGAAAACAAGTCTTCAGAAGCAATGCGGTGGGCAGAAAGGTTCAACAGCCATACGGCAAAATCATTCGATATTTATTCGGCCGGTAAAAAAATTCGGACAATAAACGTTACGCACATGCGTGAACTCAAAGAACCGATACATTTTAAAAACTGAAACCGTTGCAACAGGCTCAATCAGTCAGTTCATTTCCCAGCCAGCCCCGGTCGATCCACTCATCAGCTCTGGCATCATATTCGTCTTCGAGCAGACTCATCAGCACAGAATCCTGCCAACTGCCAGCAATGAACAGGTTTTTGCGCAGAACACCCTCACGAAAAAACCCCAGCTTTTCTGCCAGTTTGAGTGAAGCGATGTTATCGCTGACGATATGCAGCCACAGCCGATGCAGACAGGCTTCTTCAAAGGCAAATGAAGCCAGGGTCGCCAGGCTTCTGGTCATAAAGCCCGAGCGCCAGTACTTGTGCGACATCCAGTATGACATACCGGCAGAATGCTGTATTCCATAATCGACCGAATGCAGCGCAATTCTGCCGATCAACCGATGCGAGTCGGCGAGAAAAATGCCGAGATCGAGACGACTACCATTTCGGGCAAGTCGATGGTCTTCGCCAATCATTTTCTGCATCTGCTGCAGACTCAACCGCTCTGGCACGGGTTGCAGGCAGCGGTTGAGTATCTGCCGGTTATCTGTATAGAGCTGCCGAAGTTCTTCGGCGCGAGCTCTGGTCAGGCGTTGAAGGTATACGGCAGAAGCATGAAGCCTGCGCCCAGGTGGCATTATTGCCGAAAACACTTCTGGCGGTCGCTGTAGAAAGCCCGCCATTCCGGTCGTTTTTTTGCTCATGGCACAAAATAGCGGGCATGATGGTTGAGAATAATGAAGCCCGATACCGAAAGCTCCGGAACCATCTGATCGGAAGTCGTCAGCCCAAGGCCAATTCTGTCTGCCTTTATAATTCTGAACAGTTCGCGTTGTGCTGACAGATCGGGGCATGCGGGGTAACCAAACGAATAACGACAGCCGATCAACTGCTCTGCAGTCAGCGGCTTGTCATGGTTCAATTCGCGATGAACATGACGATGCAGGTATACAGCTGCGCAGTCGGCGAGTTCGGCTCCCAGGCCGTGCAGCAGATGATAATCACAATACCGGTCAGACCCGAAAAGCTCTTTTTCGGCTTCTATCACACGACTCCCAACAGTTACCGCCCAGAGAACGACAGTATCTTCACGCTCATCGATAAAATCGCTGAGACAGAGATACGGCGGGCGACTTTGTCTGGGAAAGCTCAATTCACCTATATTCAGATCGGTTTCGTCAAAGATTTTAATCGAGTCACCATGTGCGCGGCAACGATAATATCCGTATACCGCGCGGTTTGCGAAGATACTTTCCTTTTCATCGAGATCGACAAACTTCTTCAAAGCAGGCATTGCCTGCTTCTCGATGATTTCAGCATACTGGCTCTCAGAAAGCTCCCCGCGTCTGAAACCCCAGCGGCCTTCAAACAGAACCTTATGCGAGAGCAGTTTGAACAGCTCGGAAGATTCAATCTCGAGCAGATGACTGCCGGCAAAAGGGGCTTTGTAAGGAGTAAAATCAGCAAAAAACTGATGACGGTTCGCTTCTGAGCGCGAAATAGCGGCAGCATGATCAACCGCAATCTTTGTGGCGCCTGGCTTTTCGGCCAATTTAGGCTTTACAACCGGCTGTTCCGACTTGTCGGTGAGTTCCTGCATGATCTTGATCGAGTCTATCGCATCGCGCGCGTAAAAGACTTTGCCGCGATAAATGGCTTTAAGTTCATTGTTAACAAATTCAGGTGTCAGCGCGGCACCGCCGAGAATAACCGCCGGCAGAAAGTCGCGCCGGTTGAGTTCTTCAAGGTTCTCTTTCATGATCTGCGTTGAGCGCACCAGCAGACCACTCATGCCGATCACACCGGCCCGGTGTTCGTGGGCTGCCCTGATCATTGCGTCGATATCGACTTTGATGCCGAGATCGACCACTGCATAACCGTTGTTCGAAAGCATGATATTGACCAGATTTTTGCCAATGTCATGAACGTCACCGGCAACGGTCGCCAGAATCATTTTCTTGTCGGGATCAGGCTCGGTTTTTTCCATGAACGGCCTGAGCAGATCGACAGATTTTTTAACCACTTCGGCTGATTGCAGAACAAAAGGCAACTGCAGACGACCAGAAGCGAAATACTCACCTACTTTTTTCATTGCTGGCAGCAGAATCTCGTTAATGACTGCAACTGGCGCGCGATCACGCCGAAGCTCTTCCAGAAGTTTTTCGAGAGAGGCTGAGTCGCCCTCGACAACTTTTTCGAACAAACGCTGGTCTGGAGGCAGCTTTTCGAGATCGGCGCGCTGATGAGTCGTAGCTGTAGTTGCTGCCATATAAGCGGCAAGTTCGCTGCCGTCACCCTTCGCGTTGTAAATCAGTTCAAGCGCCAGTCGCTTTTCATTCTCAGAAATAGAAAACATCGGAATAATACGGGCTGGATTGACAATAGCGCAGGTAAGCCCTTTCTCGACGGCTTCGGCAAGAAATACCGAATTGAGCAGCTCGCGAGAAGCCTGTTGCAGGCCAAACGAAACGTTGCTGACACCGAGTATTGTGTTCGCTTCGGGAAATTCACGACTGACCAGTTCGACAGCCTTCAGCGTCTCAGCGGCTGCGGTGCGCAGCTGCGAATCGCCACTGGCGACAGTAAACGTCAGAGTATCGAAAATCAGGTCGCGATCGCGAAAGCCGAACTCATCTGCCAGTATGCCGCGCAGGCGTCTGGCGATTGCCAGCTTCTTATCGGCGGTTTTAGCCATGCCTTCTTCATCGATGGTCAGACAGATCAGCGCCGCACCAAAGCGGCGGGCAAGCGCAGCAATGCGCCTGAGACGCTTTCCGCCATCTTCGAGATTGACTGAATTGATGACACAACGGCCGCCATGGCTTTTCAGCGCTACTTCTATCGCTTCCGGAGAAGTTGAATCGATTACCAGCGGCAGGTTGACCTGGGTCGCGAATTTCGGCACCAGGCGCCGCATGTCGGCCACTTCATCGCGGCCGACATAGGCTACACACAAATCAAGCATGTGGGCGCCGCCCTTTGCCTGCTCGCGCCCCATGGCTACCATGCCGTCATAATCATTGGCAAGCAGCAGATCTTTGAACTGGCGGGCACCGTTGGCGTTGGTGCGCTCACCAACCATGGCGGGGGCCGGTTGCTGGCGCATGGCTGCCGCCGAGAACAGACTGGCGACCATGGCCTTGCGGGCAACTTTTCGCGGCGTCGGACGCAAGTTTTTAACCCGTTCAACGACGGCCGCAAGGTGATCAGGTCGAGTTCCGCAGCAGCCTCCGACCATATTTACCCCGTATTCTGAGATGAAGCGCTCGTGAAAGTCGGCAAATTCCTGCGGTGTCATGCGATAAAACGGCTTGCCATCTACATTTTCCGGCAGACCGGCATTGGGCATAACCCCAACGGCGCGCGGCCAGTGCTCGGCCAGATGCGCGACGTGGCGCACCATTTCAAGTGGCCCGGTAGCGCAATTGATACTCAGCATGTCGATAAAATCGTAAGGTTCGAAAACCGTTGTTATCGCGCTGATGTCACTGCCAACCAGCATGGTACCATTCGGTTCGAGAGTGACCGAAACCACGACAGGGCAACGCCTCCCCTCGCTGGCAAAAACATTTTCGGCAGCATAAAGCGCAGATTTGATCTGCAACAGATCCTGACAGGTCTCGATCTGAAAGATATCGACGCCGGCAACCAGTAATGCCCGCATCTGTTCCTCATAAGCAGCAGCCATTTCGTCGAACGAGATATTGCCAAGCGAAGGCAGCAGAGAACCAGGACCAATCGAACCGGCGATCAACCGTCGAGAGTCACCGGCAAATCCGGAAATAGCCTCTTTTGCCATTTCAACTGCCCGGCGGTTGATCTCTTCAACGCGGTTCTCAAGGCCGTATTCGCGCAGAGTAATGCGTGTGCCACCAAAGGTGTTGGTCTCGAGAACATGACAACCGGCTTCAAGAAAGCCGCGATGAACATTGATGACCGCCTCAGGGCAATAAAGATTCAAGGCTTCGCTGCAACCGTCATGACCACCAAAGTCTTCAGAAGTCAGACCCTGCGTCTGCAGGTTGGTACCCATGGCGCCATCGTAGATCAAAACCCTTTCTTCAAGCAGTTTTCTGAATTCTTCGACATTGATCGGCTGCATGCTTTTCTCCATTATCCGAGCACTTCTATTACTTTGAGAACACTTTCGACCCGGCCAAAAGGCACGCTGATCTGCACTCCGTCAACGATTTTGCGAACCCGCTCGAGAGCTTCGCGGGCGATGGCAATACCCTCTTCGCGCTGTGCCTCGATCGTGTCGGCCTTGCGCATTCTTGCCAATAGCGGCTCAGGTACCGATGCTCCCGGCACTTCGTTGTTCATGAATTCTGCATTTTTGAGACTGGCCAGCGGCCATATTCCGGCAAACACCGGAATTCTCACATGACTGATACGGTCGAGAAAACGCTCGAGCAACTCGATATCGAATACTGGCTGGGTGATGGCATACTCAGCGCCGGCGTCAACTTTCCATTCAAAGCGGCTGACTTCGAGGTCGAGATCGATTGCGCCAGGGTTGGCGCCAACCCCGCAGACAAAACCGGTCGGCTTGCCGATGGCATTGTTGCCGAGGTCGCGACCGTGATTAAGACGATGAATTACGTTGACCAGACCGATTGAGTCGATGTCGAATACTGCCGTTGCCTGAGGATAATTGCCGACCTTGGGCGGATCGCCGGTAATCGCCAAAATGTTACGCAGACCAATCGCATAAGCTCCCAGCAGATCTGACTGAATGCCGAGAATGTTGCGGTCACGACAGCAATAATGAAGAATCGTCTCGATGCCAACCTTCTTCTCGATCAGCAGAGACATTGCCAACGGGCTAAGTCTGGCTGAAGCGCGCGGCCCGTCAGGAATATTTATAGCATCGATGCCTGCTTCCTTCAGCTGTTTCGCCCGCTGAATGACCTGTTCGGGGTCACAACCCTTGGGTGGCGTGAGTTCTGCTGTTACTACAAACTTTTTGTCAGCCAGTTTTTTGCCCAATGCCGATTTTTGTGGCAAGGCAACAACTTCGACCTGAGCCTCGACACTGTCAGTCTGACGGAACTGCTGCAGTATCGCACCTTTGCCGCCAGGCGAAAGCGCTTTGGCAGAATTGGCAACCCACTTGATGTGCTCAGGCGTAGTGCCGCAGCAGCCCCCGACCATTCGCACGCCAAGCTGAAAGAAGCGACGGGCGTATTCGCCAAAATATTCCGGATTGCAAAGATAAATCATGCGGCCATCGACAACCTTCGGCAGGCCGGCGTTCGGCTGCGCAATCAGATTGAGACTGGTCAGTGAGCGCATTTTTTCGATCGCATCATACATTGTCTTGGGGCCAACAGAGCAGTTCAGCCCGATAAAATCAGCACCCCAGCTTTCGAGTTTGGGTGTGAAAACATCAACTGTAGTTCCATAAAGGGCATTACCGTCTTCGTTGATGGTCATCGACGCTATGATCGGCTTGTCGGTGAGCTTTCGCACCGCCTTGATCGCCTGGTGAATTTCGTTGAGATCGAAAAAGGTCTCCAGAATGAAGAGATCAACGCCGCCCGCGAGCAGACCACGTGCCTGCTCGGTAAAGGCTTCTTCTGCCTCTTCGACCGAAGTTTTTCCCCAGGGTTCGATACGTATGCCAAGAGGCCCGATTGAACCGGCGACCCAGGCGTTGTTACCAGCGGCTTCACGAGCCAGCTTGGCAGCCTGAAAGTTGATGACTTCTAGTTTGTCGGCAAGTCCGTGCGGCTCGAGTTTGAAGCGGTTGGCACCAAACGAGTTGGTCTCGAGAACCATCGCGCCGGCCGCCAGATATTCGCGATGCACTTCCTGAATCAGAGCCGGCTGCGACAAATTGAGCTCATCATATACTCTATTGATGTAAACGCCCTTTTCATACAATCGTGTGCCCATGGCGCCATCGAAGATTACCAGATTTTTTTCAGCGAATTCACGAAAGTCCTGCAATTGCTTTTCCCCTGTGTTTAAATTCGGGCACAATAATGAGCCTTTTGCCCCGCGCTGTCAAGTGTTTAAGCATTTTCGCCAATAAAAAAAGAACTGCCCGAAGGCAGCTCTTTTGTTTGAGTAATTTAGCTCTGATTTACTTGTGCAGCTGGCTGGCAACTCTTGCTGCGGTGGCTTCTTTGAGAAGAGCCTGAGCAGCTTCGCCGCCGTTCTGGCTGACGCTGATAGCAAGAGACTTGAACTGGCCTTCGTCGAGATTGAGAGAGCGTTCGACGATGGAACGGGCCAGCGGAGCCGCCAGCGGTGATACCGCCTGCATGCCGACGAGAGCTTTTTCTGCGTGCAGCGCAGATTCGTAAGCGCTGAAAGAAGACGCCAGACCACTGTTCTGCAGGATCTTTTCGACGATCTTGTAGGAATCGATGAGGCCAGAACCGAATTTGCCGTCTTTGCCGGCGGCGCCAAGATCAAGAGCGGTTTCTTCGGCGATCAGGCGAACCTGGTCGATGGTCAGAGTCGGGTCAGCCTGATACATGAGAGCGGCAACACCGGCTACGTGCGGGCAGGCCATCGAGGTACCACTGTTGCTGACGAGGCCACCGCCGATTTTGCAGGAAATGATCTTGTCGCCAGGAGCAGCTACGTCAGGTTTCATAAGCGGAGCGCCGTCCCAGGCAACCGGGCCCTGGCTGCTGAAATAAGCGAGAGCGTTGGTCGAAGTTGTGGCTGCAACTGCCCATGAGTGCGGGAAAGCAGCCGGAGTTCCGACTTTGCCGCCCCACATACCATTGTTGCCTGCGGCGAATACCGGCAGAATTCCGGCAGCAACCCAGTTTTCAACAGCAACCCAGAAGGTTTTGCTGGTAGAATCGTTTGAACCCCAAGAATTGTTGATGAGTCTCGGACCATCGTTGGTTTCGGCAATTCCATCGGGATCGAGCATCCACTGCATACCGGCCAGAAGAACTTCTTCGGTGGTGCCGCCGCTGGTATCGAAAACGCGGCCGATGATCAGGCGGGCGCCCGGTGCAACACCGACGCCTTCGCTACCGGCAACGGTTCCGGCTACGTGAGTGCCATGCCCCTGAGTATCGGTCGGAGATTCTGACTGATCGACTGTGAAATCTTTGAATTTAAGGATCTTGCCTTCGAAAGCGGGATGTGAGCCATCGATACCGGTATCGATGATACCGACAACAACGCCGGCGCCATCAATTCTGAATTCCTGCCAGACTTCAGGTGCGCGAACTTTCTGAACGCCCCACTGAATAACAGCTGGATCAGCTTTAACAACTTTCTTGTTAATATCCTTGTCGATAAAAATCTGATATTTGTTACGATAAACTTCTGCAACTGCCGGCAGCTTTGCGATGCGGGCGATTTCGTCTTCGCTGGCGTCAAGCGCAAATGCGTTGGCAATCCAGAGTGGATTCATATTTGAACTGGTCGGCGACTTGATTACTTTGGTCACTGACTTGAGGTTATTTCTCAGATTCTGTTGAAGCGCGCTGATTACCTGGTTGCGTGTTGCGCCCTGGAGTTTAACGTTGTCAGCCTTGAAGCGCACGATGTACCTTACGGTTTCATCCTGGCTGGCCATGACTGCGTGCCCGGCAAAAAGGGCAAAAACAAGAAAAACACATAGAACCTGCAGACCTTTTCTCATACTCTTATGTACTCCTTACAAGGTTATTTCTTTATGCTAGCACATACCATTCATCAAAAACAACAACCCATTTATCGTCAGTACAAATCCATTGTCCTATAATGAGAATCTCTGGATTATATTGTCTGGGCTATTTAAGTCACAGAATACTGCTTTCAGTTCGCGGCGGCGCTGGTTGCGGCAAAAATCTGCAGCATTATCAATACTCCGAAAATTATCGAGAGCAGGGTCGTAGGAATGCCGAAACGGGCATATCCCCAGAAGGATATGCTGCAGCGGTCTTTGGCTGATTCGGCGACAATCAGGTTGGCAACCGAACTGAACAGAGTCATATTGCCCGCTACCGTGCTCACATAGGCGAGGATACTCCAGAATAATTCTGGATTACCGAGCGACGGCACGCTGTTCGCGGCAAGAAGCACGTAGGGAACGTTCGACAGAATGTTCGAGCCAAGCAAAGTGACTCCCGAAAAAATCCAGACCTGAGACGAAAGACTCCCTGAAACCATCTGCAACGGACTCTCGGTGATGATTCTGGCCAGCCCGCTGGTCTGCAAGCCGCCGATCACGACGAACAGCGAGGCAAAAAACAGCAGCAGCGACCACTCGACCCGCGCAAGTATGTCAGCAGGGTCTCTGCGATGAAAGGTTATCACTACGACTGCACCGGCAAGTGCCGAAAAGGCCATCGAAAAACCGGTGGCAAAACCAAGACAGGTCAAACCCAGACCAAACAGGCCGATACGCAGGCGCCTTGTCTTAGCCACCTCTTCGACATCGCTGCTCTCAGAATCTTCTTCTAATCCAACATTCGCAGCGGCTTCCGGCAGCAACAGCTGATTGCGATAATAAAACCATGCCAGCAGCGAGTTGAACGCCATGGCAGCAAGAACCGGAAAAAACATTACCGCAATGAATTTGAGGTAGTTCATGCCGGAAAGGTTACCAACAATCATGTTCTGCGGGTTTCCGGTGAGGGTCAGGGCAGAACCGATATTGGCAGATGTCACCAGCACGATCAGGTAAGGAAACGGATTGAGGCGTTTATGACGGCAGATCGCGAGAACAAGCGGTGTCATCACCACGCATACGGTGTCGTTAACCAGAATGGCAGAAGAAAGTGCCGATATAGCTGAAAGTGCCATCAGCAGGCCGAACGGCGAATCGACCTGCGAGACTCCGCTGGTAAACTTTTGAAAAAGACCGGCGGCACGCAGATGCTCGGCTATTATCATCATGCCGAGTAACAGGCATATCGTGTCCCAGTTCACCAGGGCATAGGCTTCTTCCGGGCTCATGACGCCGCAAAGAACCATCAGCACTGCACCCAGCATCGCCGCCGACGGCCTTCCGATCGGAAGCAGCTGCATGCGGCGCACCGAAATCATGATGAAGGTAAATGCAAAAATGAGTCCTGCTGCCCAGGGGTGTCGCAGGCCTTCGCCGGCGACTGCTCCGATTGTTTCCATTTTGCTGCTCCTGCTTTACAGCAGCCGATTATATGCTCTTATGCCCTTGTTGGCAAGTTTGCAAAAAATTGCAGGAATTGCCGGACAGCGAAGAAATCAGCACTGATATTTTTGACCAGACACCCGCCTGCATGCTATAAAGTCACAAATCTACATCAAGGAATGATCGCAATGAGTAAAGGTGTCGTCTGGGATCTTACAAGCTATTTCAATTCGTTCAACAGCCCCGAGATGCAGCAGTTCAAAAAAGAGATGAATGCAATGATCGGCAAAATGCAGGCCGAGAGCGGCGCGCTGGGAACTCTGAGCAAGGGCAATCTCGAGCAATGGGAAAAACTTCTGCTCGACTTCGAACAACTGACCCGTCGGCTTTCACACTACGGCTCTTACGTCGGCTGTCTGCATTCTGCCGATGCCAACAACGAAGAATACGGCAAAGAATCGGCCGAAACAGACTCTATTGGCGCTGAATTCAGCAAAATCGTGATCAACCTCAAAATGGGCCTCAAAAATGCTGACAATGCAGATTTTGTTACATTCTGCCAACGCGAGAAGCTTGCCGACATCAGTTTTCACCTCGGTGAACTACGCGAGGAAGCACAGAAAACGATGAGCAGCGAGCTCGAAAACCTGGCCGCCGACCTCAGCGTCGATGGCTTCAGCTCATGGGATCGCCTTTACAACGTGCTGGCCGGCAAGCTCTGTTTCGACATGCACTGGCCCGATGGCCGCGTCGAAAAGACGCCGATGGCACAATGCCGATCACTGATGCAGGATTCAGACCGTAAGGTGCGTCAGGCAGCATTCGAGCATGGCAACAAGGCCTGGGAGCAGGTTGAAGACGTCTGTGCTGCCTCGCTCAATGCGATTTCAGGCACCAGACTTCTGCTTAACCGCCGCCGCGGCTTTGATCATTTTCTCGACGTATCGCTGCTGCAGTCACGCATTTCGCGTAAGACTCTCGATGCCATGTTTAATGCCATAGCCGAATGCCGACCCTTCATTCAGAAGCTTGGGAAGGCCAAGGCAAAAGCCCTCGGACAGGAAAAACTTGCCTGGTATGACTGCGAGGCGCCGTTGGCGATTCCTTCACTCAACCGCTACAGCTGGGAAGAATGCGTCAGCATGGTCGAAAAGGCATTTGCGCGGGCATATCCTGAGCTTTGCAGCTTCTTCAAAGATGCGCTTACGAAAAAATGGGTTGAATCAGAACCACGTCAGGGCAAGCGCCCGGGCGCATTCTGCACCGGTTCCCTGCTCACCGAAGAATCACGTGTCTTCATGAGCTATGCCGGCAGCCTCAACGACATTTCGACGCTTGCCCACGAAATCGGCCATGCCTTTCACAGTGCGCAACTCAGAGGACTTCGGCCGTTGCGGCAGGAATACCCGATGACTCTTGCCGAATCGGCTTCGACTTTCGCCGAAATACTGCTGGCAGAGGGAATCATGACTGACCCCGACAGCAGCGACGCCCAGAAGCTAAGTGTGCTGACTGCTACTGTTAATCATGGCATAGCTTTTCTCATCGACATACCGATTCGTTTTAACTTTGAAAAAGCCTTTCACGAAGAACGCATGCGCGGCGAGGTCAGTGTTTCGCGCTTCAAGTCACTGATGACCGAGGCGATGCAGAGCCAGTTCGGCGACCTGCTCGAAGCAAATGGCGCCAACCCGTTCTTCTGGGCTTCCAAAATGCATTTTTATCTGACCGGTGTCAGTTTCTACAATTATCCATATACCTTTGGCTATCTGCTCAGCCGCGGCCTGTTCGAAATGTTCAAGCGCGAGGGCAAAGCTTTCCTGCCGAAATATCAGGAATTTTTGCGCTACTCAGGCAGCGACATGGCGCAGAGTGTCGCCCAAAAAACTCTGGGAGCCGATCTCGAAACCACCGAATTCTGGAAACGTGCGATAATGAGCCACGAACCAGAACTTGCCGAATTCGAAACTCTGGTCAAAAAGGTGCTTGGCTGATCGATGCTGCCACAGAAACGCAGGGAGCTGGTGCTGCCGGCAAATTGCAGCGAGAAAAAGCTGTGCGTGGCTTTTTTCGATGCCGACAACACTTTGCGCGAAACTCACAGCAAGAAGCGTTCGCCACATGGCCGCCACGACGTGCTGATCTTCCGACATACGGCTGACAAGCTCAGAGCGCTGACAGAAGCCGGCTGGCTGCTTGCGATTGTTTCCAACCAGGCGGGCATAAGCCTCGGCTATATCTCAAGTAACGAGGTTGAAGAAGCCATGCAGGAGACAATATGCCAGTTCGCCGAACTTGGCGCGATTTTCAACTATTATGATTACGCCGAAAATTACGATGAGAATCGCAAACCTGCCTGCGAAATGGCCTGGCGACTCGAACGCAAACTGCACCAGCACAAACGCCGCATTGACTGGCAGCAGAGTTTCATGGTCGGCGATGCCGCCTGGAAAAAAGCCAGAGATCTGCAACCAGACGGCTCGCCCGGCGAAGACCATTCAGCCGCCGACCGGATCTTCGCCGAAAACATTGCATTGAAGCACCCGGGCTTCGGGTTCTTCCATCCCCGCGATTTTTTTGGTAAGCTGCACGGCAAATTCAACGCAAGGTAATATAAATCATGAGCAGCCAGAATCCACTTATCGGCCAGGCACCTGCACCCGGCACGATAATCAACGGCTGCCGTATCATCGGTGAAATTGGCGCCGGCGGCATGGGTTCAGTATACAAGGCCTTCGACGAAAGCCTCAACCGCCATGTTGCTATCAAAATCATGCATCAGGCAACCGACAACCGCATCGGCCGCACCCGCTTTCTGCGCGAGGCCTCGGCGATCGCCCGCCTCGACCACCCGGGTATCGTAAAGATATACAGTTATGGCGAATACAACGAACAGCCGTTTTTTATCATGGAACTGGTAGAAGGCTGGTCGATCCGCGACTTTATCACGCGCTGCCGCTACATTCACAATTCAGAGCATTCAATCAGCGACCTGCGACTGTCAGGCTACATCCGCGAAGCCGCACCAGGTACGCCTTATTTTCTGCAGGATCACCTGACCAATCCGGTTAACGACCCGAATTACCCGGCCCGTGTGCGCAAACTGATGACATCGGCGGCATCGGCACTGGCGACGGCCCATCGGCAGCAGGTCATACATCGTGACATCAAGGCATCGAATCTGCTGATAAACAATGACACCACGCTCAAGCTGATCGACTTCGGTCTGGTTAAAAAAAGCGGTGACAGCGAACTGACGCGGCCAGACCAGTTCATGGGAACCCTCTCTTACGCCGCCCCAGAGCAGCTAATGGGCAATCGTGCGCAGATTACTACACTCACCGACATTTACAGCCTGGGCATCGTCATGTATGAACTCGTCTGTCTGCGCCACCCGATAACGGCCGAAGACCCGGCAGCAATCGTTTCGGCCATCAGCCGCGGTGATATCACTCCGCCAAAAGAGCTTAACGCCCATGTTTCGGAAGGATTTTCGGCTTTGATTATGAAATGCCTTAAAACCGAACCGGCACAGCGATTTGCCAGTTCCGACGAACTGGCTGAAGCGCTGCAGGAGCATTATTCTGCGCCGACCTGGTTTTCTGGTTTTAAAGAAATCCTCAAAGGCTGGTTTTTCAGCGAAACTCCCACAGAAAACACCAGCCCGCAACCGCCCCGTACAGCACAGCCAGCCACTACACCTGTTGAAAATGAGTCACCAAAATCGGTTGCACTCAGGTTTCTCGACAGTGCCCGCAAAAAATTCTTCGTAAGTTTTGCCGTTATTGAAGCAATTGAAGACCTCAGACAGGCATTTGAGCTCGACCCCGGCAATGCCGACACGCTTTTTCTCGCCTGTTTTGCACTGAACACCATCGGCGAACGCGCCGAGATCAAAACGCTGATCGATACTTCAGCAGAGCTGATCAGTCGCAGCGACGAAAAGGCTTCAGGAAAATTTCTGCTGACCCGCTCGATATTTTTGCTGCGCGACTACGAAGAAGGTCGCAAACAGTCGATTCGCCTTCGTCAGATCTACAGTGACGACCAGGATTTTCACTTTGCACTGTTCTTCTGCCTCGAAACTCTCGGCAACTACAACGAAGCCATCGAAGTCGGCAATGAACTCGCCCGCTTTTCCCGCAAGAACAACATTGTCGCAGTAGCCCAGAGTGAATGTTATTTTTCGGTCATGGATTTCGACAGTGCGATCGAGGTGTTGCGCGAACGCATCGAGAAATACCCAGACTATCACAACCTGCGCCTCAAGGTAATACAGGCGCAGCTTCTAAGCGGCCGCTTCGAAGAGGCGGCCGGCGAAACCAGACAGTCGCTCGAAAAAGACCCGAACAACATGCTGCTGCAGTTCTATTACGGCCGCATTCTCTCGGTTATGGAAAGATATCAGGAGGCTTTCGACACCATGCGCCGCGCGGTTGGTACGCCCGGCGACGAAGGCTTGCGCGCCATGGGTTATTACTCCCTCTATCGTCTCTCAGAAGTCCTTGAAAAGCCCGAATCAGCCGAACGATTCATCACCCAGGCCCGCAAGCTCAAGCCCGAAATCGCCTTCATGACCAACCTGGAGCTTGCAGATCATATAGAGAAAGATGCTATGCCCGGCATCGCCGAAGAACTCGGCAGGCGGGAATGGTTTGCAACTGCCCGACTTTATGCCCAGAAAATCTGCATAGATACGCTCGACGTGCGTGCTTACACGATCGGAAACTATGGCTGCACATCGGTTCTGGTTGTGCAGAAAGACGGAAGCATCAAGCATCAGGCAATCTTCAGCAATTTCAACCTGCATGAAGGTGAAGAACTCTACACACAGCTATGGCTGCCAGAAACTCCGAAGTCACCTTTTGTCGATCAGCACGGTAACATTCTTACCTCTGCTTTCTACCAGACTCAGGGAAAAATCAGCGGCGGCATCGTCTCAATAACCTTCGCTGAACCATGGAACACCGGACACAGCAGCTACATCTGCTGCCGCCTTTCCGACTCGTGGCTGATCGAAGAAAAATCCAGACGAAAATTTGTATTGCCACATCTGCCACAACCGGCGTGCCGACACCAGGCTTTTCTCATCGTTTTGCCAAACAATGTCAATCCAGTTGCCTTTACGCAACAACCCGATGAAATTGTTGAATATAAGAGTTCAAAGGTGTTGTGCTACCTGCCATACCTGACCGCAGGAGCCACCTTTCAGCTCGGATTTGAGCTGAAAGGCCTGTAATTGTAGATACAGACGCCGAATCTTTGCTGCAGCTGCAAAATCTGCAACAGCGGTCAGTGAAACAGTTTTATTTTAACCCGCTTCAGCCGATAATTCTTCGTCTGGTATCGTCGAGAAAGCCTCCTGCGAAATCTCTACGCTTTTACCATATTCATAACAATTGTAGCCAGAAGGTCTGCCACCAGCATCTTCTGTTTTTTCAATAAGACCGCCGTCGAAATCGTCGTCGGATTGCTGACGCAGAGTCGGCGCAATTGCCGTTGCCGAGATCTCTGTATCAGCAGTGATAGCAGGCGTCACGCCGTAAAACAAGGCCAAGACAGCCAACAAAGCAGAAAAATTTCTCTCTTTCATGCCCCCCCCGATAAATAAGATAGTTTGACCAAGTATACCAGAGTCTGCAACTGTATGAACGAAATGTGATTGACTCATTTACCTGGATAACAATAATCTAAAATCTGTATCTATAAAAAATAGAAGCTCAAATGGCTCAGCTGATTTGTTCTGACAAATTATCGGGAGGAATGCTGTGAACCGAATGACTTGCGTACTGATTGCCGTTTCAATACTGATGTTGCTTTCATCAAAAATAACAGCGGGAGGCGAAATCATGAGAGAATACTGTCGCAGACAATATCTGGTTTATCGATCAGATAATCCATGGGGTGATTATACGAAAAGTTACGAGCAGGAACAGGCAGGCAAGCAGATTTCTGCCGGCGAACTGACCGACGAATATGCGCGAATTGCGAGCCTGGCCAGCTACACCTTCGACGGCAAGGTTCTACTGGCAGATGACCGCAAGAATCAGCGTATAGTCGCCAATCAGGCTTTTTTCAGCCCGCTGGCGCGCCCCGATGTTACGGCTTTACGCGCCGGAGAAAAGTTTATCGTCGGCAAAGTTCTCGATTCAAGGCTCTATGCAGACCCGGGATTTCTCGTATCATTTCTTATTGATTCGCAGCTGATACAAACATACCACCACATAGAAGCCACCTTGACTCTGCGGCATGAAGAAGATTCAGACAAATCATTCTCAGCCTCATTCGACGGAGTTCACGTTTATTACACCAATGAGAAAAACGAGCGTTCATACCGGTTCAAGATTAGTATCGACAAAGAAACAGGCGAAATCAGCGTAACCAGCGCATAAATCTTTCCTCTCTGGCATCCCATGCTGCAATGCCTCACAATATATCTGCGGAAATCACTATAGTCTGTGGTTTCTGCAATTTTGATCGAGAATCGATGAATAAAATGCCGGGGGCTGTACTTGTTGAATTAACTGTGATAGAATCTGACCGCTGAAATTGAGAACACAGTTTTACCGGAGGCATTATGGATCTTAAACGCAATTTCTTCATGCTCTTTATCGGCCTGGCGCTTGTATTTTCGACTGGCTGCGGAGGCGGCGGAGGAAGTGGCAGCGGTCTGCTGCCGGCACCGACAGCCGGCACCGACAGCCGGCACCACAACTCTCAGTGGTTCGCTGCTGCTGACTGACCCAACCGACACCGGCTCTCTCAGAGCAGTTGTCGCGCCCACACAGGCCAGCATCAGCCTGTATTACCTGACCACCGGCGGTCTGGAAGTGCCCCTCAAGCAGGGAGTAATCGCGCAGGTAACCGGCAACAGTGCCAGCTATGAATTCAACTTTGACTACGATGCGATTGCCAGCAGTCGTCGCAACTTCATTCTCAAAGCCGCTCTGGATAACGGGCAGATAATAGAGGGTGTCGTGCCGATGAACCCCGGCGACAAAAAAGTTAATGCTCCGCCGATTACGCCATTTGACAAAGGTATGGCCCGTTTCGTCAAAGAAGCAGCAATCAAGGGAAATCCCGATGTAAGCATCGGCGATCTTATGTCGATGTTTCCACCAAAAGTAATCTTTGGTCTTTCTGAGGCCGATCTGCAAACTCTGGCCGGCGAATTTGTCGCCAAAGAAGCCAAAATCCAAACACTGGCAACCTCTTTTGGCGGCGAAGTAGCCAACAAGCTAGAGCAACTGCGAGAATTCGCCTTCGAAGCGGCCCGCGACATAAGAGAATTCACGGCAAAATACCCGGAAATGGTCACTCCCGCCGAAATGCGCGAACGCTACGAGCAGATGATACGCAACCGCGCACAGTCTCTAGGACTGCCGGCTGACGCGCTGAAAGCATTTGAAGACATCAACCTGCAACTCGTACAGGGCATCAGCGACCAGACTGCTGGTATGAGTCTACCTCCAGATTTCATCGATGATTTCAAAGGCATGGGACTGGCAGTCGAAGCACGCAACCGCATGGAACTGCTTGCGCAGGCTCTGAAAACTCTGGCAGCTTACGCCGACATAGTGGAGTTGATTGAGGCCTTTGACATTGCACTCACGCGCATGTATGAGGTGGTGCAGATGCAAAGGCCCGAAAGCCTCGATGGTTTCATGTATGTCGATCCAGCGATTCTGATCTTCGAAAAAGCCAGATTCATCGTCTTTAAAAATCTCGGCCTTCTCGAAAAGAGCGAAGATTCGCCGCCGCTCCTTTTCGAACTTATGCCGAGACCCGAAGACTTCGGCCCGATTTATAACCAGCCGCCAATTGACTTCGAGGACAACAGCGTCTGGATACTCCCATATCCTGGCAAAGACGAAGCTTTCGCGGCCAACCTTCGCAAAATGATGATACAGACCGAAGATCCGGCGCAGATTGCCAATATGCACAAATTGCTGCTGAGCAACCTGATGGGTAGAATAAATGACAACTTTGACCGCCTGACATTTGCTGCCGAACCACCAACTGGCGACGCCCGCAGCAAATTTGTCGAAGCTCTGGCAGTGCTGCTTGCCGAGCCAATGGATCCGGCAGTTTTCGGTTTCGACCCCGGTTACAACCCCGGCACCGAACCCGGCTGGGAAGGTCCGGAACCGACAGAACCGATTCTGGAGCGCTACCAGAAGCTTTATGGGACTCTCATCAAGCTTGAAACACCAAAATTGCGCAACGGCGTAACTTATGAGTACGCCCTCAAAGAAGTTGAAAATCCTGATACCACAAGTTTTGGCGGCTGGGCAAACCAATATCAGGCCTACATCTTCGCCAACGACCAGGATCTCAGCAAATACGTCGGCGCCACCGGCATCTGCGTTCTCAAATTTCTCTCTGAACCTCTCGCAGAGCCGACATTTAATCAGCCTGAAGCACCAGGATTTACCTTTGTCGAATTTCATTCTGACCCGGTGAATTGACAGCATACACCTCAACAGCGGGCAGTCTCAACGACTGCCCGCTGTTGCTTTTCTGCACAAAGTCTGAGCGCAGTTTCTGCGCGCCATAAGAAAAACGGCTCCTGTTCAGAATACTCAGACACCTATGGGAGTGTGTTATAATCGGTCAGGCAGAAAAATTTCCGGCTGTCGCCATGAATCAGACAATTAAGGGGCTATGATGCAAACACTAAAAGAATGGCTCATCTACTATGTGCATGACGAAACATTTCTTGGCAAAGCCCTGAACGCCTTCGTCGAGCGAATACGGCTGACATTACAGACAATCCTGAACAGCAGTGACGGATCATTGGCCGGAGATGCCTTTGCAGTCTGCTGCCTGCTGCTGGTGCATCTCTTTTTCCCGATGATACTGATCTGGCTCTACTATGGTTTCAGGCTTCGCCAGATTAAGAGAGGTAAGATAACTGATCCGCAATATCATATCAAGGCAAAAAAATACTTCGGGCAGGCATCTGTTGTACTTATGCTGAACGTCATTCTGGCGCTGTCTTATATCGAACTGTCCGACATCACCGGGTTGTTCATGACCAGCCCGCCCCCGACAAGATCTGAGATATCAGAACCGAAAGCACCACTCCCTCCACCCAGAAAGCCTGAATTCGAGCATGTATACATAACTGAATTCAAGCTGCTTTTCAGTTATCTTACCAGGCATCAGTTTCCGATCAGCTGCCAGTCGAACTCTGACGCAAAGTCACTTTATTTTACCGCGAAGCCAGAACATTCTGTTGTTCTGAGTTTAAAGCCATTTTCTCCAGAAAACTTTGACAGTATTCCCGAGCAAACCATATCTCTTGAAGTATTTGCCGATCCCCTCAAAGACAATGAGATTCCACAGCTGCAACAATATTTAGACAGCTATCACCCTGAAAAACCTTTAAAAGTTGATGAAATCCTTTCTTTGACCGGATTCTCCATAACTGATGCAGACAAACTTCGGCCTGTCTGCAGATTTCGTTATCAGCCAAAAGTATCTCCGCAAAGGCCTGACCAGATACAGAGCCTTTCTCAGCCCAAGCAAGACAGCGACATGGAGCCCGAATATGCATTCGAAAAGGCCGAGATTATAGTTTTCAACATTCCGGGCGGATGGGTCGCATATGCGGTAAACCTGAAAATGCCAGATAGGCGGCAAATTTACGATGGGTCTGATGATTTCAACAGTCCGGGCCTGGACACCGAAAAACCTGAGACAATAAAACCCGTCTCAAATGATTCAGAGATTATCGATCGCGTGCCGGCTGACAGGCATTGTATCACTCCACCGCCGCTCAGGCCCAATGACTACAAATATGAACACTACCCGATCATTACAAAAATGCGGTTTTGTACGCCCGACGAATTCCTCATATTGCAGTCAGATACAAAATAATCCGCTCCCACGGTTTATCTCGCGCTTTAGATGTCGCAGATTACAAAGCACTATTTGACAATCCGGCATTACTTGGTTATTTTACCAAATAACCAAGTAATCAAAATCGAGGCATGCAATGAACGACGAACAGAAAGTGCTGATCGAAGCCAAGACCGAGATACTCAAAGCCCTCGCCCACCCTACCCGCCTTTACATCATCGAAGAACTCGCCCGCGGCGAACAGTGTGTGTGCAAGTTCGTCGAAGCGATCAAGGCTGATTTTTCGACGATTTCCAAGCACCTTGCAGTGCTCAAGAATGCCGGTCTGGTCGAGGTCGAAAAGCGTGGCCTGATGGTGTTTTACCGCCTGCGCATGCAGTGTCTGCCAGCATTTCTCAACTGCATCGGCAGAGAAGTCGCCGAAAACATTAAAAACCGTTCCAGAATCATCAACCGCCAGCACAGACACAACAAAGTCAAAGAGCCTATGGAGGCCTGATCATGAACTACTGGAAAAGAGAATGGAAAAGCTTTCTTACCATCACCATTGTTTTTCTCGCCTGCTATTATCTGCCAGTCGGCACACCACGCTTTGATAACGCCGTTCTTGAGGCCTTTCATCTGGTCAAGTGGTACGCGCAGGAACACGTTCTGCTCTGCCTGATACCGGCCTTCTTCATCGCCGGCGCCATCGGCGTTTTCATCAGCCAGGCCTCAGTCATGAAATACCTCGGCGCCAAAGCCAACAAAATGCTTGCTTACGGCGTGGCCGCGGTTTCTGGCACAATTCTCGCCGTCTGTTCCTGCACAATTCTGCCGCTGTTTTCGGGTATTTATAAAATGGGCGCCGGGCTCGGTCCCGCCTGCGCATTTCTGTATTCTGGCCCGGCAATCAACGTTCTGGCAATTGTTCTGACCGCGCGCATTCTCGGCCCCGAACTCGGCATTGCCCGCGCATTTGGCGCGGTTTTTCTCAGCATATTCATCGGCTATTCGATGCATCTGCTGTTCAGAAAAGAAGAAGAAGCCAAGGCTGCTGCACAGATGATGATGCCTGAGCCTGAAATTAAACGGGCTCTCTGGCAGGATTCACTATACTTTGCTTCGATGGTATTCATTCTGGTATTTGCCAATTGGGGCAAACCGCAGGCCCCCGAAGGTCTCTGGGCAAACATTTATAGTGCAAAATGGGCAATTACCAGCGGGTTTGCAATTCTTCTCGGAGTAATTCTGGTTGCATGGTTCCGTCTTAAGGCCTGGAAAGCCGTTCTTACCGGTTCAGCCGTCGCGACTCTCAGTTACCTGTACCCGTCAGACCCGCTTATTTCATTTACTGCCGGCACTCTTGGCCTGACCATTTTTACCAGTATTGATGAAGGCGAACTTGGCGAGTGGTTCTCATCATCTTACGATTTTGCCAAACAGATTCTGCCGCTGCTGCTGTTCGGCGTTCTGGTTGCCGGCGTATTGCTGGGCCGAGTCGGTTACGAAGGCCTGATTCCCTCTGAATGGATCGCTACCGCTGTCGGCGGGAATTCAATAATGTCTAATTTTCTGGCGTCATTTGTCGGTGCTTTCATGTATTTTGCGACACTGACCGAAGTGCCGATTTTGCAGGGGCTCATTGGCAGCGGCATGGGAAAAGGCCCGGCGCTGGCACTTCTGCTCGCTGGTCCAGCATTGAGCCTGCCCAACATGCTGGTTATCCGCAGCGTCCTGGGTAACAAAAAGACGTTCGCGTTTGTATTGCTGGTAATCGTATTTTCCACCATTTTGGGTGTGATATTCGGAACATTTTTCAGCTGATGGAGGTCATCAATATTATGAAGATTCAGATTCTTGGAACAGGTTGCCCGAAGTGCCACAAGCTTGCAGCAGAAGCCGAACAGGCTGCTAAAGAACTCGGCCTGAGCTATGAAATGGTAAAGGTCACTGATATCAACGAAATCATGGGCTTTGGCGTCATGATTACCCCGGCTCTGGCTGTTGACGGAAATGTCAAATTCGCCGGCAAAGTGCCAGGCGTCGAAGAAATCAAGAAGCACCTCAAATAAGGAGCAAAGAGCATGTCAGGAATTACCTGTGCCTGCGGCGGCAGTCCGGCTCTTATTTACACCTGTTCCGGCGCTGCAGATGTCGGCGAACTGGCTGACCGCTCGGCCCGCCAGCTCAGTCGCGACAAGAAAGGCGCCATGTCCTGTCTCGCCGGAATCGGCGGCAACATCAGTGGCTTTATAAAGAGCACCGAAGGTGCTGACGAAGTGCTCGTCATTGACGGCTGCCCGTTGAATTGCGCCCGAAAAACTCTCGAAGAAAAAGGCCTTACCAACTTCAAGCACCTTATGGTTACTGAAATTGGCTTCAAAAAAGGCCAGACAGAAGTCAATCAGGAAAATATTGCCAGGGTCTGTGACAAAGCAGCCGAGCTGCTGGGTTTATGCCAATAGTGTCAAAGGAATCAGCTATGAAATTAAGTAACATCAGTTATGTCTTTCTCGCCACCTCTCTTTTTCTTTCATCAGTCTGTGGCGCTGCTTCAGAAACAACTACGCCAGCACAACCTGCCGCACAGATCAGTGAATCAGCAAATCAGCTGGCAGCTCCGGCAACTTCATCAGCATCCGACACCGATGCCCTCAAACTTCCCCGCATAATCGACTTCGGCTCAAAACAATGTAAGGCATGCAAAGCCATGGAACCAGTTCTTGAGGCTTTGGCAAAAAACCACGCTGACAAATTTAAAACTGAATTTGTCGATGTCTGGGTAACTGAGAATCAAGATCTCGCCAGAAGCCATGGAATACAGTCAATACCGACTCAGATTTTTCTCGACAGTGAAAATAAAGAACTGTTCCGCCATACTGGCTTTATTTCTGAAGAGGATGTGCTTGCCAAGTGGTCTGAACTCGGCATTCTGAAGGCTTCTAATGCCAGCGAGACATCATCCCCTGAAGCTGCAACGCCAGAAAACGCTTCAGAAGCCGCAAAAGGTGAATAATCTCAGCCAGGGCTGCCCGGTAGAGACTAATCAGTAAGTTTTTGTAGATATGCAGTTAAGTGAAAAATACAAAAAGTTAATAACCTACCTGTTGCTGGCCTTTGTGCTGGTATCAATCGGCTATGCACTCGGCAAACACAGTGTGGTTACAGGGACCGTCAACGGAAACATGGTTGCCGCCAGCAATGGCGGCACAACTTCTGCCGAGCGGCTGGTTAAGATCTTTTATATGCACGCAACCTTTCGCTGTGTGACCTGCAACAGCATTGAGAGCAGAGCAAAACTGCTGGTAGAACGCGATTTTGCCGATGCCTGGACCAGCAAAAAAATACTCTGGGAAGAAATTAACTTCCAGGAAAATGAAGCTCTGGCGAAAAAGTTTGACGTTGTCGCGAGCTGTATTGTTGTCAGCGTCGTTCAGGGTGATGAAATCCTGGAATTTAACCGTCTTGACGACGTCTGGCCGCTGCTTGAAAAGCCGGCCGAGTTTGATATTTATGTTGCAGATGCAGTCAAAAAAGCCCTTGGTAAAATCAATGGAGACAACAAATGACCTGGGTAAGCATAACTACTGCAGCCTGGCTGGGTATTCTTACGGCAATCAGCCCATGTCCGCTGGCCTCTAACGTCGCCGCGATTTCATTCATTGGCAGGCAACTCCACAGTAAAACCGCCATCCTGTTTTCAGGGCTTTTATACACCACCGGCAGAACCCTTACCTACCTTGCTCTTGGCGCGTTGCTTTCATCGGGGGTCCTTGCCAGTGGCGAACTTTCAAGATTCCTGCAGAAATATCTTAACGAAATTCTTGGTCCACTGTTGATTTTGCTGGGAATGATTCTGCTTGGCCTCATTGGAAGTGGTTTGAGTATCCAGATGGCCGGTGAGGAAATTCAACAGAAGGCGTCCAAACGCGGCGCTTTATATGCATTTCCACTGGGAATTCTCTTCGCCCTTTCTTTTTGCCCGGTATCGGCCGGTTTGTTTTTTGGTGCCCTGATCCCGCTCGCCGTAAGCAACAATTCTTCATTGCTCTTGCCGGCTCTATACGGCATTGGCACGGCAATACCAGTGGTATTTTTTGCTTTTCTGATCGCCTTCAGCAGCAAATGGCTCGGAAAAGCCTTCAAAAGCCTCAATCACATCGAATTCTACGTAAGAACCGCTACCGGCATAATCTTCATCGTCGCTGGCCTCTATTATACTCTGGCGCACATTTACGGCATCAGCTTCGCCGGGCTTTGAAGAACTGCCGGAATGCAATGCCGGCCTGCTCTATAGTCGCCCTGATTCCGCAAGAAAGTTATTTACGCTCTTCAGCAGTTCCGCAACCTGATCAGTGGTCATCCATGGGTTGCTGAGATGTTTAATGATGGCGAGTTCATCCATGCCCAGTCTGCGGCCTTCGGCAACCGCCACAGCATATCCTTCAATTTCAGTTGGCCGTCTATGGTAAGGGATTTTTTCTTCCCAGACATCTCTGCCTTCGAATATCTGCCTGATGTGGGTCAGTTCATGGAGAAGGTCGAGATATAGATCGAGATCGTTTCCGTTCTGGTAATAATGCTGAGTCAGGACGATGCAGGGAACGGTCTCATCAATCCAGCAAAAGCCCTCTTTAGCAAGCAGCCAGATTCTGGCACGCTTCATCAGGAAAGAAACAGGAAAAGCATTGGTCTCGATGAGCCGCACCGCCGGACTATCCAGCGCAACCGGCAATAGAGTCAGAAACCGGTGTTCTCCCAGACCAAGTCCACGAAAGGGGCGAGGAAAATTTATTTCTCCTGGTTGGCTCATCCTGATGACTCCAGCTAATTTGCGACAGTAAGGCAGCAACAGTTGCTGGCAGCATATGCCATGACGAGACTTTTTAGCAACATGCTAAAAAGAATGGGTCGCATAGAAACGATCTATGCGACCCATGAAGTGTTGTTTCAGGATCCAATCGCCTCATTCCGTTCGTCAGCACCAGGTGGTTTAAACCAGTGTTGAGTTTTGAGGCAGAAACGCACGAGCATGAGCATTATCGGCACTTCGATCAAAACACCCACTACTGTAGCCAGTGCAGCGCCTGAAGACAGACCAAACAGCATGACTGCGGTAGCGATGGCCACCTCAAAATGGTTGGAAGCGCCGATCATGGCTGCCGGTGCAGCATCTTCGTATTTCAGACCAAGATACTTTGCGGCAATATAACCAAGCGCAAAAATGAAAAGAGTCTGAATAGTTAGAGGAATGGCTATCCAGAGTATCATTAAAGGGTTCGCGACAATTATCTCACCCTTGAATGAGAAAAGCAGTACAAGGGTGGTTAAAAGCGCAAGAATAGTGACCGGCGTGAGAAAACCAAGAAACTTTTCTTTGAACCAGGCTTCGCCTTTACTTGCGAGAATCCACTTCCGCGAAAAGTGACCGGCAACCAGCGGAAGAGCGACATAAATAGCGATCGACAACAACAGCGCCTGCCACGGAACCGGCAATTTGCCAACTCCAAGAAGATAACCGCCAAGAGGGCCGTAAAGCAGCAGCATGGTTAAAGAGTTTATGGCAACCATAACCAGAGTCAGGCCATCGTTGCCCCGCGACAGATAACCCCATACCAGCACCATCGCGGTGCAGGGAGCGATGCCGAGAAGAATTGTGCCAGCGAAGAAACTGCGCCAGAGAGGGACCTGCAGCATTTTAGCTCCGTCCTGCAGAACGACAGTGCCGGCACCATGCACGGCACCGACATCAAGATCAAGGCCAAAAGGCATTTTGACGAGATCGACGGCATCAGCACCAATAAAAGACTGCAGAAGGTAGCCTAGAAAAAAATAGGCAATCGCATACATGGTAAAAGGCTTGATTGCCCAGTTTACAATTAAAGTAAGAATGACCGGAGTGCCGCTTTTGCCAGCTTTAACCACTTCGGCAAAGTCAATCTTAACCATGATCGGGTACATCATCAGAAAGAGACAAATTGCAATCGGTATAGAAACCACTGGCGCGCCATTGACAAAAATCGACATGCCGTCAAGAGTCTTAGCCAGATCTGGTGCTACTTTTCCAAGAATGATGCCGCCGACAATACATAGAAAAACCCACAGTGACAGATATTTTTCGAATATGCTGGTCATCTGCCGTTCTTTATTTTCAATATTCTCACTCATATTACGCTCCTGATATCATCCTATTCAGACTGACGGCTGAATGCCGCGCTCCGGGACGGCATTTAGTCGATAGTTTTCAGCTTTTGATCGCCTTGATCGAAGCAGAGCAAACATACTTCTCGGCGTCGTGGAACCAGGTTTTGATGAATTCTGCGCTCTCGGGCTTGAGATCGACCCGAACAGAATCGAAGCCTTGCCTGATCAGAATCTGTTCTAGTTCGCCGACCGAAATCGAGCCGGCCACGCAGTCGCAGTATGCTTCCTGGCTGTTCTGCATCTTTCCCGGCAACGGTTTGAGCGCTACCACATCAGAAACAGCTATGCGGCCCTGCGGGCGCAGCACCCTGTATGCCTCTGCAAATACCGCAGGCTTGTCGGGAGAGAGGTTGATTACACAGTTTGAAATGATTACATCAACGCTGTTGTCGGCCACTGGCAGATGCTCGATTTCGCCAAGTCTGAATTCAACATTGGCGAATCCGCCGTTCATGGCGTTTTTTCGAGCTTTGCTGATCATTTCTGGAGTCATATCGACACCGATCACTTTGCCCTCAACGCCGACCTGGCGGGCAGCCAGAAAGCAGTCAAACCCGCCGCCGCTGCCGAGATCGAGAACCGTCTCGCCTGGTTTGAGTTGCGCGAGCACCTGTGGATTACCGCAACCAAGGCCCATGTTGGCGCCTTCTGGCACTCCCGCGATGTCGGCACCTGAATAACCAAGCTTTTCAGACACCTCCGGGTGCCCGAAAGGATCAGCACAACAGCCGGTAGATGGGCCGCAGCAGCCGCCGCCACCAGCAGCAACTTTTGCGTATCTCTGACTTACCTGCTGACGTATTTCGTCGTCTTTAATGACTTTAAAATCCATTTAAATACCTGCTTTCTCGATATGTTTTACAAAATCCGCAATTTCATCGCGAACACGACGGTAGCAGTTGAGAATCTGCTCTTCATCTTTGAGACCCTCGGCAAGTGCCGGCGGGTCATCAAATGGCACATGTACAACTCTGGTTTTACCTGGAAAAATCGGGCAACTCTCGTTTGCCTTGCTGCAGACGGTTACGACCAGATCGAACTCTTGCCCGACGAACTCACTGAGCAGCTTGGATCGATGCTTTGAGATATCGACCCCAACCTCATTCATAACGCATATCGCGTACTCATTCATACCGTGCGTGGCTACTCCGGCAGAAAAGGCTGCGAATTCGTCACCACGAAGATGGCGCAGCCAGGCTTCGGCCATCTGGCTGCGACAGGAATTGCCGGTACACAGGAATAGAACGCGCTTCTTCATCGCTGCTTACCTCTACTTCTGCTAACAGGCTTGTCTGAAGCACACTTATCCAGTGGTTGGCAGAGCTTTTCCGGCGGCATTGCAAATATCTCTTCAAGCCTGCCCCGGTCTGATTTCATTCTGGGCGATCCAGCAAGTTCGCCAGACAGCCAGATGGCAAGTCTGGCATTGCCACCAAGCCATTCTCGACTGACCCGGTAATGCGCCCAGCGGCCTTCTTTGCGCTGATCGAGAATGCCGGCCTGATACATCAGAGCCAGATGCTTTGAGGTCGTCGAAGCGGCCAGGCCCAGCAGGGCAACGATCTGGCAGACGCACAGTTCCTGCTCATGCAGAGCCATGAATATACGCAAACGGTTTTCTTCAGCGAGAACTCTCAAGGTATTCAGGGTTTCTTTCATATAACCGCCTTACAACATAAGTCACATTTCGCCACATAACGAAGTATATACAATTATCTATTTTCAATCAAGATAAATGAATATTTTGCGA
>JAKJFO010000309.1:3281-3532 GCA_022704885.1 Candidatus Rifleibacteriota bacterium | reverse complement strand
CGCGCAACGGCCAGAGCGTCAGCCTGACCGGTGAAGCGACGCCGGGCAATCTCGTTCTGCTCGCAACCACGACCAATATGTTCGAAACATACGCTGAAACCCGCACAGTGCAGCTGACCACCGCTTCCGGCAGCAGCCTGGTGACGCTTGCCGAGACCGCGCCCGGCAGTTTCAGAGGTGAATTCAGCCTGGCTGATGATATTGTCGGCAACATCACCACAACACTTCTCTTCGCCGCACAACCTGCTCTG
>JAKJFO010000309.1:0-3260 GCA_022704885.1 Candidatus Rifleibacteriota bacterium | reverse complement strand
CCATTCCAGCTTCTGGAAGCAGCGGCATCGCCGAACTACCTGTCATTTCGGCCATCTTCAGCCGCAAACTCGCCTTCGAGTCGACCAATGATGCACTTCGTATTCTGACCGATGCCGGCAATATCGTTACCAGGCGAACCAGCCCGGATGCAGACAGCACAGGCTTCAGCTGGCTGCCACTCTCACCACTGCCAATGCAGTCGACCTGCACTCTGCAGCTGTCAGGGCTGACCGACTATCTTGGGCAAAGCATGCCTGTATATCAGCACCCGTTCACAACCAGCGGGCGCCAGGGCATCAGTCTGTTCAGCGACAACGCCTTCGCTCAGCTGATTGCGACAGATCAGGTCGATATTCCGGTCGTGTTCGTCGAAGTCGCCGCCTCAGGAACCCTCAACCTGACCGGGCGCACCTTCGACCTGCTTGCCCGCACCGGCACCCGCGCCACTTATACAGTCAATCTACAGCTCGAAGCATATAATACCGAAAGCGGCCGATTCAGATGCAGCCTGGAATTTGCACCCGGCAAGGCGGTGCCGCAGTATCCGCTCGCGCTTCTGCCCGGAGAATGGCTTGAACTGTCGTCACCGGTGCTGACCGACGACGTCAGGGTAATCTACTACATGCATTCTGGCTCAGTCTCGCCCTTGAATATTACCGGCATCAGACTCTATTCCGAAAAACATTTTGCCCAGCGGGTTACCGATACCGTTGCCAACCCCAGCCTGTTTATCGAAGTCGAGGCAGAAGACCGCAACTGGTTCACCACCGATACCACCAGAATCAGAATCTATTCGGAAGCAGACCCGACCGGACTGCTTCTCGATCTCATCGAAAACGGCACGCATTCATCGCAGTTTCGCAATTTTGTCAGACTTAGTCGTGATAACAGCGATGCAGCGGTCAACAACCTCAAAGTTCTACCGGCACAGAAAATCTATATCGAATCGGTGACCGACCCGGCGGTCAAGACTTCGATCCTTTATCTGCCGGTGAATACGATCAAGATGATGTCGGTCTACCCGAGCCCGGCCCGTGGCAACAAGGTAAACTTCAGGTTTTATCTTAATTTTCCAGCTTATGTCGATCTCAAGATTTTCGACACAGCCGGACACGAAGTTTTTTCGACCGACATACGCGGAGTTGAAGGCGAAAATGTTTATGAATGGAGCCTGCCGCGCAAGATTGCCAACGGCACCTATTTTTACACGGTAAGAATAGACAACGAGAGTGGCTTTCCCGATGCCAAACGACGGGTACGCGGCAAATTTGCGATTTTGCGCTGATTCTGCTATCATCTTTTCCAGAAAAACTTGCCTTAAGGAGAGTCGTTATGAAGGGTGGATTCAACATGCAGAGCCTGATGAAACAGGCTCAGAAAATGCAGGAAAAGATGCAGAAGGCCCAGGAAGAAATGAAGGACAAGACCGTCGAAGCCACCGTAGGTGGTGGGATTGTCAAGGTCGTCTTCAACGGCGCCCAGGAAATGCTCAAGATCGAAATCAATAAGGATGCAGTAGATCCTGATGACGTCGAAACCCTGCAGGATCTCGTTCTGTCTGCCGTTAACGCCGGACTGACCAAATCTAAGGAAATGGCACAGGAAGAAATGGGCGCAATTACCGGCGGAATGAACATCCCCGGAATGTTCTGATCCGACCGGCTGAAATTTTCAGCTCGATACACGCGAAGAAAGCTCTGTGCTCTCTTCGCGTTTTTATCTGCCGGCAGAAAAGAGCTGAGCAGGTTTTGTCGCCCCTGCAGCAACTGCTATTTTACCTTGTTGATGAAGCAGCTGCCGTAGTTCTGGTTCTGGCGGTAGCCTTTGAGGCCGCGCGAACCCTGCCTTACCCGGCCAATTTCAGCTTTTATCTCTTCTTTGAGACCGGCAATATGCTTTTCTACCGCCTTATCGCTGTCGACAAGCTCTTTAAGAGCTTTGCGAACCTGATTGCAATGATCTTCAAGATTTGGAGCCAGCACGGATATTGTGCGAACAGCTTCTGATACGCTGTTACAGCTGAACTGGTGATCGGGAAAATTGTGTTCCATGGCGGCAACCAGTTCCTGAGTCAGAACTGTGAGATCTTCCATGACAAGGTCACGTTGCTCGATCAGGTTTTTGAAAGCCTCGATGCTGCTTCCCTGTTCGATAAATTTCTGATTGGCAAGACTCAGCCGCTGATAGGCTTCTGTCAACGCCGAAATCCTGCCTGCCATAGCCATTTTGTATCATTCCTTCTTTTCTGTTGTTTTTACTTTGCCAAGTATTTTGTCGAGATTGTCAAAAAGCGACTGCGAAAACAGAATAGTTTCTTTGTGTTCGGCAAATACCGCATGACCGCCACGATCGACGCCATTGAAGGTCTCGACGATCGATACGCCTGTCCAGCCAAGCTTTTGCACTGCGATGATGAACTCCATGGGCCAGAAAAAACCGCGAAAGCTCTCAGGACTGCGCGGCATGCTGCGATCACCGACCATCAGAAAGATCGGAAAATCTTTCTCTTCATATGCCCCGAAGAACCAGTTTGATTGATCCCAGGCGAGAAACGAATCTTTCTTGTTGATCGAAAAACTGCGTTTTGCCCTTTCGGTAAAGTTGATCTGGCCGACGATTATGTCTTTTCCTTCTGTTGTCGCGAGTTTCTGCTCGATCGTATTGATGGTGAAAGGCAGACCACGCTTCTCAAAAGCAATTGTTTCGAGCTTGAAAATCGAATTGAACTTGTCTATTACCAGCGGCTGGCTCTTGAATCCGAGGGCCATCTTGATCTGAACTTCCAGTCTGGCATAGTCATCCTGCAATGTCTGGCAGAGAATGTTGAGATTGTCGATTTTTTCGGCATCAGGCGTCAACTTGCTCTTTTCGATCTTGAGCTTCTGCCTGTTATCGATCAGTTCAGCGCGCTGCCGCTTGAGAATCGCCTGTTCCTCGCTTAAAGTGCGCTTTTTGAAACTTCTGCGGGCAAGATCGACTCCGCGTATTTCACCGGCAATAGAGCTAATTCCGAGACCGGACTTGCCTTGACGGGTCACTTCGAGCAGGCGTTCAAGCTCGCCCTGCACCATTTCTGCCGTAGGATAACGCTGCGTCGGATCTTTTGCCAGCAGTTTAAGCACGATCTGCTCGAGCTTCTGCGGAATCGCCGGGTTCAACTGGCGAGGCGGCGGGAAGTTCCACTTCGTCTGCTCGATGAACACCTGCATGGCGCGCTTGCCTTTGAACGGCAGATGGCCGGTCAGTTTTTCATACATGA
>JAKJFO010000308.1 GCA_022704885.1 Candidatus Rifleibacteriota bacterium | reverse complement strand
AAAGTGCTCGGCTCACAAGCTTGCGCTTATGAGGCCCGGCGCTTGACATCCTGTCGCGCCGGTCATAATCGCCATCCCTGGCGAAGAATGCCCGCCTACGCCCTTTGTTTATGTGCACTCATAATTTTTGCATTTGCCATGCCGTGTTATTGGGTAAGAGTTACATCAGCGCGGTGAACTGGTCTCGGAATTTGCCGGCGCCGCCGTTGGCAGGGTGTCTCACCTTGTAAAATTCGATCTGCAGCTTTTCAAGCTGGAGGGCTGATTTTTCGCCGACAGCGACGATTTTTTCGGGTTCCATCAGCTTGATCAGGCGCTGCAGGCATTGCAGTCCGGTTTCAAATTCACGGTCGACAGGCGTGCGGTTGCTGAGCATGCCTTTGCCGGCATGATAAGGGTGCCAGGGCAGGGCGTTCCAGATCGTGAACGTGTACGGGTCGATACCGGCGCTCAACAGATGCCCCCACACTATGGTCGCGGTTGGCTCTGAAAAGCCGTCTTTGCGCACATCTTCGCGACTGGTTCGCATCGGGCCGATGGTCGTGAAGATATGTTCGGGTCTGATGCCTTTGTTGCTGAGATGCCCAAGCAGCATGCGTTCTGAGGTCATGGCGATACCCGAAAAATGCCCGCCCTGATAGCCGAGGGCTTCGCCGACGAGCAGATAGCGGCAGCGTCCAAGGCGTTCCTGCAGGTAGAATTTGAGATGGTTGCGCCGGATTTCGGGTGAGTTCGAATAGTCGTCGTGCAGTTCGTCACGCTGCCACCACGGGTTGAAAATGTTTCCTTCAGGCGCATTGCGCAGTGATTCGATAAAACTGTCGACGTCTTTCATGCTTTGTCTCCTTCGGCGAACTGCAGTTCGTAAAGCTTCTGATAATGCCCCTTTTGTTTGAGCAGTTCTTCATGACTGCCCTGCTCGACGAGGCGGCCGTTATGCAGCACCAGAATGCGGCTGCAGTTGCGTATTGTCGAAAGTCGATGCGCGATGATCAGGCTGGTGCGACTGCTGGTGAGCTGCTGAACCGAGCGCTGAATAATGCTTTCGGTCTCTGAATCGACCGAAGAGGTAGCTTCGTCGAGAATCAGTATCTCGGGGTCAGTGGCCAGTGCTCGCGAAAAAGCTATGAGCTGGCGTTGGCCGGCAGAGATGTTGCTGCCGCGCTCGAATATCTGGGTTTCGATGCCCTGTGGCAGTTTTTCGATCAGGCTTTCCATCTGCAGCTCAGAAATGATGCGGTCGAGTTTGCTCTTGTCGAAACTGCCCTCTGCCAGAAAAATATTGTCGAGGATGGTGCCTGAGAAGATGTTGACATCCTGCTGGATCAGACCGATGCGGCGGCGCAGTGACGATCGTGAGAATTCGCGCAGGTCGACGCCGTCGAGCAGTATCTGCCCATCCTGATAGTCGTAAAACCGCTTGAGCAGAGCTGCCAGCGTCGTCTTGCCGGCGCCGGTATGGCCGACAACTGCTATTTTTTCGCCTTTTCTGATGGTGAAGCTGAGGTCTTTGAGCACCTGTTTGTCGCTGTTATAAGAAAAATTGAGATTGCGGAACTCGATCTCGCTGTTTAGACCGGTAAATTCACGGCCACTTTCGAGATCCGGTTCAGGGGCTTCGTCAAGCAGGCCGAACACACGCTCGGCCGAAGCCATGGCGCTCTGAAAAACTGAAATCTGTTCGCTGATCTGCCGCACCGGGTCAAAAAATGCCTGAGTATAGGCGATGAAGGTGATCAGCAGTCCGATGCTGATTTCGCCGGTGCTCACCAGCCAGCCGCCGTAAGTAGCTACAATCGCGAGCGTGATGGCGCTGAAAACAGTGACGACCGGCGAAAAGAACGAGTTGTAAAAAACAGAAGTCAGCTCGGCTTCGCGCAGGCTGGTGTTCATCTCATCGAATTTGGCTTCGCGCGCGGTTTCCTGATTAAAAACGTGAATTACGCTCATTCCCGATACATTCTCGGCCAGCGAAGCGTTGAGCATCGCCAGTTTGGCGCGTGCCAGTCTGAAAGTGTCGCGCATTTTGCCTTTCAGTACCCAGACGACGTAGTAGAGAGGCGGCGAGGCCAGCAGGGCTGCCAGGCCGAGTTTCCAGTTCAGGGTCAGCATCATCATACCGATGCCGATGATTACACAGATGTCGCCGCTGACATTGATCAGCGCAGCCGAAAACAGTTCGGCCATAGTTGCTACGTCATTGGTGATGCGGGTAACCAGCCGGCCTACCGGGGTGCGGTCGAAGAAGCTGATCGGCAGCTTCTGAATATGCGAAAAAAGATGGGTTCGCAGTTCGTGCAGCACCTGCTGGCCGGTATATTGCAGCAGCCAGTTGCGCGCCGCCAGAATCACGAAAAACGAAGCGTGCCCGACCGCGTAGAGCAGAACGTAATCGAGAAGCAGTTCGAGATTGCGGATTTTGATGCCAAGGTCGACGGCGCGCCCCAGCAGCAGCGGCAGCGAAATCTGTACCGCTGTGCCGGCGAGCACCAGCAGCACCGACACCAGAAAATGCGGGCGCCAGTTGCGCAGGTATGGCAGCATACGCCTTACCAGGCCGGTATCCCACATCGGGGCCTTTATGTCATCTTCGTTAAAATAGTCTTCCATCAGCTGCCTTCTTCGAGTTGTGCCTTGATACGTTGGCGCTCCCAGGCCCTGGCATAGCGGCCGCCGCGCTGTAGCAGTTCTTCGTGACTGCCGGCTTCGACCACCTCGCCGCTGTCGAGATAAAGTATCAGATCAGCATTCTGCAGGCTTACCATGCGGTGCGAAACAATAATGCAGGTCTGCTTGCGCGCCTGTTTCTGCAATGAACTCAGTATGCGCTGCTCGGTTTCGGTATCGACGGCGCTGGTGCAGTCATCGAGCACCAGTATCGGTCGCTCTGCTGCCAGTGCGCGAGCCAGCGATACCCTCTGCTTCTGTCCGCCGGAAAGGTTGACGCCACGCTCGCCAAGCATGGTTTCGAGCCGGCCAGGAAATTCTTTGATGTCGTCGGCAAGACCGGCACGCTGCGCATAGTTTTCTGCTGCTTCGTCGCGGGTTTTGTCGGCGCAGGCGAACAGCACGTTTTCCCGTATCGTTTCTGAAAACAGAAAAGTTTCCTGCGGCACGTAAGAGAACAGCTGGCGCAGTTCAGTCAGATCGATATCTCGAGAATCCCTGCCACCAATTCTGATCTGGCCGCTGGTGGGCGCGAACATTTTCATGAGCAGGCGCAGCAGCGTGCTTTTGCCACAGCCGACCGGGCCGGTGATACCCAGAGTTTTGCCTTCGGGCAGCTTGAAAGAAATGTTTTTAAGAGCCGGTTGTGACGCGTCAGGGTAAATGAAGCAGAGGTTTTCGAGTTCAATGCCGTAACCAGCCGGGGTTGCGGCGTTTTCGGTCGGTTTGGGCTCCTGCGCCGGTAGTCCGCTGTCGAGAGCGCTGCGCGCAACTGGTTCGCGCAGAATCTGCAGGCAGCGCTCCATCGAGGCCATGCTGCGCTGATAGAGGTTGATGATCCAGCCGACGGCCATCATCGGCCAGCTCAGTTTGAGCATGTAGGCTTCAAAAGCCATGAA
>JAKJFO010000307.1 GCA_022704885.1 Candidatus Rifleibacteriota bacterium | reverse complement strand
AAGGCTGATACCATAGTTTTCGAGCCCGGTCTCACAGCATCCGGCCACGGCTGCCGCGTCAGTGCGGTGTACACTGGCGATTTTCTTCTGCAGATAGTGACAGTAAATGCGGGTGACGAAATATCCGAGCGGCAGAGGAGCCAGAGGGTTGGCCTCGGTCAGCGATGGCTTGTTGAAAAGGTCGTGCTGATTACCGTGTTCGGCCCAGACCGGACCGTCCATGTAATAGGTGTTGGCGAGAGCCGGCTTTTCCAGATCACTTCCATGGCCTGGCAAAATACGGCGGTTGACCTCGCGCAGTTCCACTTCCATGTCGTGATCGCCGTTGATATAACGCACCTTGACCGTATCGAGAAGACTGACGAAATCACCATCAGCGTGCCGCTGAAAGAGAGCCGGATTCTGTCGCATGATCAGCGCAACGTCGGGAGGAGAAGAAAACGGATGATAATTCCACAGGTCAAACCAGTCTCCAAGAATGACGAGTTCATCGACATGGTTTTCACCAGACTGCAGATAGCGCAGAAAGTTCTTCAGAAGCGGCTCATGAACGTTCTTTTGATACCAGTTGGTTTCGGCGCCGGTGCCGATGTGCAGATCGCTGACAAATACGGTTCTTGCTTTCATACAGGCCTCCCTCAGATCATGAATGAACACTCAAAAACAGATTTTACCCTCAGAGACGATACAGTTCCCAATCTCGATACCCATAGACAATGACAGGATCAATCTTACACTGTTCCGTAGAAAGCGTTTGTGTTTGTCGTGGTTTTGTAAGAATTCAGTCTTAGGTGGGATTGCCTATATTGCGTAGATACATAGTAACAAGCTATGCCTTATTACACGTGCTCTCGACAGGGCCTCAAAGCTACAACTCTCACCAGTCGCAATTTATAGTAAATAGCGATGGCTTTACGTCAATATTGCCTGGCTCGGCATAAGCACCTCCCTGTGCAAAAAGTTTTCGCTTATGAGATCCCTGTCTGCGCACTCACAATAAAATGCCATCCGTAACTGAATCTTTACGTGGGTTTATTTGTGCTTTCTATCTAAATATAACCTTTTGTGGTAAATTTGTATCGAATTTTTTAACGCATTCACGGAGTCACACCATGTATCAGGAAAACGTGCTTTTTGCATTTGTACTTACCCTGCTGGCCGGCCTGGCAACCGGCATCGGCAGTTTGCTTGCATTTTTCTCAAGAAAGACAGACAAAAGATTTCTCGCGGTGGCGCTGGGCTTTTCGGCCGGAGTCATGATCTACGTTTCGATGATCGAAATCTTCTTCAAGGCCAAGGAATCGCTGATTGGCTGCATGGGAGAAACCAAAGGCTACCTGGCAACTACCCTGGCTTTCTTCTGTGGCATGTTTTTGACCACACTCATTGACAAGTTCGTGCCTGACTTCGAAAACCCGCACGAAGCGCGCGAAGTAGCTGAACTTAAAGAATGCCCGGAGAAGACCGCCAAGGAACCGAGCGCAGCCGCGCTGCATCGAATGGGCATTTTTTCAGCGCTGGCAATCGGCATACACAATTTTCCCGAAGGCCTCGCTACTTTTACCGCTGCGCTAAAAGAGCCAACACTTGGCGTAAGCATCGCGGTCGCGATTGCCATACACAATATCCCTGAAGGAATTGCGGTTTCGGTGCCGATTTATCACTCGACCGGCAGCCGCCGCAAGGCGTTTTTATACTCGTTTCTGTCGGGCATGTCAGAGCCGGTCGGAGCCATGGTCGGTTATTTTCTGCTCATGCCTTTTTTCAACGACACCCTGTTCGGTCTGCTTTTCGCTGGAGTCGCCGGAATCATGGTATTCATCTCGCTCGACCAGCTGCTGCCGGCCGCCGAAAAATACGGCGAGCATCATCTCTGCATATACGGCGTGGTCAGTGGCATGATGCTGATGGCCCTGAGCCTGGTCATGTTCGCCTGAAACCGGCTACTGCCCGCCCTTGAGCGCGCGGTCAACCAGAATCGAGGCCATGGGTATGATTACCGCTGAAAGAAGCCCGACCACCTTGTTCATATCGAATGGCCAGGTGTTGATTTCGTGCAGATAGTTACGAATCTCGAGCAGGTTTCGTACCTTGTGGATGCTCTCTCTTTCGAGACGAGGCCGCGAAAGCAGGCTGTTAAGCTCGTATGAAACGAGATTGAGCTTGCGGTCTTTCTCTCTGATCATGGCGCGATGAATGTTGTAGATCGGCCAGAACAGATAAAAAAGTATCGAAATACCGAAAAGCGCGAACCATACCGAAAGCAGTGACGAAAAGTTCCAGCCACCGATATGGCGGGCGGTTATGCTGCAGATATAGGGAATTACCGCAAACAGCGTTGTCTGCAAAATGAACTTGCCGAGCATGCGGATGCCGGATTCTTCTTCCTGGATGATAAGTATGCGCAGTTCAAGGTCGCCAAATTCTCTGATAAACATGGCGAACTTGATAAAATAAACTATGGCAGATGCGCTCCAGAAAAGAAAGCCGAACTCGTAGACAAGATAAGCAATGCGCCCGGCTTCAGTGGCAAAAGGCATGCCGATCACCTGACTGTCGCCAATCACTGCTATTGTACATATTATCAGACCAACGGCCAGGGGCACCCCGTTTGCAAAAACCCTCTCGCGGTTCTTGAGATAGTATTCTTCGCTGCGTTCCGCGCTCCAGCCAGTTATTACCGGTATTTCGGCTCGGAAGCGGTCGAGCAGTTTTTCGAACCAGACCATGCCGGCCGCCGAAAAGAACATCTGCATGGCGTTAAACATGAACGAGATCAGGAAGATTCTGTCTTCAGGGCCAAAGGTCCAGTGCAGAGCGATCACGATATAAAACAGCATACTCAGGGCAAAATAGAAAGTCCAGTAGCTTACCTGTGGAATCGTTGCCGCCAGCCGGCTTTGAAAACATGCCGGCGGCAGTTGTGCCGGTCTGACCGCGGGGTCTCTTGGCGCAACCATGATTTCATCAGCTTCAATTGCTGATTCGGCCCGACCATCGAGCCATTCCTGGCAATGACAGCACTTAACTGCGCCAGCCGGAATCTCACTCCTGCAATAACGGCATTTGTCTGACACTGTCGTGATCGCCGCTTTTTCTTTCTTCACCGCTCTGCCACCTTCTGTTGCCCCTGCAACAACTCGACGCCTTTATTGCTTATCGGCTTATCGTGACATCAAACCTGGTTCTATCGTCGAAACCGTAGACATAAGTAAACACTTTATGCACGAGTTCTACTGCCCGGGCAACATCACGGCCGATCATTGTATTGAAAGAGCGCTGTTCCCCGATCTGCTCGCCATCTGGCGAATCAAAAATCCCGGCAACTTCATCACCGACCCCTGCCTCGCCGAGCACCTGGCGGGCCCGCGCCAGCTCGTCTTCGTCGAGTGCCTGAAACGGCAGATCGAAGATCAGCCCCGTGTCTTCGTCATAGGCGAATTGAACAAACTTCTCATCGGTCGGCTCTTCAAGTATTATGAACCAGCCCTCGCCGGCATTTTCCAGAATAAGTCTGATCGCGCTCTCAATACGTTTTTTCATTTTTACCTGCCTTCTGTCGGATATGTGATTTTAACCAATCTCTGCTGCAAAAACAAGAATGCTGTCATTCAATTCGACAGATTCAGAT
>JAKJFO010000306.1 GCA_022704885.1 Candidatus Rifleibacteriota bacterium | reverse complement strand
CGGAGGAGCGGCGGCAGGAGCAGCCTGCGGCACGACAGCCTGCACAGCTGGAGCTGCCTGAGCAGGTGCTGGCGCTGTTTTTGCCGGCTTAACAGGCTCAGGTGCTTCCTTTTCCTCATCAGTTTCTTCGCTGCCTTTATCTGCCGAATCATCCTTTTCTTCAGCATCCGGCGCTTTTTCGTCTGCTTCTGGCTCTGCGGCTTTTTCTTTGCCAGCCTTCGCTTTCGCCTTTACCTTCTTTTTTGATTCTGCTTTCTTGTCGCCAGCTGGCCTGGGCGGTTCGCCTTCGGCTTTTGCTGGCGCCGCCTCTGCATCACCGGCCTTTTCTTTCTGATCGGGCAATGCATCGAGGTTCAATGCTGCTGCAGCTTTTTTCGCCTTGATTTTCTTAACGACAACTACGATCGGCAGGGCCACCAGCGCCAGCGCGATCAATCCGAATCGCCTTGCCAGAACCATATAATAGGCGCTGCCTGCGCCAGAATATGGCTTTTTGGCTGACCTGGCCTTGCCAAGAAAGGTCATCGCCCGACCCAGATCCTGTTTTTTGGCGTTGACGTAATACATGCCCTGAGCGTAATTGGCCAGCGAACTTTCGGGATCTTTTGAGCCAAGCTGGCGACCAAGACGGTTAATCTGATTCCAGTCTGGTTTGTCAGAAGCCAGCAGAGCTTCGACATAGATGGCCAGCAGCTCGGGAAGCTCGCCCACGGCATCTTCGTGTTCCTGAAGAATTTCGATTACGTCTTTGTGCTTGCCAGCTTTGGCAAGCCCGTTCACCTTGGCGAGAAGCTCCTGCGGGTCCGCACTGAGAGCAGGCAATTCCGGGTGCAGATCTTCATCTTCACCGCCTTCACCAGCGCCAGAATCTCCCTCAGCGGCTCCTTCAGCTACAACAGAGTCTCCTTCACCAGCCTGATCAAAGACAGCGTTTTCGCCCTCGGTGACCGGAACTCCTTCTTCGGGAGCTGGTGCTGACGAAGGCGCATCTGCCGCCGCGGTGGCCGTCTCTCCTTCGGCGGAGTCTTCGACAATGAACATATCATCATCCTGCGCCATGCCAGGCTGATGAATGACAGGCAAAATGAGCACCCAGAGCAGAAACAGCCAGAATGCCCGTTTTTCCTTGCTGATAAGCATATTCAATCCCGAAACCTTACTCTAACTTTCTTTTTACCTCTGACGACTTCATTCAAATAATCAATTTCGCAGTTGATCTCCTGCTGACGCATACTGATGCGCTGCGAAAGATCAGGCTGTGGTCGATAAGGCGGTTTGCCGCGCCACGGGTACCAGTCTTTAACCGGCGGTTCGACCTGTTTCGCGCTCAGTTCTTTCTGGCGCATCTGCTCGAGCTCACACTGATAGTATTTTGGGCTCCCGGCAGGCGCCTGACGGCAGCCGGCCAGTGCCAGCGGAATCAGCAGCAGAAGCAGTATTCTGCCGACAAATAGCGGTCGAGCTTTCATTTTGCGTCCCCGTTTCTGATAGACAGTTCAGGCTATCTAATCGGGAAGTGGACGGCTTTTGTTTATAAATAAAAGACAATTTTTTACCGGCTCCGGCTGTCTGATTTTCGATCGACTGACAATGGCTTACGCGAACTTATTCTCAGATCGGCGTTACCTAGAATTACCCTGCTGTTTGGCGGAACTGATTCGGTCAACCAGACATTGCCACCAATAACCGAGTTTTCGCCAATGAACGTTTCGCCTCCCAGTATGGTAGCACCGGCATAGATGACGACAGAATCTCCTATCGTCGGGTGCCGGCGGGCCCGCCTGATCACCTGCCCTTTCTTGTCTCTTGGAAAATTGAGCGCTCCCAGGGTCACTCCCTGATAAAGTGTCACATTATCGCCGATCACAGTCGTCTCGCCAATAACGACACCGGTTCCATGATCGATAAAAAAGCTTTTGCCAATCTGCGCACCCGGATGGATGTCGACACCAGTGCGCGAATGCGCCCATTCGGTCATGATACGCGGAATGAGCCGCAGGCCGTTCCTGTAAAAAAAGTGGGCAACCCGATAAACACTTACTGCTTCAAGCCCGGGATAGCTGAAAATTATTTCGTCATAATTCACTGCTGCCGGGTCATTGACGAAGGCCGCCTTGACATCGAGATCGAGAGCGGCTCGCAGAGCTGGAATATTTTCGAGAAATGACATGACAATCATCTCGGCCGCGCGTTCACACTGTCCACATGGTTCAGGTCCGCGCTGACAACCATGAATGAGCTCACGCAGCACCTGCGGCCTGAGTTCTTCGTACACTCTCGCTACACGATAACCAATACGCAGGTTGATGGTTTCGAACGACATCTCAGAATACCCGAAATAACCGGGATAAAGAATGATGAAGATATCGTTGATCAGCTGATAGATTTTTGCCTTGTCAGGCAGAGGGCTGCTGTCGAAATGCTGAACTTCTTTCTGATCTTCGTTAATCGACTTCAGAATGCTATCGACTATTTTTTTCAGTGACTTCTTCATGCTCTGCCCCCCACTCGTACAGGATCATACATGCATAAAATACACCGAATCTTCTTAAAATTCCACTGCCAATAGTTGACTCAGCCTGCAGTTTTTACTTGATGAACAAAGAATTTGGTTTATAATCAGATTAAGATCTGAATATAGAAAAGGAAACTGCAGTATGAACGAAATGGAAATCTGTTTTCCGGAACCCGAACTGACCACCCAGAATACAGTTTTAGACAAACACTTCGCCAGCAACACCTACGGTTATTGCGATCTTTTCGAAACTCAGCTGTTCAAGGAGAGCTGGTGTTCACTGCAGGAAAACGAAAACACCCTTTTCGATGCAACTCTTGAGCAACTGGTGAACTCGCTTCGGCCATGAGCGCCTCCCGCCGACAGGATATCAAAGCGCTTAAAGAAGCTCTCACCGGCGGCTACCCGGTCATCGCCATAGAAACCTGGGAAGAAGACGCCACCGTTGCGACTTTGCAGGCGTTTTTCAACAGTGCTTTTCAGGGTAAGGGCAGTTTTCTCACCTGGGATCTGCAATCAGGCCTGACCGATACAATTACTGGCGAAGCGACTGCCTGCTCTGCCCTTGAGGCTCTTGAAAAAGTTCAGACGCATGATCGCAGCGGTTTTTTTGTATTCAAAGATCTCAACGCATCGCTCGAGAATCCTGAGATCCAGAGGCGCCTGCGCAACATTCATTATAGTTTTCGCGGGCAAAACCGTTTTCTCATGCTTACCGGCTCAAGTTTCATCATACCCGGCGAGCTGCGCAAAGATCTGATTCTTATCGACTACAAACTCCCGGAACCGCCAGAGATCGCAAGCATACTTGACGAGCAGATTCAGGCCGCGGTCAGACGCGGCTCAGTCAACAACCTGACAGCCGAAGACCTCAATCAGGCCACGATATCGCTCAAAGGCTTCACTGCTGCCGAGATCAGATACTCGCTCAACAAGGCACTCTGGGGTCGAAAAACCATCGACCGCGAAATTCTGTCAATTCTGCAGGATGAAAAAGAACAGCTTGCCCGCAAAGATGGCGTTCTTGAATATGTTCGCAGCATGGAATCGCTCGAAGACGTCGGCGGCCTCGAAAACCTCAAAGAATGGCTGGTGAAACGGCGCAAGCTGTTCACTCCCGA
>JAKJFO010000305.1 GCA_022704885.1 Candidatus Rifleibacteriota bacterium | reverse complement strand
CAAAATGAAAAAGTCTGCCCATGCCCAATCATTCCAAAGCGCCATAAAGGTTCTCAGTCGCTGCTTCAGCTTCTTAAAACCTTACTGGCATCTGACGCTCGGCGGCTATCTTGCGCTGATTGCGATCAACGCCCTTACTCTGGCTATTCCGCAGTTTATCCGCTGGATAATCGATCATGGCATCAGCCAGGGAAACCGCCAGCTGGTCATCAATGCCGTGCTCGGCCTCGTGTGTCTCGCCATGCTGCGTGGTCTGCTCACCTATCTTCAGGGACGCTGGACCGAAACAGCTTCACAGAATGTCGCCTGCGACCTGCGCCAGAAAATTCACGCACAGCTTGCCAGACTCTCGTTCTCTTACCACGACCGCGCCGAGACTGGGCAACTGCTGTCGAGAGCCGTTCAGGATGTCGAAAGGATCCGCTTCATTACCGGCAGAGCCTTCGTCAGAATCGCCGATGGAATTGTTCTTCTCTCCGGAACCGGGCTTTTTCTCATGCATATCGACCCGGTTCTCGGGCTGCTGGCACTCTCGACCATGCCATTGATCATCTGGCGGGCACTCTATCTCGGCAGCCGGCAAAGACCCCTGGCGTTACTGATTCAAAAACAATTAACAAGACTGACGACGCGACTCGAACAGAATCTGCGCGGCATACGCATTGTCAAGGCCTTCACCCAGGAAAACGCCGAAATTACAAAGTTCAACCGCGAGAACAACCGCTGGCTGTCTCTGTCTGGCCGCTCTGCCAGATTGCAGGCATTCAACGCCCCGCTTATCGACCTGATCGCCAACCTGGGCACGGTTATCGTGATTGCCGGCGGCGGCTGGCTTGTAACCCGCGGCACCCTGACAACCGGCGATCTGGTTGCCTTTACCACCTGCATCGGCCTGCTCGCCGTGCCGGTGCGGCGCCTCGGCAATATCGTTTCGGCCCTGGCACAGGCTGTTGCATCCGGTGAACGGGTTTTTGAAATTCTCGACGTGGTCTCAGAAGTGCACGATCGCCCAGGAGCCGTGCATCTGCCGGCAGTTCGCGGCACGGTAAGTTTCGAAAATGTCTGTTTTGCCTACACACACGGGCACAACATCCTCAAAGATGTTTCTTTCGAAGCCGCACCGGGTCAGATTACCGCCCTGGTAGGCCGCACCGGATCAGGAAAATCAACTATCATCAATCTGCTGCCGAGATTTTACGAAGCGACTGCCGGGCGCATCAGCATCGACGGGCACGACATCAGAGACGTCACCCTGGCTTCACTTCGCGACCAGATAGGTATCGTGCTGCAGGAAACCACTCTTTTTGCGGCCACAATTAGAGAAAACCTGCTTTTCGGAAAACCCGGCGCCAGTGAAAACGAAATGATCGAAGCAGCCATTGCCGCCCAGGCCCATCAATTCATCATTCAAATGCCATCTGGCTACGATACACCGGTGGGTGAAAAGGGCGTCACCCTTTCTGGAGGCCAGAAACAGAGGCTGGCGATTGCCCGCACCCTGCTGCGCAACCCGCGCATTCTCATTCTCGACGATGCTACCGCCAGCGTCGATACCGAAACAGAACAGCTGATTCAAAAGGCTCTCGACACACTCATGTCAGGCCGCACCTGCTTCATAATCGCCCAGCGACTCAGTACTCTGCGCCGGGCCGATATGACTCTGGTGCTCGACCACGGCCGGGTAATTGCCCGCGGGTCGCATGAGCAACTGCTTTCCACTTGCGGTCTTTACTCAGACATTTACAATCAGCAGTCACAGGTGAGCCGCTTATGAGTTTTTCAATCGGATCTTCGGGTTCAGCAATGGGGCCGCGCACTGCCATGAGCAGTTTTGGCCGGGAAAATGCCGGCCAGGCCTTCAACCCGCACGTTTTTCGTCGGCTGCTGAAGCTTTTGCGGCCGCACCGCAGACGCATGCTGGCAGCCCTGATTCTGATGTTGTTAAATTCAGCCCTGGCCCTGACCATTCCTTATCTGATAAAGGTTGCCATTGATGATGACATTGCCACGCATAATGTCGACGGGCTTTTGCAGACAGCATTCATGATGACCGCCGCCTTTATCGGCATTTATCTGGCCGCTTCACTGCAACAGCATCTGCTGGCCAAAATCGGCCTCAGGATTTTAACCGCCCTCAGATCCAGACTGTTCAGGCATCTACAACTTCTACCACTCGAATGGCACCACAAACACATTGTCGGCGTCACAATTTCGCGGGTAATCAGCGATGTTTCCGTTATCAACGACCTGCTTTCTGAAGGCGTCGCCACATTGATCGGTGATACGGTTCTGCTGGCCGGGATTGTCGGCGTCATGCTGGCTTTTCATGTTCCACTCGCCCTTGCCGCCTTTACCGTGGTTCCGCTCATGCTTGCCGCAACCTGGCTGTTTTCAAAAAATGCCAGAATTGCTTTCAGGCAGACCCGTCAGCGCATTGCGGCGGTTGTAGGGGGCCTGGCCGAAGATATTTCCGGAATCAGGGTCATTCAGGCCTTTGCTCGCGAAGGCGTTTCGGCCGACCGCTTCAACGAAGTCAACCAGGCAAACCGTGACGCCAATATCAGGGCCATGTCTCTGTCATTCATATTTCTACCAACCGTAGATTTTCTTGGTGTGCTTGCCACCGCAATCGTGCTTCTGTATGGCGGCCTGCTGGTTGCCCGCGGTGAAACCACCATCGGCGTCGTTGTGGCCTTTATCGCCTACGTAACCAGATTTTTTCAACCGATCCAGGATCTCTCGCAGCTTTACACCACTATGCAGTCAGCCATGGCCGGCGGCGAAAGGGTATTCGAGCTGCTCGATACCGTGCCGGCGATCCAGGATATCGAGTCTGCGGGAGACATTGGCGAAGTTACCGGAAAAATTGAGTTCAGGCAGGTAGATTTCTCTTATATTGCTGAGTCTCCGGTGCTCAAAAACATCGACCTGACGCTTGAACCGGGTCAGACAATGGCCATTGTCGGGCCGACCGGAGCCGGCAAAACCACGATGGCCAACCTGATAATGCGCCTCTACGATGTAACTGCAGGAGCCATTCTTATAGATGGCCATGACCTGCGGCAGTTTACCCAGTCTTCACTGCGCCGCCAGATGGCGCTGGTTCCGCAGGAACCATTTTTATTTGGCGGTTCGGTGGCTGATAACGTCAGATTTTCGCGACCAGAAGCTTCTGCCGATCAAATTATCAGGGCAGCAGAAATGGCCAACGCCCATAATTTTATCGTTTCTCTGCCGGAAGGCTATGCGACAAAAATACTTGAGGGCGGCGTCAACTTCTCGATCGGTCAGAGGCAGCTGCTGAGCATCGCCAGGGCCGTGCTCGCCGACCCACGCATTCTTATAATGGATGAAGCGACAGCCAGCATCGACACCCTTACCGAAACCCTGATTCAAGACGCCCTGCAAAAACTGCTGACCGGCAGAACCTCGCTGATTATTGCGCACAGACTGACAACCATCAAGAACGCAGATCAGATATGCGTTCTTAAGAACGGCAGCATCATCGAACTGGGCACTCACAATCAGCTCATGGCCAGCTGCGGGATTTATCGAGACCTCTATATGCGCCAGAGCTGAAATATCTTCCGACTCAGATTCTGAGTCTGCATCAGGAGTAATGTAATCCATATCCGTCAGTCTGCTTTTTTGAGCGGAACGGATACAGGCAGGAATCCTTTACTGAGTAGAAAAAAGGCATTTCAGTGCGATTGCCCTTGGCCCTTAAGCAAAAGTTGACAGTTTAACAGG
>JAKJFO010000304.1 GCA_022704885.1 Candidatus Rifleibacteriota bacterium | reverse complement strand
TCTTCAAGAAAGCTGAAAACATCGATCAGGTCTTTGGTTTCGCCGCTCTGGCTGATGCCGATGATAACGTCATTTTTGCCAAGCGAGCGGGTACACTGGGCTCTGAATTCACCTGGCAGCAGCGGGGTTACCGAGATGCCGGCAATTTCATTGAAGAACAGCGGTGCGGTTTTCGCGGCATGAAAAGAGGTGCCGCAAGCGAGAATGTAGATTGAATCGCCATTCTGGCGTGCCTTGACGATGGTGTCGACGAATTCTTTCATTCTGCCTTCAAGCAATCTGATATTTTCGAATTCAAAAATGCCGTCGATGAGCTTGATCATTGTCGGGTCGGCGTAATTACTGCCAGCTTGTTCGAGAACCCGACGCACGTCTTCGAGAAGTGAAGCAAAATCCGATTCGAGTTCCATGCTGATTTTGCCCGGCTCGACTGTGGCGGCGAGTGCGGCCAGTTCTTTCGCCGCCCGGGTTTCGAAAAGTTCTTCTACCGCCGCTTTGAACGCCTGTGGTTCGGTTAGCTGGGCCAGTGCCTGAATACCTTCGCCAAGGCGTGCATAATGCTCGCCCCTGGTCGGCAGATTGTCTCTGAGCAGTCTTATCAGTGGGCTGCCGCCACCGAACAGGCTGATCAGCTTGGCTGTGTTGCGGCTCTGACTGAATATTTCCTGCTCCATGAAATATTTATAGGGGTGCTGCAGCCGGGTCTCTTCGACTTTCAGCAGACTGCGCTGGCTCTGCCACTGCAGTTCACTGCCGTCGCGGGTGTCATACATGGCAAAACTGTTACTGTCGAAAATGGCGAACTGCTTTTCTCTGATCGGCACGAGAATTTTGGTCAGCTGCAGAACAGAAGCCAGGTCAGAAGAGGCGATGACAAATTCGTTGAGATCGCTGTTCTGGCCGCGGCCGATGTAAAGACTGCTGCCGGCCTTGATGGCAACCGTGCGTCTGGCGACCGGATCGACAATGACGGCGGCAAATGAGCCAGTGGTTTTTTTGCAGGCTCTGACCACCGCATTCTTCATCGCGGTATATCTGACCTGAAGGTCGTTTTCGTCTTTATAACGCAGCTCTTCGGCAAAAAAATGCTCGACGGTGTGAACCAGCATTTCGCCGTCGTTGTTGCTGACCACTTTGTGCCCCTGCGAAGTCAGCCATTCTTTCAGCTGCATGCAGTTGGTAATGTTGCCGTTATGGGCGCCATAAATGTGGGTGTGGCATCTGACATCGTGTGGTTGAGCGTTTTCGCGGGTCACTACTCCGAAAGTCGCCCACCTGACCTGCCCGCAGAAAATCTGGCCGGCAAGCTTGTCGACGCCCATTTCATATACGACTTTGCTTGGTGCGCCAACGTCTTTTTTCAGGGTAATATTGCCCGCTTCATCCTGAATTACGGCGCCGGTCGAGTCGTAACCGCGGTATTCCAGCATTCTCAGCAGCTGGCAGGCAGTCTGCCCCATTTTGTTTGAATCTTTCGCCAGAATCAGCCCAAGTACACCACACATAATTTAAGTATCCTTTCCATCTTCTGCCATTCTGTTGTCTTTAGTGGCAACGCCACCTGTATATCACGGGCGGCTCAGAACCCTGAAGCAAAACTTTTATTATTGAATTATTCCGAGTCGGGCAAGCAGGGCTTTGGCTGCGGCTTTTGGCCCTTCCGACTGATAGCCGTCGATGCCCAGCCTGGTTCTTAACTGACCGATCATGGTGCCGCCGGCAAGCATCGCCTGAAAAATTCTGTGCGCAATCTTCTCATGCATGTCGCGAAACTGTGAAGGACCAAAGACATTGGCAAAATATGAATGGACGATGCCGGTGCTTGTGGTTGTGCCCTTTGACATCGATGTGCCTTCTCTGAAGACATTCAGAGCCTGCTCGATGTCTTTGAATTCTTCGAGCACCGGGTGCGGGCTGTCAACTTCTTCGTAATTGTTGGCGTAGAGAAACAGGTCGACCTGGTGCCCGCGCAGAATCTCGGTCATGGTCGTTACCGGCAGAACCACCCGGGCGTTGGTGCGATGCGGACTCATTATGATACTGCGGTCGATATTGCCAAAAGCATAGCCTGGCGACAGATCGTCGAGTCTTACGAAGGCACCGGTTTCTGTGCCATATGCCCTGACACCTTTGTCTGTAAGCTGCAGGCTTCCCATGTCGTCAAAGATGACCGTCAATTTTTTGATACTGCGACTGCCCAGGGCGCGAAAAGCTTCGATCGTTTCGGATTTTCCGGCCCCCGTGTCACCAAGAACCAGAATATTGGCTGTTTTTCCACCTGACAATTCAATTTTGAACATGGCGCCGTGGACCGGCATGCGCCCGCGCTTCATCATGATGATGTTGTGAAGAGTCAAAACCATTTTTTTCAGGTAGCCGAAATAACCGAATGACTCTGCCAGTGGCACAGCACCGATCAGCAGATCGTTTTTCCGGTCATCAAAAAACACCGTCTTTTCTGCAAAGCCTTTAAAAGCGCGGCCGGGCAGACCAAAGAAGTATATCGCATCTGGTTTCTTTGCCTGCGTGCGCTCATCGGCCAATTCGAAAAGATTGCACAGCGCGATTCCGAGATTGATGAACTGGGCGTGAAAATACACATCGATGCGCAGTTCGCCGACCATCGCCGGATAACAGACGAACTGGCGGGGGTTGAAACCTGAATTTACCAGAGGGTTGCGCTTGACCTCGATGAACTCACCGGTGCGTTTGTTAACTGGCGGGTCAATGATAAGCGGCGGGTTGAGCAGCACCTGCCTGATTACCGGTATTTCGTCGATGCGGCCATATTCTGCCGGTAAACCGGTCGTGCCGGTGCGAGCGATCATGCCTGCCTGAAAGCCTGCGGCAAGCTGTCGATAAACCCTTGGTCTGTCGCTTGTTATATTTTCGCAGATTTCACGGTAGGCCTTGCGAACCAGATGGTTCATGTGTGTGACAGTATCTTTAAAGGCTTTGTGATCAGCGCTCGAGCTGTTGACGACAATCAGAAAACGCTCATACCTCCGCCAGAAATCGTAGAGGTTTTCGACGAGCTGATGCACATCATAGATAAGTTCCTGATTGAACTGCATTTCCGGGGCGAGCTCTGCCATGACCGTTTTCAGAGGCTGTTTTTCGAGTCGGCGCAGCATTTTGATGATAAAGTCAGAATCAGCACAGGGCAGCCCGGTAAACGTTTCCTGGCGCATGACGAATGATCTGACAACCTTCTCAAAGGCGCTGTTGTTGAGAAGATCTTCGGTCGTTTGCGGCAGCCATGAAGCATCGGTCCAGAGCAGGGCCATTTTCTGCAGTATCTGCAGTCTGTTCATCAGGTGGTTACCTCGGGTGTGAAATTTTCAGCCAGAGATTCTAGCGTTTTTCATAAAAAAGTACAACCCTCATAAAATCCGCATTCACAAAACCGCCATACCCCGCCGGCAGTTTCTCCTTGTTAGAATTTTCATGAATTGATAGAATAAAAAGTAATATTGAAGTTGTTTCTGGAGGAGAGGTATGAAAAAACGTATTGCTCTGTTGGCAGTTTTAATGTTGCTGACTTTTGCAGGCTTTGCTCACGCCTGGGATGGCTGGACCTCAACCGAAGGCCGTGATGGCATGCGGGTTTATTACCCCTCCACCGGCTGGACCTGGACAGAGGGCAGCGATGGCCGCCGCGTTGTTTACCCGCTCGACGGCTGGACCTGGACCGAAGGCCGGAATGGCCGCCGCGTTGTCTACCCCCTCAACAACTGGACCTGGACCGAAGGC
>JAKJFO010000303.1 GCA_022704885.1 Candidatus Rifleibacteriota bacterium | reverse complement strand
TGAATACGAGATCAGGCTTTCTGACCTGCTGCTGCAAAAGAACTGGCAGTTCAGAGTACTGCAAGCGCCGGCCGGCGCTATCGGTCTGCAATATGGCAGCGAAGCGATCAGCAATGCCGTCACTCAGGGCGATCAGGCCCTCGTCGATGTCGGCGGTCTCGCCTTGCGTTTTGGCGACGTTCTCGACCAGTGTCTTGGGAAATGGCTGCCCCTGCCCTGTCTGCCGAAGTCGGCCGACAGCGATGTGCCATGTCGCAGCGTCGACTGGGCGCGCCTGTTTCTCTATCGCTCACCGTTACAGCCAGACGAAAACGTTGTTCGCATGGTAATCGCAGTTGATACAGCCCTGCAGAATGAAGGCAGCGAAGCCGGCCTTTTTTCTGAAGACACCGGCGTGCCATTCATCGCCAACCCTGGTCAGAAAAGGTTCTGGCAGACCCCAGCCCTGCTCAACTGGCTAAAGACTTCGCTCAAAGGCATACCTGCCGCCGGCGGTGACCAGGTGCCACCTTATGCGATTTCGCTTGCAGCCTTTTTCGTGCTGATCGACGGCCTCAAACAGGCTGAAACACTGCCCGAAATCACCATGATGCATCCTGAGGGCGAAGAAATCGAAGTAAACCTGGTGCTAGATCTTGGCAACAGCCGTGCCTGCGGCATTCTCATCGAACAGACACCAGGTCGCCCGGTAAGTCTCGATGAGTGCTGTAAGCTCGAAATCAGAGACCTTCAGCAACCCGGCGATGTCTATACCGAACCGTTCGAGACCAGCTTCAAGTTTCAGCCGCCGCTGTTCTACGATCCCGAGAATGCTATCCCGCAGAACGGGCGCACTTTCGTCTGGCCAAGCATCGTTCGCATCGGCAACGAGGCCGCAAGACTGGAGCCTTCTGATGTCGGTGATACCGGCATGTCAAGCCCGAAGCGTTACCTGTGGGACGACAATGTCAGGCATTTCCCGTGGTATTTCAATCTCAACGAAGAAGGCACCGGCAAAAAGATCAACGCCGGTTTTCTCAAACACCTTGACGAAAGAGGCATTTTCAAAGGCGATCAGGCCACACCACCGTTCGAGCCCTGTTACCCGCCAGGAGCTCTGATGACCTTTCTGATGAGCGAGATCCTCTGCCACGCCTATTCGCAGATAAACTCATTCAGCTACCGCAAATCACGCGGGCATCGGCTTGCCGGCCGCCAGCTCAAAAATATCGTCATCACCACGCCCTGCGGTATGTCACAGCCAGAACTCGATCTTTACCGGCTTCGGGTGCAATCAGCCATCGACCTCTATTTTCATGCAACTGGCCGCAGTGAAAGCCACAAACCCGTCCTACATCTTGACTTCGATGAAGCAACAGCTGTACAGCTCACCTATCTGATGGGTGAGATCAAAAACCGCTTTCTCGGCAGTGCTGCCGAAGCGGTGACAATCCCCGGCCGCACGCGCACAGTTGATGAGCTGCAGAAACGCCAGACTTTCAGACTCGCCAGCATCGACATCGGCGGCGGCACCAGTGACCTGATGATCGCAGAATACGCTCCAGACCCGGCCGATCCAGCGATTATCCGGCAGCGCATGCTGTTCTCCGAAGGTTTTTCAGTCGCCGGCGACGAAATTGCCAAGCGGGTCATCGAAAAGCTGATTCTACGCCGTATTTTCAACTGGGCGCAGCAGAAAAACCCCAATGTCTCCTGGGAGGAATTCCAGCTTTTCTTCGGCCCGGGGCGCGGCGGGCGCGACAAGAGATTTCACGACATGAAGGCTGAGCTCTGCCGTCAGATCTGGATTCCCATGGCGCATCGCCACCTTGAATTTGCTGAACTCGACAGTGAAGACCCCGACATGGAGCTCAGCTTCGACCGCTTTTTCCCACGCCGGCTGCCGGGCAGCAACGTGCTGGATTTCTTCGCCGAGAGCATGAAAAAGGATTTCGGCTGCGACATAACTCTGCCTGAGATTCCCTGGGAAATCTCGCGCACCCGCGTAAATGCGGTCATTGCCAACGTTCTCGAAAACATTCTGCGCATCTTTTCCGAAGTTATCGCGCAGTTCGACTGCGATACCCTGATACTCGGTGGCAAGCCTTCTTCGCTGCCGATAATCAGAGAAATGCTGGTCAAACTGATGCCGGTTCCTTCAGCCCGTATCATCGGCCTCAAGGGCTATTCAGTCGGCAGCTGGTATCCGTTCGCCCAGAAGGGTGGCGGCATATCAGACCCCAAAACTACCTGCGTCATGGGCGCAGCTGTGTGGCTGTTTGCCGAAAGGCTCAACAACCTCGACGGTCTGAGCCTGCGCACCGAACGCAGCCTGATCAGCCAGCGCGAATGTTTTATCGGCACCTTCTCGCCAGAAGTGATGACGATCGATCGCTGTCTTTTTCCGACTCCGGGTAATGAACCCGCGATTCTACAGACCGCCAAGTCAGCGATGCTCGGCATTCGCCGTATCGATTCTGATGTCTGCATGGTCAACCCGATCTGGGAAGTTCAGCTCGAACGCGACCAGCTGCGCAGTGCCGGCCCGTTCGAAATCTCGCTGCAACAGGATCCGCAACACCGAGAATGTCTTAAAATAGCAGGATTGAAAGATGAAAAGGGCAGCAAGGTCTCAGTCAATGCGGCCAGCCTGCGCCTGCGCACGATGATTACCGACCAGTACTGGCTCGACACCGGCAGTTTCGATCTCTAATGGCTGCCAGCAAGAGGAGAAACAAATGAGCGAAAGCAACGAACTGTTTCCGTTTCCTGCCATGGGCGGATCTGAATCGAAGGGCGAATCGCCTGCCAGCAGCGAGCTGCCGGCATTTCCGTGCTCAGAAGATCACACTGCCGAAGAACCACCTCTGAGCAGCGATGAACTGCGCAAAATCAGACGCCTGTTGGCCGGCAGCGGCAATCAGCCTGAAATTGCCAGAAACTCTGAAACAGAGCTGCCACCAATGCCACTGCCAAATACGACTGCCGCGGCAGTTCAGGCTGAAGCGGTTGCGGCTAATACTTTGCAACAGCAGCTGATAACACAATGGGAAAGCCTGAATCTGACCGAAGCGTTCGAAATAGAAGCCAGAAACCAGTTCTGCGAAGTGCTCAAAACGATCGGCGATAATCGGGTTCTGATCAAGGTCTGGGGCGCGGCAAATTCTTTATTACCGGTCAAAAGTAACCTGCGCCACGGCACACCCGACCAGAAGCTTTTCATGCTGATCACTCTCGGCGAGCGATTCCTGCAGCAGCTTGCCGGCGTCATCTTTGCTGAGCGCAAACGCCTGCTCAAGACAGTGGCCCGCTACCTGTCTGAAGTCTCGGAAAACTGCTCGTTCATTCAGATGGAAGGCGAAACCTTCAACCCGCAGTATCACGAACGCGCGCCTGGCTCGATGCCTTCCGGCAAAAGCATTCGCGAAATGCATGGCTTTCTGGTTACGTCACGAAGCTCCAATCAGGTGGTAAAAACCGCTCTGGTTCTAACCTGACCTGCAACCAGCAAGGAGAAACTAAAATGGGACTCTTGGCCAAAACCCTTACCCGCGGCTTCCGCGCCTGCTTCTTTCGCAATCAGCCAGTTCATCAGTTCTATGGCCATCTGCAGGCGGTCATCAACGAAATATCCCCTGACGGCGAACTCAAGCACCTGTTCGCCCGACCGGTTTTTCCGGGAAACAACAGTGCCAGCGCACAGGAAGTCGAATGGGAAACCGAACTGAGCGGCAACGCGATTAAATTTAACGACCTGTCAGAAGCGCAGCGCACCGAAACAGCTGCTCTGCTGACCGCTTATATTCAGAAA
>JAKJFO010000302.1 GCA_022704885.1 Candidatus Rifleibacteriota bacterium | reverse complement strand
TGGCTGCATGACAGCTGGCTCGATCTAAGATTGAGGCTTAACGTGCGTTCGTCAGGCCCTGCCGGCCTGACGAACGCGCTTTTTCCGCTTGATGGTCCAAGTCGTGACATTGTTGTAGTGGTAATCGACGACCGTTCGATTCTTGGCGTTCCAGGTCTTTTTCAGGGTGACCGCCAGGTTTTTGCACAGGCAATAAGGAATCTCGCGGCCTGCAAGCCAAAGGTAATTGCTCTTGACGTCTTTTTCGCCGCCAGTTCTACCGATGACCGCAGCCCCGATTTCGAACTTGCCCAGGCCGTTGCTGAGGCTGGCAACGTAGTGCTCAAAGCATTTCGGCGCGACGACCGCCGTATGACACTTCCCTACCCTGAATTAACACGCAGCGGAACCCCGGCTCCATCTTACTTTCGCACGCATCGCGATGAATCGATACGCAGTGTCTCGCTCAAGTTCACTTCCGAAGCCGGCAAAGTGACACCTTCTTTTCAAACCGAAGTTTTTCGCAGATTTTACGGGCTCAAGCCGGCTGATTTCGAATTCAAAGACAATGAGCTGATAGTAAAACATTCAGAGCAGATCCAAAGTATACCACTCAGTAACGGCGAGTATCTATGGCTTAATTATGACAATCCGATGCGCGCTTACCAGACGATGTCATTCTACGACCTTTATAATAACAGTTTCGCGGTCGAGGGGCTCAAGGATAAGCTGGTGATAATCGGTTATGCCAATTCGATGACCGAAGAAAAATTCTTTACCCCGCTCGGCGGCAATGATTACAGTCCCTATCTCAACGCTATGGTGCTGAGAAATATGCTCAACCGGTCGGCTCTTCTACCGCCTGACCGGGCAGTCACCTTCGCTATTGCTGCCGGGCTGCTGGCCCTGTTTCTGTTCGTAATTTTCAAGTATCTGCACCCCTTCGCATTCGGCATCGTCAGCGTATTAACCATTATTCTGCTTATCTTTCTTTCGCTGGTCTCGCTGACTCTTTACCGTGTGGTTTTCGATGTTACGCCAGCAGTTTCGCTGCTGCTGATCTCGTTGCTGTATACAATCGGCAAGAAATATTACTTTGAGCTGGCCGAGAAGTTACGTATCAAGCACGCGTTTCAGCACTATGTCACGGCATCGGTCGTTAATGAAATTCTCAAAAACCCTGAAAAGCTCAATCTGCACGGCGAAGAACGCAACCTTACGATATTTTTCTCAGACATCGAAGGCTTTACGACCCTCTCTGAAGGCATGTCGCCACTCGATGTGGTAAGCCTTCTGAATGAATATCTTTCGGAAATGACCGAGATAATTTTCAAGTATGACGGTCTGCTCGACAAATACGAAGGCGATGCGATCATGGCCGTTTTTGGCGCCCCTGTCGATCAGAAGGATCATGCAATCAGAGCCTGTCGTTGTGCTCTTGAAAACCAGAAAGCGCTTGCCAGCCTGCGCGAAAAGTGGAAGCGTGAAGGCAAGCCCGAAATCAAAGCCAGAATCGGCATAAACACCGGAGTTGTCGTGGTCGGCAACATGGGTTCGACCATGCGTTTTGACTACACGGTAATCGGCGACAACGTAAACCTCGCCGCCCGCCTCGAAACCGCCAACAAGCTTTTTCAGTCGGAGATCCTGGTAAGCGACTCAACCGCTGAGCTCGCTGAATCAGCCATTCTTTCGCGCCGGCTCGGCAAGCTCAAAGTTGCCGGCAAGGACAAGCATGTCGACGTCTATGAAGTTCTCGCCGAATCAGCCGAAACCGACAAAGCATTCCTCGAAAAGGCCCGAGCCTGCAAGTCAGCATACGATGCAAGCCAGGCCGCGCTGAATCGCCGCGATTTCGCCGAAGCCGAGCGCGTTCTGGCAGATCATCTCAAGCACTACCCTGCCGACAACCCGGCCAGAATTCTGCACAGCCGCATCAAAGGCTTCCTGATCGTTCCGCCGCCAACCGACTGGGAAAACATCATCACCCAGGACAGCAAATAACCCTCGCGCAAAATTATCTGATTGCAATCATATATTCTGATAATCCGCATCTACCTGATGTAGTATGCTTGGTGAGAGCAACCGGGATTTAGAATACATGCTCGGGGAGGATTTCGATGATACAGGTGATGGTCTGGCTTTCAGGCCTGGCAACCCTTGCGGGTTTTCTGCTGTTTCTTCCGGTATGGCTGCTTTTCTGGATAAGCAGGCAAAAAAAAGCTTCAGCCGCCGCAGCTTATATTTTTTTTATCGCTGCAGGCCTGATCTACGGCTTTTTAATAAGCGATATCGACAACATTGTTAAAAAGGGTGACCTGCTGAAATTGCAGGTAATCCGATATTCGGCACCAACTCTCTGGCTGGCCATTCGTGACACTCTGTGGAATGGCGTTTCTGAGAGCGAAAAGGCTTCACCTGATATCTGGAAGTTTCTGCTCGATAATGGAGCTTCACCAGATGTCGCCTTCAGGAAGATTTTTCTATATCGCACAGGTTCCTTCAAAGACGAAGAGGAAGCGGTTCTGGTTGAAATGCTGATGAGCGTTCCAGGATGGAGAGGGCCTCCTGCTCAGCTTACGCAGATGCTGGAACGCGCCCTTGAGATTCGGTATTTTCGCACGATCATCGCTTTTGCCAGGCACGAAATTACCAGTTATTCATTAAAATTCCCACCGGGGGAGAAGTCGCTACTACATCTGGCAGCCGATGCCGGAGCTGATGCGGAGTCTCTGCGCAGTCTGGCCGGCTGCATGGGATATGATCCCTGGAGGGTTTTTGATGCTTCCGGCCATACGCCTGTTCATTATCTCCGTTATCCCGAACAGCTGGAAGCACTTCCATCAGCCTCTGAAGCCGTGTTGCTGTTTACCCGGGACGGAGCGACACTATTACATCTGGCAGTGCAAAACGGCCGTCATGAACTCTTCGATCAAATTGTGCAATCCGGAATTGCCAGTGACACTCCTGACCTCGACGGTTGCCCGCCGGCCATTTATGCAACCGACTTTGCCACTTTTCAAAAATTGAAACCAGCGAATCTGAATCTCCAGGTGAAAGATTCATCTGCGCTGAAGCGTCTATGGGGAAATGCGCTGAAAAGTGGTTCAGAGGAATTCATCGAAACTCTGCTGAAAGAAGGTGCTGACCCTGACGCCAAACTGCAAAGCGGCAATCGCCCGCTTCACCAGATTTTTCTGACCTATGGCGTAGACATTCAATACATTCCACGCATGATAAATCTTCTGGCCAGTGCCGGGGCCGATCTCAACCAGCCCAACTGGAATGGCGACACACCTCTGCACTATGCGATCATGCAGAACAACCTGCCTGCCGCACAACTTTTGATAGATCTGGGAGCCAATACCCGCCTCAGAAACATGCAGGGAAAAACAGTTTTATCAGCCATGTGGGAAACCCGAAACAGAGGACTATGGAGCGACCTCTATCATAAGCTGCTCATGCAGGGATTTCTGGCAGAAGTTGAACATCCTGTCGATAAAGACCTTCCCGATTGGAATCAATCCTTTCCAGCCAACTAGCAAAATACTGCAGGGGCGAAATCTCGATTACGATTACCCTGCTTCGCTGAAGCTACGCAGGGCAGGCGCGCACGATAATATCGAACTTTGCTCTCAACTATACCTGTTCAGCAGAGCGACCGAGTTTTGCGCCATGGATGGCGCTTATGCCGAAGCACCTGAGGATTCAGATGCAAAGAAGTATTCTGCGATAATAAAACTCACTACTCAGATCTATTCATGGGCTGCGGCCTTCAGACGGGATGCTTTTTCTCCAGCGATTCGCTTCGCTCACAAGCTTACGAAAAAGCAAACCCGTCTTCAGGCCTTGCAACAGCTTACAGGGTT
>JAKJFO010000301.1 GCA_022704885.1 Candidatus Rifleibacteriota bacterium | reverse complement strand
CACAGATCAAACTTCTTCTCGCGGCTGGGGCAGAGCCGAATGCGAAAAACCGGGCGGGTCAGACTCCACTGGACAGAGTCCTTTCTGCAATCCAGACTGACTCAGCTCGTTCAGAAGCTCGCAAACTCCTTGCAGAGAAAGGCGCTCACACCGCTTTTCATGTCGGAAGTCTGAGTCTCACGTATCCTGTCGTCGTCTTCATTCTATCGACTGTCTGCGGGTTGTTCGCCCTGGTGCTGTCAGTCAAAGGCAAAACCGGAAACGCCTGGAGTGTAGCCGGGGTCAGTCTTGCCGGTTTCGCCTGGTGGTCATATATCAGCACTTCGAGATATGCTTTTCCATATGGGATTTCCATGGGCCTCGACAGGTTCTTCGTGCTCTACGGCTGCTCGCTGATTGCGACAATCTTTGGCTGGAACCACAGGGAAAATTCTCTGCGGGGAGCTGGCTGCCTGCTGGTGCTCCTGCCCCTGCTGTTTGCGGTCATTTTGCCTATCCTGCTTCTTGTCATATTTGTTCTCGCGGGCGGCAGCATGAGGCAGTAGTGTTTCAATCTCCATTGAAAACAGAAATATTCTTCAAGTAATATACGCCAGGTTGAACGCTCAGAAGATACAGTCATGAGCTTCTTATAATTAGATTGAGCGAACAGCGTTCAGCATGCATTAGAAAAGGAGTTACACCATGGATATGTGGAAGTTTTATAACATCACACATCGGGAACACATTCTCTGCAACCCGATGAGTATCGAAAAGCTCGAACAGCTTATCGCGCTTCTGCCTCTCAAACCTGGCGCACGCGTGCTTGATATCGCTACTGGAAAAGGCGAGTTTCTCATCAGGCTTGCAGAACGTTATCGGCAAATCAGCGGCACAGGAGTCGATCTCTCCCCCTTTTGCATTGCTGATGTCCGCAAAAAGCAGCAGGAGCGTGTTCCTGATGTCCAACTCCAGTTCATCGAAATGGATGGGGCCAGATATGCTTCTGAGACACCGGAAAGTTTTGATCTGGTAGCCTGCATCGGCGCGAGCTGGATATACGGCGGACATAGAGAGACATTGAACGCGCTGCAGAAAATGGCAACCCCGGAAGGCTGGATAGTGGTGGGAGAGCCATATTGGCGGCATGAGCCAGAGCAGGAGTATTTAGAAGCCCTTGGAATCAAACAAAGCGACTTCAGCACACATTATCAGAACATTGAAGCAGGAAGAGAGTATGGCCTGGAGGCACTCTACACCCTCGTAAGCAACCAGGATGACTGGGACAGATACGAAGGACTGACCTGGTATGCTGCAGAAACCTGGGCGGGCAGTCATCGAGATGATCCTGATGCAGAAAACGTGCTGAAACAGGTGCGCGAAAGCAAGGCAGCGTATCTGCGATGGGGACGGGAAACGCTGGGCTGGGCAATTTATGTATTCAAAAATAGCGGGGATGGAGCAACCCCAGTTGGCTGATGCCCTTAGCGGCAAACCAATGATCTAACAGTTCGTCACACAAGCCCGGCCTTTTTCAGCTCTTCGCGCAGAACGCCGTATTCAACCTTCGAGCGGTGACGCAGATCCATCGGAATATCCGGATGGAAAATCACCTGATCGACAGGAATCTGATTCTTGGTCATAACCCGTCGAATCTCGGCTTCACGCTCGGCGCACAGCTTCTTATCGCTGATTTCGGCGTTGTTTTTAGGCGCGATAACGCAAACCGTCTTTTCGCCAAGTTTCGCGTCAGGCACGCCGAGATAGGCTGCCAGCCTGGTATAAGGCTGCCGCTTCAACACAACTTCGGCCTGCACCGGAAACAGATACTGGCCGTCGCGCTCGATAACGTTGTGAATGCGGCCAACTATCCAGACATTTTTCTTCTCGTCCTGCCGCCCGAGATCACCGGTGCGGTGCCATACGATATCGTTGTGGTCACGAATTTTCGAGGTTTTAAAAGCCTCGGGGTTGTTGTAGTAAGCGCGGCAGACATGCTCACCGGCAACCAGCAGCTCGCCGACATTTCCCTGCGGAACTTCGAGATCGGCCCACTGTTTGTCGGAAGAGATTTCGATGGGGCCGCGCACTATTTTGATGAATTTGTACTGCAGCCCCTCTGCGAAATGCCCGACGTTGACGCCGGCATCGACGAGTTCGGGGTCGTCTTCGGTGACGCTGCGCTGTGCGAGCATTTCCTTGCCAGTGATGTGTGTCATCGGCTCGGCTTCGGTCGAACCATACATGACGACGAGTTCGGCATTCGGTGCAATTTTGGTGAATTCTTCGACGACGTCGCGCGAAACCGCGGCACCGCCGGCGGCGACACGCCGCAGCCCGGGCAAAGTCACGCCCTTTTCGAGGCAATACTTGTTCAGCCCGTTGAGCAGTGAAGGATTAAGCGTCAGAGTGGTAATTCCCTCGCCTTTGATCTGGGTGTAGAGCACATAGGCATCGTTATCAGCCGGTTCTGCCACGTTGATCGCCGGCAGAACGGTGGTTACGCCAGCCGCGAGATTGTTAAGCGAAAAGATCGGAAAAACCGGCAGATCGAGATCGCTCTTTTCATAAGGCAGACAGGAATCGATTGCGTAATGCTGCGCCGCCAGAAAGCGATGCGAGCGGTCGGCGCCTTTTGGCGTGCCGGATGAACCGGTGGTGAACGTGATGAGAGCGGTGTGCTCCTGCGTTACCGGAACCGGCGCAGCGGCCTCAGGTGTTTCGAGAAGCTCTTCGAAGCGGGCTGTCCACTTTTTCGTGCATGGCCCCATGTTGATCTTGACCGGAATGGCTTCAAGAGCTGGCTGACCAGCGCCCATTGCAAAGCCACGTTCGCCCGACAGCCATACTTTTGGTTTGCAGAGATCGGCAACATAGCCGAGCTGATCGGCCCGCGCGAACGAATCGAGGAAAATGCAGGTGGCCCCGAGCATCTGAAACGCGAACATGCCCGCATAAAGCCACGGAATCATCGGCACATACACCAGAGCGCAATCGCCCTTCTTTACACCGAGCTTCTGATAACCGGCGGCCACATGCACGACCATGTCGTAGATGTTCTTAAAGGTAAAATCATCGTGTGTCAGGGTTCGCGCAAACGGGTTGTAGTCGAACCAGATCTTGTTCTTGGTGTTGACCCACTTCATACAAACTCGGTCGGGATGCTTTTCCATCAGCTCCTGAAGGAAGCAGAAACAGTTGTTACGCAGACTTTCTTTCCCGATGTCATAACCAATCTTTGGAAGTGCCATTTTCGACTCCTTGCCGGCCGATGAACGCATCGATCACCTGACCGAGTTAATTAGAATGGGGGTCTCTGTTGCTTTTGCCAACCAAGAATACCACTCTTTACCGTTTGATGCAAAATAAGCTTTTCTCCCTTTGCAGCCCGATGAAAAAGACCTGACAGTCTATCACGCCACTGCCATTCTGAATTTAGAAGACTGTAAAAAGATTGAGTTGGCAATTCATAAAAGATACAATAATATGCGTTAAGAGGCCTTAAGATGCTGGGAAAACATATAAAGTCACTTTTTAAACTGCTTTTATTGTCGCTGTTGCTGGCATCGGTCAGCTACGCAGAAGACAAAACTGCCACGCAGCCTCAGACTCTCGGCACAGACGCATTTTCGCAGTATTATCAGGATTCACCTCAGACAGAAGCCGAATTTGTCTTAAAGAGGCCCGTAATGGCAGTACCTCTGGCCGAAGAAATGCCGACTAAAACGCCTGTAATAAGACGTAAACAACCGGAACCGCAGACAAAAAATTTATACCGGTATTATTATCTAAAAGAAGAAATTGAAGAAGCAGAAGGCAAAAGAACCATCGCCAAGGAACTCGACAAAATGTATGAAATCCACTACCATCAGGCCCGCCAAAAAGCCA
>JAKJFO010000300.1 GCA_022704885.1 Candidatus Rifleibacteriota bacterium | reverse complement strand
CAGACACCGGGGTTCATGCGGTTGAACAGGTGGTTCTATTCAGAACTGAGTGTCCGATTCCGGTTGAAAAGTTAATCATAGGAATGAACGGCGCTCTACCTGGGGCAGTAAGGGTAAGCAGGGCAGAAGAAGCAGACGAGAGCTTCCACCCTTGTTTTTCCGCCCGCGGCAAGCACTACCGATATCTTTTCCGACTGGTCAAAACTGCTTCGCCTTTCCTCGAAAGGTTCTTCTGGCAGTTAAACAAGTCTCCCGATATCGAAAAAATGCAGGCGGCGGCACGCGAATTCATCGGCGAACACGACTTTGCCGCTTTTGCTAAATCCCCGCGCCAGTATGAGAGCACCGTCAGGAAGATTATCGAAACCAGCGTCAGCCTTGAGCACGAGGTAATCACCTTTGACGTAATCGGAACCGGTTTTATGCATAACATGGTTCGCAATATGGCAAGGGCGTTATATCTGGTGGGCAACGGCGAAATGCGGGTGGCGGAAATCGAAGAACTGTACCGTAATCAGAATAGACGAAGGCTAGGCGCCCCTGCACCGCCCGGCGGACTTTATCTGATGAAAGTCATGTATTAACCGAAAGGAGAAAAAATCGGTGAAGACGTTCCATGCTAAGAAAACTGATTTTACCCGTGAATGGGTCGTGGTAGATGCCAAAGACATGCCTCTTGGCCGCCTCGCTTCCCAGGTCGCTGCCCGCCTTCGTGGCAAGCACAGACCTATTTTTACCCCCAATGTTGATTGTGGTGATTTCGTTATCGTCATCAATGCCGACCAGATCGTTCTGACCGGCAAAAAACACGACGACAAGAAATTCAACTGGCACACAGGTTATCCTGGTGGAATCAAAGAAGTTTCCTATGGCCAGATGCTCGAAAACACCCCCGACAAAATGGTCTGGGTTGCCGTTAAGAGAATGCTTCCCCGCAACAAGCTGAGAAAGCAGTATCTCGGTAAACTCAAGGTTTACGCAGGCAATGAGCACCCCCACATCGCTCAGCAGCCTAAAGCCATCAAGCTTACCAAGTAAGGAAGGAGGAATACACAATGGCTGAAGTATTTTTCTGGGGAACCGGCAGAAGAAAGTCTGCTACCGCGCGCGTACGCATCTGCCGCGGCGAAGGCAAAATCGTTATCAACAAAAGACCCATTGAGGAATATTTTCCGATTCCTCTGACCCGCAAGATCATTGTACAGCCCCTTGCCACTACCGAAACTCTTGGCAAGTTCGACGTATATGCAAATATCGCCGGCGGCGGCAGCACCGGTCAGTCAGGCGCCCTGCGCCACGGCCTGGCCCGCGCCCTGGTCAAATTCAATGAAGAATTTCGCTCTCCTCTCAAGAAGAGTGGCTTTCTCACTCGCGACCAGAGAATGAAGGAACGCAAAAAATACGGTCTCAAAAAAGCAAGAAGAAAACCACAGTTCTCAAAACGCTGATTGTTTTCAAATATTGTTTGCAAAAGCACCCCTGCCTGTCAGGGGTGTTTTTTTCTTTAGTTAACTGTGGCTTTGTGGTAATAGTAAGACTTATGAGGTGACAGAATGAAGGAAAAGGAACTGATCAATCAAGCGATAGCAGCCAGCAAAATGGCCTATGCGCCTTACTCGAACTTTCAGGTCGGAGCGGCTCTGCTGCTCGATAATGGTGAGATAATCCAGGGCTGCAATGTCGAAAACGCCAGTTTCGGCCTGACCAACTGTGCTGAACGCACGGCCCTGTTTACGGCCATAGCAGCCGGACACAAGAGATTCAAAAAGCTGGCAATCTATGTCGATCGCCAGGCATTTACAGCACCTTGCGGGGCCTGTCGCCAGGTGATCCACGAACTGGCACCCGGCATCGAAATTCTGCTGGTCAATAACCGCGGCGAAACCAAACGCACAAGCGACGAAGAGCTGCTGCCATTCAGCTTTGGCTCAGCTGACCTCGAATCATGACCGAAAAAGGCCCGTCACTTCCCAGACAACTGTTGGCTAAGCCTGCTGTGCAGATGCTGCTGTTTATCATCACGATTGCATACGTGATAAGCCCGGCAGATTTGATTCCTGATGTTCCCATAATCGGCTGGATCGATGATGCGGCAGTTCTGCTGGCGCAACTTGCCAGTTTTATCATTTATTTAAAAGAAAAACGCAGACAATATACCGAGAAAAAGCAGCAACGGAGCGAAGATAACTGATATGGCAGTAAAGAAACCCGGCATCAGACAAGAGATTCAAGTCGTCGGCTTCTACCTGGGCGAAGATGAATACGCACTTTTTATTCATAAAGTGCGCGAAATCTATGCCATGACTGAAATTCGCAAGGTTCCCAAAGCGCCGCAGTTCGTCGAAGGCGTCATCAACCTGCGCGGAACCATTGTGCCGATCATCGATCTGCGCAAACGCTTCGATCTCGATGCTAATGAAAGCAAGCATACCGCGAAAATTCTTATTGTGGAACTCGGAAAAAATCAGGTTGGCATGATTGTCGATAACGTATCCGAGGTCATGCGCTTTTACACAGACGAAATCGAGAAGGCGCCGCCGATGTTCTCGTCGAATATCAGCTCACAATACGTTCAGGGCGTTGCCAAGCTCAATGATAAGCTCATCATCCTGCTCGATATCGAGAAACTGCTGTCGTTCGAAGAACAGTCTGTGCTCAAGAATTTTAAATCCTGATGAGTCAGACACCCGCCGCTGAAAAACCGCGAAGATCATTTTTCGTGAGGGTTTTACTGTTCTGGCTGCACCCGGTGATGTTTTCGCTGCTGGCTCTGGTTGTGGCCGCATTACTGGTGATTTCGCCGGTAATGCTGATCAGCACTCCGATTACGTTGCCGGATTTTGCCGGCCCTGAACAGGAAGACTTCTGGTCGCTTCAGAAAAAACTGGTCGACCTCGAACCTGCTGCTGCCAGCTCGATCAAGCTTTCGCCGTCAGAGTTCAACGCGTTTCTCAGCGGGTTTCAAATACCGCCTGAAGGTGGTTTCTGCCTGCAAAGATTGCGATGTGCCGTTAACAAGGATGGTGCAACTCTTTATGTTATCGGCTCAGGTTTTTTTGTGCGCAATCTGGTTTTTCAGATCGACCTGAAAAAATCTGATAAACAGCTGCAGGTCGAGCGCTTGAAAATAAACAGCCTGGATCTCGCCGGAGACAACTGGTTCGCGTATTACGTCACCGATCACCTCAAAAAATTGGCGACAAAAAATACAGAAAGTTCTGTAGCGCGAATTCTGACAGGAAAGGGCAGTATCGAATTCATGCCAGACCACGTGCTTTTGCAGGGCGAATTCATGCCGACCCGTGCGAAACCACAGACCGAAGAACTGCCGGTCCTGGAGCCTGAGGAAATGCCGGCGGGGAATTGAGGGTTGTCGATGATCGATCAGAAGCAGGAGATCAGCCAGCGCACGCCAGCTTCTTTTACCTGGGCCAAGGCCTTTACGATAGTCGCTGTATGCGTTATTCTGACGGCAGGTTCGCTGATCTGGTATTTTTTCTCGCAGGTAACCGCATCAGCAGTTTTGCTGCCAGCGCTCAGCGAAGAAATGACACGTGGGCAGTTCGCTTCTTACATCGGTAGTCTGCAGGGTCAGAACAGCCTGCAGGTTGCCGCACTCAATACCAAAGAAGAATTCGCCTATGTTAGTGAGAAAAAGCTTTTTCGTTACATGCCGGGCGGCATCGTCGAAGTTGCCGCACGGGTGCCATGTGAGATAACCTATTATGTGCCGCTTAAAGACAGTGAATGGTTATTTTATATACGTGATAATGGGCGGCGATTGATCGTCGTGGCGCCAACCATCAGCTTCAATCGGCCGGCAATCGATCTTGCACGGTATGACCTGCGAGTCGTCAAAGACAGCATGATTCGTGACAGTGAAGAGGTCAAACTCGCTCTGCAGAACGCAATTCCAG
>JAKJFO010000002.1:77277-82181 GCA_022704885.1 Candidatus Rifleibacteriota bacterium | reverse complement strand
GTCAGCCCCGGATTCCAGGGCAGCGGCCAGCAGAAATTCCAGCTTGCGCGTTTTGTTGCCGCCGGTGGCCAGGCCGGTCTGGTCGTCGCGCTTGATGAAAATGCGCGGCCCGCCAAGTGCCCGGCCAAGATTCGCCAGCTCATGTAGCGGCGTCGGAAAAAAGCCAAGCGGTTGCCGTGGTAATTCGAGGTGCTTCATTTTCTTTTCTCCTTGTGCTCGAAACAATCAACTCGTCTCTCGTGAGCATATCACCAGAGCAATACAGCAGCAAGCTGTTCCTGCCGCCAGAATCTTTTTGGCTTCTTCGCACAAATTGATTGTCGGGCGGGTCGGTCTGGTGTAATATCTCATCTCACTTTTATGCAGAATAAAGACTGGTTCTGGCTGATAATACTCTCGATAATCTGGGGCAGCGCGTTCATGTTCATCAAGATCGCGCTGCGTGAGTTGTCGCCATTCATGATCGTGTTTAGCCGCCTCCTCGTCTCAGCGGTTATCATGCTGCTTGCCTGCCGGGTCGCCGGTGCGCAGCTGCCTTCTGAACGTAAACTATGGCTGAGTCTTGGTTTTCTCGGAGTGGTGAATACCGCCTTGCCGTTTTTTCTGGTGGCATGGGCGCAACAGCACATTGACACCGCAACGGCGTCGATTTTAAACGCGACATCGCCTGTGTTTGTCATGATTCTGGCTCATTTTTTTACTGCTGATGAAAAGCTTACCATGCGCAAGATTGCCGGCGTGAGCCTTGGCATTGCTGGCATCGTGGTTATGGTTCTGCCTTCGATTACCAACGGAATAGTGCTGGCGGGAATGGCGCAGGCAGCCATGCTGGGTGCCACCTTCAACTATGCGGTCGGCGGAATTTATGCGCGCCGCTTCAAGTCGCTGCACCCTATGGTGGTTTCTGGCATCAGCCTGCTTGGCGCCAGTATTTTTCTGAGTCCGGGTCTGCTTTATTTCGACCTGCCGCAGCTTGCCGCTCTTCATCTGAAAACTTTCATGGCTGTCGCTGTGCTGGCAGCTTTCTGTACCGGTGCTGCCTTCATAATCTATTACCGGGTTATTGCTTCTGCCGGCGCCACCAACGCTCTGCTGGTGACTCTGCTGATACCTGTCAGTGCCCTGCTTTTCGGCGTGTTTCTCATGGGTGAGCAGCTGAAAATCTATGATGTTTTCGGGATGTTGCTGATATTTTCGGGGCTGCTGATCATAGACGGTCGTATTCTGCTGAGCTTCAGGCGAAAGCAGACCGTGGTGGCTGGAGCTTGATGCCTCTTACTTCAGATTGGCGCTGATCAAGCCGCCCTGCCAGTGATGCGAACCGGCAAATTCTCTTTCGCTGGCAAATTCAGCTTTGCGATGGCCAGGAAATCCTCTGACGAAAGCGACGAAGTCGAGCTGGCGGTTCGGTTTGCCGCGCTCATTGGCAAAGGTTTCGACCATAGAATCAGCTGTTACTCCAGGTTTACCGAAATTAAAAACAACTGGAAACTTCAGTCCGCCTGCTTCAGGAGCTGCATAGGCTTTGGTTACGAGTTCGGTGCAGACCATGGTTTGCTCGGTATTGAAGCTGAAGTTGAAGTCATATTCGCGATTGAAATACGAAAATGCCGTATAAATGGCCTTTGCCTTCTGCAACGGTGTCAGGCGCGGCCGCATGGCGGCCAGATAATCGCCGTGGCACGACGAGGCGAGCGAATTGAACACGACGCCTTCGCTGATGGCTTCGATGACGACACAGGTTTCACGGTCTTTGAAAGAGGGCGAGAGCCAAGCCCGGTTAGCCTTTGGAAAAGCATTCTTCAACAATTCAGCAAAATCAGCGCATTTCTGGCTTTGCACCCATCTGCGTACTTCGCGGTCGGAGTCAAAAGCTCGTTTGAGCTCATCTGGGGTGCCGACATAGAGTATAGAATGTGGCCAGAAGCCTGGCAGAAAAATATTCGAGAGATACCAGTCCTGACGCTCGAGCACGATGTCACCGGGTTCCAGCATTCTACCAAGTCTTTTGATCTGTTCGCCGGTGATCAGGCGGGTTTTTTTCTGTTTGATGCGGGTGTCGCCAACCCACGAAAAAATGGCTTTCTGGGCTGGCAGCACAAAGTCGAGCGATACTTTGATGATGCTGCGGCTCAAGAATTTCCATGCGGGGTCAGAGGCAATCTTGTCGCTGAGATTGTCTAAAAATTCCTGATTGGCAAGTATAAAAACTGCCGGCATGTTAGAAAAATCAGGTGCCTGGTCATTGTTGACCAGCTTGCGCAGTTCTTCGTAATGCGAAATTCTGAAGCGGTAAAGTTGCGCCAGATTTTCTGCTTTCAGTGCACTTTTAACGGTACTGGCCAGCGAGTTTGTGTCGAAACCAAACTCAGCATTTTTTTCGTTGAGTACTTCGTTGAGCTTCGGGCGGGCGGCCAGAAAATTCATCAGGTCAGAAGCCGCAATCAGTCGTGCCAGTCGCGCCGAAACGCCAAGAACATAGGCGGCATAATAGCGTTCGACTTTTTTGTTGTGGTTAAAAACCAGCGGAACTTCATATTTTTCGCCGATCTTCTCGAGATCACTCATGAACTTGTTAAAGAGCGACCAGAAGCGATAGGCCGGGCGCATCTGTTTCTGATTGGTGATATCTGAACTGTTGCTGATACGGTCGAGATAAGAACCTTCTTTCAAGGCGCCTTCACAGAGCCGTTGCAGTTTCCCGGCACGGTTGACAAAGCCCTGCAGGTCTTTCTGCATATCTTCGACAAAATTGCCGGTTTCATTCCGGCTTAACAGAATCTGGCGCAGGCTGCTGCCATTTTCTGCATGGGCAGTTCCGTTGAGGCTTATTATCAGTGACAGAACCAGAATTAGATGCGATAATCTGGACATATCATTAACTCCAAAACAGTTTTTTATCATCTAAATGTAATTTTATCATGCCCGTCTCCTGTACAGCAATCAGGATTTAGAAAACCCCGGCGGGTGCCGGGGTTTTCGTGAACATGGAACTCAGATTCGAGATCTGGTTTTATCAGCGTTTAGCACACTTGCAGACTTTGCGGAAATGACCATTGGTAAGGGTTTTGTTGCCCTTTTTGTAGTGGCCTTTTACGAAAGTGCTCTTTTTGCAGCCGGTAATGGCTTTTTTGGCTTTTACTGCGGTATCTGCCGCGGCATTCTGAATACTGGCGCCAGTTTTAACGATAGCGCGTTTGGTCTTCTTAACGGTCTTTTTGACTTTTCTTTTGATAGTTCTGGTGACTTTTTTAATGAAAGAGGTTTTCTTTTTGGCTGCCTGCAATTCACTGCTTTCGCCTGACATCGCGAACAGGCCGATGGCTACCAGAAGAACTGAAAGGCTTTTGAATAATTTACGCATATCTTGTGACCTCCAGAAGGTTTGCTTATCGAAATCTTATTGTTGCTAATCTTAATGAAAATAAGTCCAACCCGTAACCCCCTGTACATAACTTTTTTTGTTGTTTTCTAAAGACTCTTTTCATGGGGTTTTCGAGCATATGCAGCCGACTTCGTAAATAAAAAAGCGGCAGGCTGATGCCCGCCGCTTCGTAATGAAACCTTGTAAGAGGCTTATCAGGAAAATATGCCTTGAATGAAAACAATCGTAATGGCGACCGGAGCCAGCCATTTGATCAGGAATACCCAGATTGGCGCCAGAGCAAAATTGACCTGGCCATCGTTGGTAACTTCCTTGAGGGCATCGGTGTATTCGAGTTCCCAGGTGATGATGGTTTTGCCTTCATCTGTTTTGCTGATCTTCTGTACACGTCGCAACCCCCATACCCAGGCGATGAAAACACAGAGCAGAATGCCGCCAAGTGGTAGCAGCACATTACTTGCGACAAAATCGACCGAGTCGAGTATGCATTTTCCCTTGATCAGCTTGATGTCTGCCCATGGGCCCTGGCTGAGGGAACAGGGAACGCCCATCAGGAAAATCAGCGCGGCGATTATCAGCGTGGCTTTTCTGCGGGTCCATTTCCACTCGTCAACTACGTATGATACGCAGACTTCGAGAAGCGAAATCGAAGAGGTGACTGCTGCAAAAAGTGCGAGCAGAAAAAATATCACGCCCATCAGGCCACCGAGAGGCATTTTCGAGAAAACAGCCGGGAGCGTGATGAACAGCAGACCAGGGCCGGCGTCAGCCGGAAAGTTGAACGCGAATACTGCCGGCAGAATGGCAAGGCCGGCGAGCAGTGCCACAACTGTATCAATCAGAGGAATATACAATGCGCACTCAGGAATATTAGTGTCTTTGCTGAGATAGCTTCCATAAGTAATCATGCAGCCCATGCCCAGGCTGAGTGAAAAGAAAACCTGCCCGAGAGCCGATAGAATTACGCCGCCGGTAATTTTTGAGAAATCGGGGTTGAGAAAGAACTTTACTCCGGCCATGGCACCATCGAGCGTCAGTGAGCGGATCATGACCAGAATGATCATGACGAACAGTGCGGGCATGAGTATCTTCGAATATTTTTCGATACCCTGTTGAATGCCGCCGATGACGATACCAAGTGTCATCAGCATGAACAGGCCGTGATAGAATATCGGTGAGCCGGCGGACTGAATGAACTGGCTGAACATGTCGCCGAGCAGCTTTACGTCAGCAGTGTTGAATGCACCAGTTGCCGCCTTCACTATGTAGGCGATGATCCAGCCACCAATAACGCTGTAGAATGACAAAATCAGAAAACCGGCCAGTACGCCGAGACTGCCAACCCAGGCCCAGCTCGGCTTGATTTTGCGATAGGCGCCGATGGCATTGAGCTGGGTGTATCTGCCTATTGTTATTTCAGCCATCATCAGTGTGAAACCAACCATCAGCAGAATCACGAAATATACCAGAACGAAGGCGCCGCCGCCATTCTGGCCGGCCAGAAATGGAAACTTCCAGA
>JAKJFO010000002.1:0-77267 GCA_022704885.1 Candidatus Rifleibacteriota bacterium | reverse complement strand
TTGCCAAGACCGACCGCTGAGCCGGCAGCCGCCATAATAAAGCCGATTTTCGAACCCCATTGCCCTCTGCCGGGCGTTACATTTGCGTCCATATAGTCTCTTTCCGATTAAATCTGTTTCGGCTGCTTATCTGCGGCCACTTTTACCACTTGAGGTTAAGCACGTCTGCGATGGTTTTTGTCGCTTCGATGAGGCGAACCACCTTGCCTTCTATCGTTACGAGCATAGTGCCTTCAGGCTGCCTGGGAAGCTTATACAGGATGTGGTCCGGCAGCTTGATGGTGTGCGCGTAAACGTCTTCCGGGCAGGTTCTGCCTATTGCCAGCTTTTTCTGCCAGCCTGGTGGCAGGCGCTTGCCACGGGCCACTTTTTTGGCGAGTCCGGGAGGCAGGTTCTGGTGCTGAGGTTTCTGCAGTGCCATGATTTCTTCGGCGTGGCGCAGAAGAATGCCTTTTTCCGGGATGTCGAATCTGGCTTTGAGCCATGGTTCTTTTTCATCGGTTGTGCGGGGATCGACAATTTCCTGGCGGGTGTAGCGTGGAGTGTCTTTCTTTTTCGGCTTCGCTTCAGCTATTACGGCAGTAAAGCAGACGCCAACAAGGCACAGGGCAACAATCTTTTTCATTTTTCTCTCTCCATGCATATATATTTGCGGCGCCTATCTTAACGGTTTTTAGCCGCAAAACGCAAGGAGAGATTTTCAAAAACTAGAAGGGAAATTCGGTGGGTTGTCCCGAGTCAGGGAGCGCCTCTGGTTCTGGCATTTCGATGAAGGTCTGCTGTTTTACCGGGTGAACGATGATTGCGCGGTTCGGTCGAACCGGGCAGATGTGCTCACAGCTGCCGCAGCCGATGCAGATCGATGGATCTGTCTGCGGAATCATCAGATTATTTTTGTAAGGAACCATCCGCACCGCCTGGGTCGGGCAGTGCTCGGCGCAGGCGCCGCAGTCGTTACCGTCGGTTTCGACTACGCAGAGTCGTTTGATGTATTCGACTTCGCCTATCTTCATGAGCTTCTTTTTGTCGGATTCGACCGGCTGAATCGCGTTAACCGGGCAGATCTGCGAACAGAGATTGCAGTTCTGCTCGCACATGCCCAGCTCGAAATCGAGTGATGGTTTGAGCAGACTCAGCGGGCTTTCTGGTGCGGCTGAAGGCTTGATTACTGAAGAAGGGCAGGCTGTTACACAGAGGTGACACGAAATGCAGGCCTGATAAAAGCGTTCGGCATTCATTGCGCCGGGCGGCAGAATTTTTGCCGGGCTTTCAATGCCGGCCAACAAAGCTTTTGGCAGCATATAGCCAGCAGCAGCTCCTGCCATGGTTGCAATCGCAGCGCGTCGCCCCGGTAAAAATGACTGTTTTTCAGACGCTGTGGCAGTTGCCCGGCCGAATTTTATCGCCGCGAAGTTGCAGCTGGCAGCGCAGTTATAGCAGCTGACACAGCGTGAAAAATCGAGCGTTTTGCTGACAACATCGATACATCCGGCTTTGCATGCCTTTTCGCAGAGTCGGCAGCTGGTGCAGGCGCTCTCGTCGATCGAGAGGCGAAAAATCGAGTGCCTGGCAACAAAGCGCAGAATGGCGCCGACAGGGCAGAGCGTATTGCAGTAAATGCGCCCGGCCTTGTAAACGGCAAAGGTCAGAGCGGTCAGCAGAAATGCTGCAATCAGGCTGTTCTGCATTGAAAATGGCCGGGCTGCTGCCTGCCCGAACCAGTTGATGCCGGTCGATACCATCGGTGCGGCAGCCAAAAAGAACTTTGCCGCCAGCGGTTGGAAGATGCCGGCAAAAATCTGCCCGAAGGTAGAAAATGGCTCCAGAACCGCCAGTGGCAGAATGAAGCCGGCTGCTGCCGCGCCGCCCGCCAGTGTGAATACGGCAGCGTGCAGTTGTGTGTGCGGTGATAAAGCCTGATAGGGTTTGCGGTTGAATTGCCGGGTCAGGCGCGCGATCAGATCCTGCAGCAGGCCGAGCGGGCAGATCGTCGAGCAGTAAACCCTTCCCACCAGCAGAGTGGTCAGAAGTATTATCGCCAGAGCAATAACCGCCGCCAGCATCGGCAGCTCAAAAACGGCGTAGACGAGCTGAGTCTCTTCAAGAAACGCCGCAGCCCTGCCAAAGGTGTCATAGCGCAACCACGCGGCTATGAAAGCAGCAAGAACAGTAACCCCGATTATCAGCCTGATCTTTTTCACATTGTGCATCGATAAAATTCTCTGACGGATTTTGATAATGAAAAGCTTCATGAAGGGCGCAGGCGGGTTTCTCGTGAACGAAAACTTCGAGCCAGGCACTATTGACTCAAGGCCATAGCTATCTAAATCAAATTACGTCTGGTGAGAGTTGTAGTGAACGAGATTCCGCCGGGAGCCCGAGTTTGCGGAAGAGTTGAGTAACGGTTTTTAAATGGTGATGCGCTCGATTTTAAGCTTGCTGAGGTCGTTAATGCCGGTTTTGTGGGCGGCGGCCATCGAGATGTAGGCGATTTCTTCGGGTTGGGCTTCGAGAATGCGGGCAGCTGCCGTGTCGATGGCGACCATGTCGGTAGATACCAGCAGCATCTTTTTGGTGGCGAGGTCAGCCGTGCTGACTCCGCGCGGGCCATTGCGCATCATCACGTTATAGGCATCGATAATATTGAGAGTCGGCTTCTTGTCAATGGTCGTGAAGTCAGCGATGCACTGGTGCAGGTCGGTGCGGTGGTAGAAGCGGCGATCCCAGACTACGCCCATCAGGTTTTTCATCGCGGCGGTCATGCGCGCGCCGCCGTGGTGCTTGAGAATCGGCAGATTAATGATAACGTCGCTTTCGAGCCAGGCTTTGTGCACCTTTGCCTTCTTCAACGCCACACCCCGCGGAATATCGATATCGGTGTAATAGCTCTCTTCATGTGCCATCAGCATAGTGCCGCCGGCTTCCTTGACTGCCGGCTCGATTTTGCTGTTACTGTAGCAGGCCTGCCAGTGATTGCAGGTGTTGTCGAAAACGTTGACTTCTTTGGCGCCCTGCTTCAGGCAGAGCTGAACGATATGTTTGACCAGCTCGGGAGTTGTGTTGGCGCCTTCTTCTGGAGTTTTGTCCCAGCCAATATTCGGCTTGACCAGAACCTTTTGACCGGATTTGACGAAGCGGCCAAGACCGCCAATCGCAGCCAGTGCGCGGTCGAGCATCTCGACGGGCGAACCGCCCATGACAGCAACTATATCAGGAAAACCTTCTGTATTCGCAGTGCCGGTAGCCAGGTCGATCTTTTCGGCTTTCGCCCGGTAAGGCAGCTTGAAATTATAGGCAGCGGCCAGTGCAGATACAGTTTTGATGAAGTTTCGTCTGTCCATTCGTTGCCCCCCGCGTGATTAAAAATGTAGTTACAAATTCAGCCTTTTAAGAATATAATTTTCGCTGTGTTCAAGTCAAACACGGAGATAAATGTTTGCTAACCGGGGAGCGTAAAGAAGGCACTTTTGTCGATCATCTCGAAGACCTGCGCTGGGCGATAATCAGGTCGCTGGTCAGCGTCGTCGTCATGTTTCCGGTCGCTTATTATCTATCTGATTCACTGATCGAATGGCTGGTCACCGGTTTCTGCCCGGCCGGCATGAAGCTGCGCTACTTTTCGCCGATCGAACCACTGCTGGTGCAGCTTAAGATGGCGCTTTACCTTTCACTGTTCATCTGCGTTCCCTATATTTTGCGGCAGTTCTGGGGCTTTGTCGCTCCCGGCCTCTACGAGCGGGAAAAGAAAAGTGCCGGCTGGCTGCTGCTGAGTAGCTGGCTGCTGGCTATGCTCGGCTGCGCTTTTGCGGTAATCGTAATTTTCCCTCTGGTGATGCAGTTCTCCATGGGCTTTCAGACAGCCTATCTCGAAGCTGCTATCGGCATCGGTCATTTCGTTGGTCTTTTCGGCATGCTGCTGCTCGGTTTCGCCGTCATGTTCCAGTTTCCGGCCGGCGTTTTCATGATGGTAAAAACCGGCATGGTCAGCCTCGAACGCATCAAATCGCTGCGTTCGATAATCTTTGTCGTCATTCTCATAATTTCAGCGATTCTGACCCCTCCAGATGTGGTCAGTCAGCTGATGATGGGTATTCCGACCTATCTGCTCTTCGAAATAGGCCTTCTCGCCGCCTCATTTGGCAGAGCAAAGGCGGTGCCGCACGAAGAGCACGGGCCGATAGAGAGTGATGGCGCAGATGAGTGATTCTGTAGTTCGTAATTTCAGTTCCCGACAATGGGGTACAGCGAGGAAAGTTAATGAGTAATCAGGAATTTGGTCCATATCATAAAGCTCTTCTGGGCTTTATGTTTGTGATCGTTTCAATGATAAATGCTCACGAATTCAGGTCTGCCCTCAAAACCGGCGTGGCCCGTCCGATCAGTAGAAGGAGCCGGCACAATCGCAACATCAGTCGCAATTCTTCACCTTTCTTTTTCTGGGTGCGGGTGATGACCATGGCTGTCCTGGCTGTTGTCTTCATGCTGATGGGGCTGGCGTTGATCATACTGCCTTTTACCATGCCTTGAAAGGGTCATGAATACAGTTTCTGAATCAGCAAAGTGGCGATGGTTGATCAGGGTGAGAATATCAGGAGAAGCAGATGTTTGATAAAATCAGAATCACAGACTGGAATTCGATAATTTATTCGATCATTATTCTCTGGCCGACGTTTATGTTCAGCATGGTATATATTGCTCTGGCCTGGCACTTTGTCAAAGATTACCGCGCCGGCCTGGAGATGCTCAAGAACCTGCGCACGAACGAAATAGTTATTTTTGTAGTTGCCGGTCTGATCTCGCTGCCCTTTTTTATCGCCATGTATAAAGCTTTGCACTGGCCGGCTTTTCTATGCATAGAAGACAATGGTGAATGGCGCTGCCGCAATACTTTTTATTACACCCTGGCCGTTGTTCCGCCAGAAATGCCTCGGCGCATCGAAGGGTCATTCACCTTAACGAGACATGAGAGCAGTACCGAGAAATTTTTTACCGGCTATATGAAAGTCTGGCCGGAGAACGATTCCCCATTCTCGCTCGCTTATACTGCTTATCCACTCGAAAATGGTGAACCCGACTTTTTCAAGAAATTCGGGTACCCCGACAGTCTTGTTTTGATGCCAGGGCCTGATGGCGGCAAGATCACCCCCTGGCACGCCTGGAACAACTACGGCTACGTCTACCTGCCCGACAAAAACCAGGCCGAATACCACGGTGAATCCCTCGTTGAATGACGAGAGAAGGCAATTCCGATCCCGATTCCGAACCCGATATCGATTGCGATTTTAGGATAGACTGAGGTTTTGCTTTTTTACAGGGGGAGTAGTAATATATACATCAAAGCCCGGCAGATGGCCGGGCCCTTGAGAGAACCAGATAATGAGTTTCAGTTAAAGCCTGAATTAAACACAGGAGGTCGGGGACTGCGATGCTTGAAGTCCAGCTGAATGAACTGCCGCGCAAATTGTCGCCTTTCGATGCCGTCGAACAATGCTACCAGGAACAGCTGCGCTTTGTCTGCGCCCGCCTCAAAGAAGAAGTTTCGGTGCTTATCCGCTGCGAAAAGCAGGTGATCCCATACCTGCAAAGTATTCTCAAACGCCGGCTGGCGACCGACGGTAAGAGTATCACCATCATCGATGGCCGAGAAAATCGCGAAGCCGGCCCGGTCGGCAGCGCCGGCACCAGGCTGAGTCGCATGGTGTCTCAGCTGCGCGATCTGGTAAACAACACTGAAGCGAACAAAGTCTTCTTTCTGCCTTATTTAGATATTATCACCTCGACCATGCCGGGCGGCCTGACCATGGAAGCCCGCGAAATCATGACAACCATTCATGAAAACCCGTCACTGAGCCTGGTCGCCTTCGAAGACCCTGATTTCGCACTGCCCGAGCTGATTGCTCAAGCTTTTCCGGCCCGCTGCGAAATGCTTGGAATTGCGCGCAACCGCATTTCGAGTCTGATCACCGAAATCGAGGCGCGCAAGTTCGCAGTTGGTGAGATCAATCTCATGGGCATTTTCAAGTTCGTTTCCGGTCTCAATCCGGTGCGCTTTCGCGAAATTATGGGCATTTTCTCGCGCAAGGCCGATTATGACCCGGCGATAAAAGATATGCTCGGCAACTATATGCGCGAGTTGCGCGATTATACTGCCTGTGGCGGCGTGTCATTGTCAGAAATAGAGCTCGATCGCGATATCGCCGGCTACGGCAAAGTTAAAAAGCAGATTCGCGAGAACGTGCTCAATCTGCTGCAATCAACCGCAGCGATGAGCGACGAAAACGAGATTCGCAAGATCGAATCGATCATTCCGCGTGGCCTGATCTTTCATGGCCCGCCCGGCACCGGCAAAACGCTTTTTGCCAAAGGTATCGCCGAAGCGCTTAACGCGGCTATCTATATCGTCAGCGGCCCCGAACTCAAATCGAAGTGGGTAGGGGAAGGCGAGGCCAATATTCGCCGCCTGTTCGCCCGTGCGCGCGCTACCGCTCCTTCAGTCATCGTTTTTGACGAACTCGATTCTATTGCCCGGGCAAGAAGCGGTTCTGTCTCTGATGGCGCCTCAGAAGCTTCGCATTCAATGGTTAACCAGCTGCTTACCGAAATGGATGGCTTCAGAAAAGAACAGATGGTTCTGATCATCGGAACCACCAACTTCGTTGACAGCCTCGACCCTGCCTTTCTGCGCCCGGGGCGCTTTGAATACCAGATCGAGATTCCATACCCCGAATGGGAAGACCGCAAAGCGATTCTGGCGCTCTATAACAAAAAATTCGAAACCGGCCTCGATGACGTGCAGGTCGATAAGCTTGCCGGCTGGACCGGTCGCTCTACCGATCTTGGCACACCGCACACCGGTGACCATCTCAGTGCACTGATCAAAGATCTCAAACGCTATCTGATCAACAACAAAAAGAACACGGCCGACGAAGAAACACTGCAGACCTGGCTCAAGGGGCAGGTCGAACAGGCAAAACTTTCAGACGAAGAAGAAACCGTAGTGGCAACACATGAAGCCGGCCACGCAATGATGTTCTATCTTTACAGGCGTCAGCAGGAAATTACCAGAATCACCATCGAAAGCGGCGGTAGCGATTCTCTTGGCTTTGTCGAGTCGGTTTCGCAGCGGCCGTATTTTTATACTGAGAGCCGGTTGCGCAGCGATATCGGCATTTCTCTCGGCGGCTATGCTGCTGAAAAAATCTTTTTCGGCGAAGTATCGACCGGCGCTTCCGGCGATCTGCGCAAGGCTACGGCAGTGGCTACCGACATGGTCTGTAACTACGGTATGGCCGGTGTTCCCCGCGAATTCGCGATGAGCGACGGCCGGCCTGATCCATATTATCTGCCGCAGCTGTCACCGCTGATCAACAAGATCATCTCTGAAGTGTTCCAGACAGTGAATGGCTTTATCGAGGCCAATCGCACCAGACTGGCTGATCTCGTCGCCGAACTGCGTAAAAAACGCACGATGACGCGCGAAGAGATCGATAAATTCTTTGACGGGGCGGTGCCCGGCGCATGAGCAATGCCAGTTACCTGAAAATGAAAACCCCTGCCGACATGCTGGCGGTCAACTTTTTTGCGACCAGCGGCCAGCTCAAGGGGCGTTTTGTTCAGGAAATCGACCCTCCCTGGACAATCTGGTGGGAAGTCCCCGGTGAACAGGGCTTTATCAGCCGCATCGGCAACATGATTCAGGGCTCGCTCGTTGCCCCCGAAACGATCTGGGAAAAGGGCACACCCGGCAGTCAGCTCAAGTCGATGCAGTGGCTCGATCTGTTCCGCAAGGCGGTCATCAAAAAGGAAGAATCACGCCAGGTTGCCGATGAAGTCATTCTGATGACCGATAACAATGAAACCTTTTTTGGCGCGGTCAAGAAGCATTTTGTGCTGCAGCAGGGCCAGATGGAGTTTGCCAGCTTCGAAGGCCGGCGCGACTTTCACCTGCTGAGAATTACGCGACCTTCGCTGTGGGTCTTCAATACCCTTGAAGAAAGCGGTTTTACCTGGTTCAATCTCGTCAAGAACCACTCTGGTATTTTTGTCGAAGCCGGCTGGCGCATTCACGACATCAGCGGACTCGACTGTTTCAATCAGTTTCGTATTGTCGATAACGGCGTACTGCTGATTCAGAAGGACGGCCGTCTGGTTAACCTGAAACCATCCTGGAAGAAGGGTGAAAGCATTATCAAGGTCGATTTTGCCGAGCTCAAGGTGCCGCAGAAGAGTGAGGAAGTGGCGATCAAGGTCAAACCTTTTTTGCGCCCGACCGATCGTCATCATCTGCCAGTCTTTTGGAAAATTCAGAACCACCAGCAGTTCAAGGCAATCGTCGCCAATGAGTCGCTCAAGAGTTTCAGACATTACCGCAGCTGGTTCTGCGCCGATGGGCGCCTGTTTATTTCGGCGCGTGGCGCGCAGGCTGATCGCGCTCTCGCGACGGTGCTTTCTGATGCTTTCGTGCCATTTTATGAGGCCGAAGAACGGGTTATGATGCCGCAGGGAAAGGTGCTTTCGCCGCGTCTCTCGTCTGAGCGCCTGCATGCCTTTTTTGAGGCTGACGCCAAAGACATTCTCTGTATTGAAGAAGATGAAGGCATGCTTGGCTGCACTCTTTTGAAAGAGAGTGACATGCTGACAATCGAGGATTTTATCGCTCTCGAGGTCGAGCGGGCAGCACACCGCGCCGAAACATTAAAGCCAGCCTGGAAGTTCGAGTTCAAAGAACTGAAAAAAAAAAAGCAGCTGATTGAGATTGAAGTAAAAGCTCCGGTAGATATGAAGCTGGAGGCTGCCTCTGAAGACGGTCAAGTTGCTGCTGGTTCGGTCAGAATGGCTTCCGGAAAGCTGCGCGAAAGTCGCATCAATCTCGAAGTCAAAGCCGCCAGCGAGTCAGAGACCGCAACCCTGCGCCTGCAGATCGAAGAGGTCGATCGTCAGCTCAACACCAATGCTACCGATGCAACTTTGTGGCAGCGTCGTGCCGATCTTACCAGAAAGCTGCGCATGAATGTTTCGACACTGGCGTCTTTGCTCAATTCGGCAGTGCTGTCGGGCCGCATCGATCTCATGATCGACTGCGCTCTAACCTATGTTAAAGAGCGTCCGGCACTGGCCCCACTCGCCAGGGATTCACTGAGTGAGCTCGATAAAGGGCGGCTTCTGCAGGCTATCAGAGACGAATCGGTGACCGCTGAATTTCATTACCTGCTCCTGCTGGTATATGGCGCACGTTTCAACGACCCCGATATTTTTGCGCAGGCGGTAGCCGGTATGAAGACCGGTTTTGCCAGCGACAATCGCCAGTTTTACGGATTCAACGAGCTGCGGGTTGCGCACGGCGGCGGCATGAACGTTGAGAACCGGGTAGAATTGCTGACTGTCGATGACCTGCCGCGCATCAAGGTGAACGTAAAGAAGTATCTGCAGCACATCGGCTGCTGCCCTGATATCTATTCGATCGGCGTCGTCAGAACGCAGCTGCGTAAAATGCTGTCTATTCACCTCAACGAAGAAGTCGCCAGTGCACTCGTCGGCAGAATCGAGATGAATTTTGCCCGAAACTGGGTGGTTCCATCACCATCTGGAAATATGCAGATATACTTTGCCGATCAGATCGAAAGCTGGCCTGCTTCGGTCGAAGAGCACCAGCCTGAGTCTGCTGTCAGTCGCTGGCTGAAATTGTTGAGCATGGAAAAAATTCGTGAGACGCCTCTGCGAGATTTCTTTACTGGTGAGCTTTACCGACCTCCTTACCTTTTCTCCAGACAGGACGAAAACGAACTCAAATATGGTCTGATCAGCACCGCAAAATGGCTGGGCGGCCTCGACACTGTTGATTTTCCTGAAACCAGTGATGGCAAGCAGATTGCGCGCGCGATCTACCGGCGCTATTCTGATGGCGAAAAGGACTGGAGTGCTTTTTTCAAGGCGGCGATGCGCTCTGGCGATGTCGTTGCCATCTCAAAAACGCAGCGTCTTCTGCTGCTCATGGTTTCTGAATTCGGGCCGCACAAGCCGTTTTCTGAATTCATTCTTTCGCCCCGCATCGACGCCACCCAGAAACAGGACTGGAATATCTACACCCTGACCATGTACTGCGACATGTTTCGTCTCTGTCTTGCCTATCGCATCGCAGTTGACGAGCAGAGACTGTTCAATTTCCTGATCAATCGTATTCCTCAGCCTCCAAATGGCTGGAAAGATTTCATCGATTCGGCCGAGTGGATCATCATGTGCCTGTTGCTGACCAGTTCGCCGGTGCGCCGCTTTCAGCTCGATGTTCTGACGGCCCGCGCGCTGCGCTGGTTGCCACACTGGATTAACAAAGGCGATTATGAGAATTACGCTCAAACTCTGACCGTGTTAAGCTTTCTGGGAATCGGAGTGCTGGCCGATCTGGTGCCCGAAAAGCTCGAACTCCATCAGCTGCTGGAAAAGCGGCGCGTGTTCTGGATACAACATGCCTTTTCGCTCTCGACTGCGGGCAAAAAGGCATTTGACAGCTGGCAGAAGGCCTGCAGCAGCTAAGATATGCATTATCACAGGAGACATTCATGAACTACGACGAACAGAACATAGACGTTATCAATGCTGCGAGAGCGCGTATCTGTGACTATTACACCCGCCTCAACGACTTTTTTCTCAAGCGCAGTGAGCTGCTGCGCCTGATGATGGTGGCGGTCGCCGCCCAGGAACCGATGCTCTTTATCGGGCGCCCCGGCACAGCCAAGTCTTTGCTGGTATCGGTATTCTGTCAGGGCCTCGGAATGAAACAAGACGAATACTTCGAGTACATGCTGACCAAATTCACCGAACCGAGCGAAATCATGGGCCCGGTTGACATCGCTGAACTAAAGTCCGGGCGCTATCTGCGCAAAGTTGCCGGGCATCTGCCAACCGCACAGATAGCTTTTCTCGACGAAATCTTCAAGGCCAACTCGGCTATTCTCAATGTGCTGCTGACTGTCATCAACGAGCGCAAATACTATCAGGAAGGCAAACCGATGTCGGTGCCGCTCGTCTGCATGTTTGCTGCCAGCAACGAAATTCCTGACTTCGGTGAGTTCGACGCACTCAAAGACCGCTTCATCATCAAGGCAGAGACATTGCCGGTTCGCGACAGCTGCTTTCATGAACTTATTCGCACCGGTATCAGCTTCGAGAGTCGCACGCACAACCGGGAAAAGCCCTGGAAATCAGATTGCACGCTGCAGGACTTCGTGCTGGTGCATGATTATATCGTCTCTACCGTTCTGCCGGCGGCGGTTGAGCGTGACGATCGCGTGCTGCTCGGCGACGAACGCGTAACCACTGCATTCAAGGCGATCATCTCGGTTCTCGCTGATGAGCTCAAGGTCGAGATCACCGACCGCAAGCTGATCAAGCTCTACAAGCTGATCATGACTCAGGCTTTCATTTTCAACGGCGGCAACGTAACGCGCGAAGAGCTTAAAATTCTGTGTTACTGCGGCAATAACTTCTCCGATGTTCGCAAAATCAAGGATTATATCGAAGAAAGACTTGCCAATCTCGACTGACAGGTGCACTGATGCGTTTCTTACATCCAGATCAGATTGCTTACTGGTATAAAAAATCTTTGCAGAGATCAGGCTACAAAGAGCTTTACGCCTTTGCCCGCGATTTCTGGAAAGACCTGGTGCGGCGCGGCAGTTATGCGATACCGCCCGGCTTTGTCGCTCGCCTGATGGAACGCTTCATGTCGGTGCCAATCGGCGAAAAGGAACCGATAAGGCCCGAGTTTCCCAGCGAAGACGAATATCTCGAAAAAATCAGGTCAGCCGAGGGTGCTGACCGCCTCGAAGGCATCTTTCTGTTGACCGGCGCCGATCGCGATACGGCGGTGGCGCAGGGTATTTTTCAGCAGATAATCGAGCGTCTGCCACCTTTTCAGCATGATGCGCTGGTGTTTTCTGACAGCGATCTGGAAAAGTCTTTTGCGCTGGTTCAGGTCATTCCTGGCGGAATCGACGTGGATGGTGTGCTCGAAAAGATTTATAGTCGTGCTCTCGAAGATTTTGCCAGAACCGAATTCAGGTTTTATGCGGATGACATCTTCGAAATCGGGCATCCCGGTCTGTTCGAGCGCCCGGCTGATCGCCTGTTTTTCAGGCGCATGACGCGCACCATGAAAGGCATCTCGTTCTGGACCCGCAGCGTGTTTACGCTCAAAGAAGAAAGCTCATGGGTCGTCGCCAAATTCGGTGAGCCGCTGGTGCTGCCGCTTGGCGGTTATGACGAACTGTCGAACAAAGGCACGCTTTCTTCGCTGGTGCCGTCTGAACTGGCTTATATCGACGAAAGCATGGCGTTCGATCTCTTTGATTACAAGCTGATCGAGAACCAGCTCACCTATTTTAAACGCGATTCTGGTGCGGTTTTTCGCATACGTCGCGATGTTCTGCTGAAAGTCTGTCTGACTGAATTTTTCGAGCACGAGAGGCATCTCGGCATGCTTTTCGCCTGGTGCTTCAATTTTGCCGAAAAGCTCATCGAAACTTTCGTTAAAGATATGGTGCAGGTGATTATTGCGGTCGATGGCTATAAGCCGTCTTCGCTCGATGATGCCTGCGGTTTTTTCAGGCACTTTCTGCACGAAAAACGCCTTGATGGCAGAATCCGTCTGATTACCGGCTACAGTGACGAGCAGCTGGGGCAGGAATTGCGCACGAATTCGCAGAACTGGGTGTTCTCGCGCCAGAAAACCGGCTATGGTATCCATGTCAGCGTTGATTTTCCGCAGACCGATGATTTTGCTGCCCTCAACCAGGACGAGCAGGAACGAATTCTCGGAACGCTCATCAACAACGCAATTGAAAGGATGGTAAAGAATGCGGATAGCCCGTCTTGAGGAATACACGAGAGTAGAAGGCCCGGGCCGGCGCACTGCTGTCTGGTTGCAGGGCTGCAGCATCGGCTGTCCGCAATGTTGTAATCCTGAAATGCACGATCCGGCGGCAGGCATAGAAATAACTGCCGAAGAGCTGGCCGACGCCATTGTGCACGCCCGTGCCGAAGGACTGACGCTGCTTGGCGGCGAACCGCTCGACCAGGCGGTTGAGCTCAGGCAGATGCTGTTGCATCTGCGCAATCTGCATTATCATGATGTCATAATGTTCACCGGTTATACCTGGGAGCAGATAACAGCCGATCAAGACCGGACCAGAGTCGCCGAACTCTGTGATCTGGTAATTGCCGGCCCGTTCGAAGCCGCAAGCGCACCCGGCCGCCGCCGCTGGATAGGTTCAGACAACCAGACTCTGCATTGCATCACCGGTCGCTATCTTGAGCTGGTTGCAGACTGGCCGAGGTTTGTAAAGGAAGTTGAGATAGTAATTGGCGATGAAGAGCTGTTGATCAACGGAACTCCACTCGCTGCCGACGACGAACTCGCCGGCCTGTTTATGCAGAAAGGAGAATGACGATGCGAAAGTTCATCATCGATTTTGAATACAACGAGGCATCAGGGCGCAGTTCGATCGTCGTCGATTTCAACGACGACAGCATGACCAACGTCGAAATCAACGAGGCGGTGCGCAGCGGCGAGATTCTCGAAGAGGTCATCGCCCAGACAGCTGTGATATTCGGCGAAGAAGTTGCGCAGCAGGTGCGTGATGGCCGGCTCCAGGCCATCTGTCTCGATCATCATCCCGAACTGAAAGAGAGTGACGCCGGCATTCTGCTCAATCAGGAAGCGGTCAGAAAGCAGGAAATCAAACAGTGAAGCTGCAGCTTTTTCCTGAAGATATATTGCTTGAATATGCCGAGAAATCTTTTGCCGTAAGTGTCGACTCGGCTGTAGTCAAACACGCTCAGCATCTCAAGCACCTGCCGCGCATGATCGAATTTTCAGAAGAGTTTGCCGGGCGCTGGCAGTCACTGGTGAAGTCTGCGGTTAAGCGCTTTGTTGCCGATACCTTCAAATTGCGGCCATTTCTGTTCGATGTCGAAGGCTATACAAAAAGGTTCAACAGCGCCGATGAGCACTTCTGGAACTCCTGCGAATTTTCTTTTTCGCAACGCGGCGCTGAAAGACTTTATGAGCTGCTGATGCGCGAGTTTATCGAAGAAGAGCCGATGTTTCTGGTGGCAACGCCAGATGACGGCCTGATATTGAGTATCTGCACCAGTAATTTCGGGCGTTATTCATTTCCGTGGTTGTGCCGCAATCGCGCAAACTGGTTGACGCAGGCGCTGTTCGTCGCCTGGCAGCAGGTTGTCATCGACAGGATTTCCTGGCAATACCTTCTCGACAATCCTGCCGAAGTTGCCCTGCCATTGCGTGAATACCTGATCGAGCGATGTGCTGATCTGATAATAGCCTGCAGCGGGCACATGAGGCATCTCGATCCGTCAACGCCAAGCGGTCAACTTGTCGATGTCGTGAACGATCTGCGAGAAGATGGGGTTCCGCTCAAGGTCTCATTCAATCAGCACGATTTCAGCGGCAAGGTGACGACAGTTCGCAGGTTCATTGCATCGGCCGAAAAGGCTTTTGCATACTGGTCAGGCGAGGGCAGTGTCGGTCTCGATGACGAAAAATTCATCAGAGGCGCAGTGCAGCAATACCGGTTTGCCGAAGAGGTGCGTGAGTTCGAGCAGCTGGTCAGCGATTATCTTGAAGGCCGTGGCATGGAGGGAGCAATTTATGAGTCGATCATACAAAATCAGAATTCCAATCGAAGTTCTACTTAGCAACGACAGGCTCGACAAGCTCGGCAGCTTTTCGATGCCATTCGACGTCATGCAGATTCTTCCTGCCGATCAGATGCAGGAACTGTTAAAGAAGTCGCTGCTTGCTGCCGGTTGCAGCGAGAGCGGTGGTAAGATCGCTGTGCCTTGTAAAGAAGGTCAGACTGCTCTCATCGATCTCGAGAACCACGTTTTGCGGCTCAGGATCGAGGTGCCGAAAGAATACGAAACCAGCGTCTATGAAGAGATTCTGTCCAGTGTCAACGAGCAGATCGCTGATGCGCTGGCGAAAGGCGAACAGATCGGTGGCAGAATGAGTGAATATGCCGACAGCAGACTGGCCGGGCAGATGGCTGCGCAGTTACGCGATCTCGCCATGGCTGCCCGCAAGGTGCTGAATGCAGCGCTTAAGGAAACCTACCGCGAAGCCATCAAAACAAAGGCAGCGCAGATCGGCAATGTGACGAATATCAGCGAAAGCAGCGAAGGCGGTTCGACGCGCATACGCATCGAGGTCGCAGTCTGATCAGCGCTGGTGCACCAGCTGATTGAGAAAGTCGATGCGGTTCTGCAGATCTTCATCTGGAATCGAACTGCTCTGCTGGTTTTTCAGAAACATCAGCATGCCTGAGATGTCGCGGGCGAAAGGCGCAAATGCTTTCTGGTCGCCGGCTGATTCGATAAAATTATCGACGGTCTGCAGAGAGCCACGGTCAGCATCGCGTTGAATGGTTCTGATCAGCAGGTTGGCGTAGTGTTCGCGCAATCTGAAAGCTGCTTCGCTCTGCGTGTCAGAGACCTGCGTGATTGCCTCGGCAAACGCCTGCATATCGACGCTGTGCGCCGCTCTTGCAATATTACTGATCGGCCGGTCGGCTTCGAAAATCAGATCGTAAATGAAGCCTGATGCCGGCATGTATTCCTTGTCTTCGATGTTTTCGGGGGCAAGGGCCATGACGATGGTGGTCAGGCTGTCATACTGATTGTTGCAGTTTATTTCGAAGCTGCCGATCAGCCGGTTTTTGTCAGCCGGATTGACCTCGAGCTTGAAAAAGCCGATTTTGGGCGCTTTGATACCGGTTGAATCCTGTTCGATCGTGGCGACTCTGAAGTAGGGGTGAGTTGGGCCGATCGCTCTGCGGTAGCCTGAAAACGAAACTTTGAGCTTTCCTGAGACGTTGGCGATGTCGGTGAAGAAGGCGTCTGAACCCCAGACATAGACACTTTCACTGACCTTCGACGGAATCGTATTGATATGCCGGGTTGGTGGCAGCTTGAACTTTTTGAGCACCGACTGGCGATAGGCGAAGCGGCCATCAACCAGTTTCGAATCATTGATGCGGTTGGTAATCGCAAAATCGGTAAACAGGTCGCTGAACGATACTGCAAAGGGTTTGAGCGCATCGATGTAGCCGCCGATACTTTTGCGTTTCGAGCCGGCCAGTGCCTTGAAGAAGCTGGTGCGGCTTTTGCTGTCGTGCAGCAGGCGGTCGACTATATACTGGTTCCAGAGGTAGACCTGCCCATAATCGGGCATCGGGTTCCATTGTGCCCAGTTGTTGAGGCTGCGATCGGGGTCTTCTTTGAGCAGTTTGTAATGGCCCGGTGGCGTGAAGCCGCAGAAAACCGGGGCGATCTGCGAACAGCCCTCGTTTACCCAGGAGACTTCGTCTTTGTCCTGGTTGTAATGGATCATGTGCTGAAATTCATGTGCGACTATCTCAAGATAGTCGTCGGCTTCGGGGTCGCAGGGGTAGGTGTCGATGTACAGAATTTCACGTTGATTACTTTTGGTCTTGCTGTGCGTCGGAAATTCAGACTGCAGCATCTGGTCTCCGGCAAAGAAGTAACCGGCGACATAGCCGTCGTCAGGGTTCTGGTAGCCATCCTGGATGTCGAGCATGAGCAGGGTGATGCGGTCTTCGCCATCGAGGCCCGGGCGTGCTTCGTAACCGAAATGGCCGGTGGTTACCGGATAGATCTTCTGGTCGAATTCTTTTTGTACACGATCTATGGCAGATTGCTTGACGCTCTGGGTATCTTCGACATAAACGTAGCAGCTCTTGCCGACAGCGCGCAAGATCGCAGTTACCCTGTCGAACTGGCTGTTGGCCATATTCCTGACCCAGAACTGTTCCTTGTGGCCGAGCGATTTAACCGGCGCGCGGCTGGCAGAGAGTTCGGGGTTGATGTCAGCATAAGAAACGCCGGCTATAGGTCCCATAGCCGGACTGCTGCGTTCGGGCAGTTCGATTTCGCGGGCAAGAATATGGGTGGCGTCGATGCGGTTGCCGCGCGCGGCTTCAGCCGGTGCCGCACAAACGAGAACTGCCAGCACTATCGCGGGCAGGATACATCTGACTGATCTGATTATGTACATAGTTTTCTCCATACCCATACATTATACAAAAAAAATCACCAACCCGAAACGCCCAGACAAACCGCATGAAAACTTTAAGAGAAATCGCTCTTTCAGTTTAAAATTCATATTTTACATCTTGAACCCGGGCTCTCGGCGGGATTAGGCATCTCTTACGGCTTCAGCCGTTAGAGATGCGGATCCCTTTAGGGACTCAACGCTCCAGCGATTCGCCTCATCGACTTCTCGATTGCTGGAGCCTTTTGAGTCAAAAGTGCTCGGCTCACAAGCTTGCGCTTATGAGATGCCCGCCTACGCCCTTTGTTATGGTTAATGGTAATTTTTTGAGTTATCACCCTGTAGAATTTCCAGGACAAGGATCGGGTAAAAGAATTGTCGGCATGAGCCGATAATTGGCGTGAAAAGGTTGAGCGTTCGTGGATTTTCTGACAAAAACGGGTGGCTTATGCACAAATTGCTGATTATCGTGTTTTCTGTGTTGGTTATAGCGGTCGGCTGGACGTATCGCGCGGTTGATGCCGATACGCGTTACGGTTTCGTCGAACCTTCCCTGCTCGAGATTATCAGCGTCGAGTTTGCCGCCGATCCTTATTCGCGAGCGAACTACGACCCGTTCGTCAAGATGAAGGTGTTCAACAACTCACCCGAAACGATAACCCAGGCCTATATCAAGGTCACGGTAAGTGCCGACAAAGGCCGATTCAGACTTTTTACCGATCGTTTCAGGCATATCGCCAACGGCGGTCTGCGCCCATACACCAGTGACGTCTGGAAATTTTATCCACGCGGCTCCAGCCAGATGGCCCTCAAGGGGCTGCCGCGCGACGCGACGATCACCGCCGAAGTCGAACAGGTCTTCTGTCCCAAAAAGAACTCACCCTGGCACTACGAACACAAATTCGACTACCCCCAACGCCACGACTTCGCCTGGTGAGCTGATTCTCTGCCAAACTTAGGAACCGCAGATTACACAGATTGGCGCAGATCTTTTGGGAGATTTAACCAGACATCGAAAAGGGGATTCTGCGACTTCGTTTTTCACCGGGAATGATGAAAATTTTCTGGTGATTGCAAAGATTGTGGAAGCGGCGTAAATTGTATTTAGCGACCGGGTTTAAACGCCGGCGGCAGAAAATTTGCGAGAGGGCATGGCGACGGAAGCTTTGCCACAAATAACGGAGGAAAACATGGTTACCTGGAAATATGAAAAGGCCGATTTTGACTTTCAAGATTTCGTGAAGAGCATGCTGGCGCATTTTAAGCGCATCGCCACCACCGACATGGTGCTTTCAGATTACATCTGGCGCGAAAAAGACAATATTGCGAAGCGTGGCAACCCGGAAGCCCCGACCTGGAAAGACCTGCTGGCTGAACTCGAAGATGGGCAGCAGCTGTTTTTCCCCTTTGCTGAGCCGAACGAAGGCAAACCCGTGCGCTGTGCCGACGGCACCCGCGTTCAGCTGGCGACATCTCCTTCGGCAAGCGAATTCACTTACGACGAAAACGAAGTTGTCGGTTTTGCAGTCACTTTGACCCGCACACGCTATGAGTTTCATCCGGCCCTTTATTTTATAGGCAACGAAACCGATCGGGTACCTTCGATGGAAAAACGCCCGGTTGGCATATTTGAAGACAAGATTGCCGATTTCCTCAACAGTTTCAAACGTGAAAAATCAATGGCTGCCGGAGAATCAAAGCCAGAAACCCGCAAGATGAAGCCACTCTAAGTCAGGATTTCTCTGCCGGGCAGATTTCCTGAACGCGGCCGACTTCACCGCTGGTCAGGCGAACTTTTATGCCATAGGGATGCGACGGCGAATTGGTCAGAATGTCCTGTACAACGCCCTCCGTCAGCTTCCCTGTGCGCTGGTCCTGTTTCAGGATGATTTTGACGGTCTGCCCTGGTTTTACATCTGCTCTTTTTTTTCCGTCCACTTTTGTTCCTTTTGTCTGCATTCATCAGTTATTGTCATTCGTCAGCGCTAAATATAACACAGAAGGGCAAACACGACAGTAGTAATACTCGGTGAGCAAAACTGTCATCAATAAAGACTGTGTGTAAAGCGTTTGTACTTTTCGTCATTGCGAGCGAAGCGAAGCAATCCTATTGCCAATAAGATTGCTTCAGGGCTTCGCCCTTCGCAATGACAATTATTGACCGAGAATTGCTGACTCGACAGGCGCTTACTTTACATTTCAGAGAATTCGTAATATAGAGTTTCTACACAAAATGAAACATGACGCAGTAATATTCGATATTGATGGAACACTCTGGAACGCGAGTCAGGCAAGCGCAACCGGTTGGAATGCCGGTCTTGCAAAACTTGGCATCGACATAGAAATAACCGTAGAGCAGATAGAGAGCGTAGCCGGCAATCCTTACGAAAAGTGCGTGGACATTCTTTTACCCGGGCTGCGAGAGAAGTATCCGGATCTGCTGGAAACGCTGAATACCTGCGAAATCGAGGTTGTCAAATCAGCCGGCGGAACCTTTTATGCTGGCGTCCTCGAAGGTATGCAAACAGTTGCCGGCTCACACAGAATTTTTCTGGTAAGCAACTGCCAGGACTGGTATATGAAGCTTTTTCTACAGTTTTCGGGCATGAAACCATTGCTGGCCGGCTACGACTGCCATGGCATGTCAGGGCAACCGAAGCACGAGATGTTCGCCAGGTTGATAAGCCGGTTTGGCTTAAAAAAACCGGTCTATGTGGGCGACACTGCCGGAGACGAAAGAGCCGCACAACTTGCCGGCATAGACTTTATCCATGCGGGCTATGGCTTTGGTTCATCGACAACCAGAACGGTGAGCTGCCCCTCATTTCCCGCAGTAGTCGAACATTTGCAGGACATCGGTTAGATAAAAAATCCCGTAGGGATCGGTCGCGACCGATCACTACGGGATGTCATTTCCCTGTTGATTTTATTTTTCGGTCAGTTTTTGAGTTCGTGGTAGTCCTGATGGATGGCGGACTGCGATTCGAGGCCGAGGAATGCGAGCAGGGAGGCGATCAGGCGGGTTTTCTGTTCGGCGTCGATCTTGCTCCAGGTCTTGCTCTTGACTTCGACGAATTTGCCGATTTCGGGCTGTACCATGGTGTCGACGTTGATGAAGAACTTGATGCCCTTGAACTGCACGTGGAAGCGCAGGCGGTCTTTCTGAATTTCGAACATCGAGTCGGGTCGGAAATATTCGCGGTAGAAGCGCAGCGAATTGCCGGCCTGGGCGATGTAGCGGCTGCGCGAGAGCAGAACCTTGCTTTCGGGGTGAACGCCGCTCTTACTGTCGCCAATCATGGTCAGGCGCGGGCGCACGCTCTTGACGTTGCCTTTTTCGTCAAGCAGTTCGTCTTCTCGATAGCGGATCATCTCGTCGCTGTTGTTGAACTTGAAATAGGTGTCGAACTGCTTGTAGTGCTTCTTCTGTTCGATAACGATTTCGGGCAGGTTGATTTTTTCGAGAATCGGGGTGATATCATCGACCTTGACCTTGGTTTGCACTTCGAAGCTTTCTTCCTGGGTGGCGCCGCCGATGGCGACGAGCTTGGAGAGCAGTGACTGTTCGCGTTCGCTCAAAAATTTATCGACCTTGGCGGCGAATACTTTGGCTTCTTCGAGCAGTGAAGATTCATCGACGGTAAGCAGCTGGCGTTCTTTCATCAGCCATTTGCCATTGACCATGACATGAGTTACGTCATTTGATTTGCTGGCATAAACGATTTGAGCGTAAGCACCGTCTGGATCACGCATGAATCGCGGCGCATTGTGTACGGGCTGCAGGTCGACGAGAATGATGTCTGCGCGCTTGCCGGGTTCGATCGAACCGGTGATTTTGTCCATGTGCAGGGCTTTGGCGCCGCCGCGGGTGGCCATGTAAACTACAGTTTTGGCGGGCAGAGTGGTGGGGTCGCCAGATTTGAGTTTGGCCAGGAACGAGGTCAGGCGCATTTCTTCGAACATGTCGAGATCGTTGTTCGAAGCCGGGCCATCAGTGCCGATGCCGACGTTCATGTTGAGTTCGACCATCTTGGCAACGGGTGCCGCGCCCGAAGCTAGCTTGAGGTTTGAAGACGGGTTGTGAACGCCGCCACAGCCATACTTGGCCAGATCGCGGATTTCGCCCTCATCGATGTGAACGAGGTGGGCACCGATCAGTTTGGCGTCGAGCAGGTGATGGCGCTTGAGGTAAGGAACGACCGGCACGCCGTGTTCTTCGCGCAGCTGATCTACTTCGAAAGCTGTTTCAGCGATGTGAATCATCAGCGGCACGTCGAATTCACGTGCAATGGCTGAGCAGGCCTGCAGGATTTCAGGAGTGCAGGTATACGGTGCGTGCGGAGCGATGGCCGGAACGATGAGCGGGTGATTTTTCCATTCTTCGATGAAGCTGCGGGTGCGGGTAAGCGCTTCTTCGTAAAACTGTGCATCAGGTGAGGGAAACTTGAGAACGCTCTCGGCGCAGATGGCACGCATGCCGGCGTCGGCAGTCGCTTTGGCGATTTCTTCCTCAAAATAATACATGTCGGCAAAGGTGGTGGTGCCGCATCTGATCATTTCGGCGCAGGCGAGTTTGGTGCCGAGAGTGACGAATTCGGGCGAAACAAATTCACGTTCTACCGGCATGATATAACCCATCAGCCAGACATCGAGGCGCAGGTCGTCTGAGAGACCGCGCAGCAAAGTCATCGGCACATGCGTGTGACCGTTGATCAGGCCGGGCATCAGGATCTTACCATGGCAATCCATGATTTCGGCGCCTTCATATTCCTTGCAGATATCTTCCTGGCTGCCGACTGCGACAATCGAGTCGCCTGACACGGCCACCGCGCCGGGATAATACTGATTGAACTTTTCGTCTACAGTGAGAACTGTAGCGTTCTTGAACAGCTTGTCTACTTTTTTCATCTATTTTGGCCTTTCCCTTTGAGTTAGCAGAAAGGATAGCAGTAACTCCAACTAAAATCCAGTACACAGTAACGATATGGTATTGGGGGTGTGTTGAGAAGCATCGGTCTTGCAATAGCTGATTAGACAGGCTTTTGTCGTTGCCCCGACGATTTTGATGACATTTTACGACAATTATCGTTATAGTATTCTGGTAGAAGTTAGAACGTTCTTGAATGAGGTATCCGGTTGGATCGTTTACTGGCGGATTTAAGAGGGGTAAAGTCCGGTAATAGAGGCTTTATGCTGGGGCTGGCGGCGGTTCTGATTCCGATCATGATCGTCATGGTTGTGGCCTATCAGTCACATGTCAGGCAGGAAGCTCTGCGCGCGCATCGCGTTTACTGGAACGATCTGGTAACCAAGGCCTCCGAAGGAGTCGCCGAAGAGGCTTTCCGCTGGCTGCAGGACAACCCTGAAGATCCGGCCAATCTTATCTTCGCGAGGTTGCGCGATACGGGAACTTCTGCTCCCGATACGGTCAGTATGCAGTTGACAGCGACGCAGCTGCCTTTTATCAATTTTCTGCGCGACAGTTACGATGGAATCGAAGTCATTAAAAAGGTCACGCTGACCCTGTCTGGCATAACCCCGCTTTTTACGCCGGTCGCGGTGCCGCCAGCCGCTTTTGACCCCAAGACGCAGGGGCAGATATACCCTGATCCGACTGATGTTTTCGGGCTGCTCAAGGCAGAAATCGAAGCTGATTTTCGTGGCTTTCGCCGCAAGTTCGTGGTCGTGCGCGACATCAAGGCGATCAACATTCTGCCGAGCGTGTTCGGCAAATTCACTCTATTTGTCAGAGAGAAAAAGAACGGAATCGACTACGACTGGAACCGGTTGCGCAATTCATCGCGCGTGAGTCCGCCTTTTCTCGACTCGTTCGGCTTTGTCGAGCCAGATTCAAATGCCCTTAACAACCCGCTGACGCTTATTCATCATTCGGATGACGAAAACAGGGTATGCAATACGTCTGCCATTCCCGAAGATTCGGTGGCTCCACCGATTCCGACAGACTGGGCCAGTATCGACCTGCTCAAGCGCGGCTGGGTGTTTTTTGGCCGCAGCCCCGACAGCGGCCCTCTGCAATACTACATTTTTCAGCCTATGCATGGCGATGTAAAGATCGCCGCCAATCACGCAACCCTGCCATCTGCTTTTCAGAACAAATTTCATCTCTTTTACGGCGGCAGTTACATGCTTTCTGACCGCAGCAAGCTTTATTATCTGCTGCGCGACGATTCGCCGACCAGCCCGCCCTGGAGCAACTTTTTTCCGAACAGCGGTGGTATAAATATGCCGGCCTCAGGTCTGGTCGACGGCGATGGCACGAATCTGCGCGGCTGGATGGCCTGGCAGACGAGGTTCGGTCTGATGTCGATGAGTCGCGAACTGCTTGAAGCGGTGTCATTGTATCACCTGCTCGTCAGCTATTACGAGCATCCGCAGCATCAGGTGGGCGATACTGCGGCGAGTCTTGAGTCGGTACATTCTTCTCTGATATTGCCGATGGGCGACATGTTTCCGCTCAGTTCTTCGCAGATAGCTGACCGCCGCTCGCCTACCATCATGCTGGGCGCCTGGCTGCGATTTTTGCAGGTTGGCAATATCGCGCAGATCGACGATGACATGAAGACAGCACTGGACCAGACCCCGCCCGGAGACTGGCTGCGTCAGCTCGACAGCCCGGTCAATGCGGTTAAGCCGGTCAAATATTTTTTCCCATACTTCCCGATCAATGCCAATCGCCAGGTCAATCCTCCGAACTTCTCTCTTGAATTCGGCAACGACAGGGTGGGTTGGGCAAATTACCCTGTCTGGGGGCGGGTCGATGACGATATCGGAACAGCTACAGCAGATTTTGCCAAGGTTGCCTACAATGTCTACACCAATATCTTCGAAAAGATCGGCAATCCGCTTGAAATCTGCGACATCATAATGACGAAAATGCTGGTTTATCCCGGTATGATTGTTTTTGAACAGATGATCAACGACAACATGCGGGGAACTGCCGTGAGCCTGTTTGTGCCAGGCGGCAATGCGCCAAGCGATCCGCCTTTGCGACTAAAGACATTGCCGGCACAGCTGGCCGACGTTCTGCATGGAGCTGACAGCAGCAGCGGCGTGCCGATTTCGGGGTCGGTCGCTGATTTTGGCAACAGTTTCTTTTACAAGAATCCTGACAGCTCGCAGAATGGGCGTGGTATCAGTGGTGAATGCATATCTATCAAAGATACCGCCGGTCGCCAGCTGGCGCTTGGCTCGCTCGGCGTTCTCTGGCCATTTTCTCCGGCCTTTTCGTTGCCGGCCGCCGCAAATGCCGGCAATGGCGGCACCGGCTATGACCTGCGTCAGAAAACGACTTTCGTAGCATCTTCTTCCCAGATTTTTACTGAAAATTTTCTTTTCGAAGAAAACGGCAAAACCGTTCTCGATCTGCGCGGCGGCGTGGTGACCGTTCTCAACGACCAGATAAAGCTGAGTGCAGGCGGCGGTAACGAAATAATCGTGCGTAATGGCGGCATGCTGATCGCTTCCGGTGGCGAGATACTGCTCGAAAGTTCTCTTCGAATGCAGAATCCGCAGGACAGTCTGGTCATCGCCACCGCAGTCGAAGGTAAAGATATTCATTTCAGGCCTGGTCGCTATGAAGCCTTTTTCATCTCGTCCGGAACCCTGCGTCGAGCGGCCGCCGGCGCGATACACATCGTCGGCGGCGCTGCCGTCAGTTATCTCGACTTCAATAAGAATGCTTCGTCGTTGTTTCATGGATATCCTGGCTCAGGATCCCAGAGGCAGACAATTGTCTGGAACGAAAAGTTCAACGCGATCGATCCCGACCGCTATTCGGCCGGTATTCGTGTTCATCTCGGCAAATCGCTGGTTTACTGGGCAGATGAAAAGGCGGATCAGCCATGACCAGAAACCCGACGAGTGCATTCAGCTATATAGAACTTGTGCTGGCGCTGGTTGTAATCGGGCTGGCGCTGCTGCCGATTTTGTCGACGTACTCGGCATCACATCAGAATACCCGGGCTACTCTCGAAGAAGTCACTTCGGTGAACTTTGCCTCTGAGCTGATCGAGGCGTTGCAGGCGCTGCCGTTCGACCAGCTATGTCTTATGGATGCCGAGGTAACGTTCAATAATGGTGTTTTTGCGCCTGATCCATTCGCTACGGCTGCTTTGAGCGGAAACCAGCACGGCATGAGCAGTAGGCCACTGCCGCCGGAGTTTTCGACGCATGTATTTGTCGATTCTTACCCTGTTTCAGGTATGCTGGTCAAAGATTCGGCCATGTTGCGCATTGCGGTTACCGTCAGCTGGGGCGCGCGTAACCGGCGCATTCAGCTGATAACGTTGAAGGGGCGCTACTGATATGAAAAAAAGAGCATTCACCATGATCGAAATGATGATAGTCACTCTGGTGACGGCAATCGTCATGGCAGTGGTGCTTAAACTTCTGAGCGGCGCTTTTACCGGCGCGGCCAGAGGCTACGACAACCTGTCGATACTGCAGGAAAAATCGCGGCTGATAGCGGTGCTCAAACAGGATCTGCGCACTCTGATATTCGCCGGCGCTGATAACATACCGGTTCCATCGATCAGTTACGATGCCTCCGGTCATACAGCAAAGCTTGAATTCAACAAAGTATATGGCATAGATGTGAACGGCCGCCCCCTTGTCGAAAAAATCACATACCAGAAGCAGCCGGCAGATGCCCCGGCCGGCAGTCTTTTCGGGGTAATGCGAACTTGCGAAGTCGGGCCGGTTCTGCAGCGAAATTACCTGCAGGGAATGCTGGCCAGCTTTCGCATCGACCTGCTCGACGCGACCGGCGCGCCAATCAACAACGCAGCCAATTCTGCCAGCCTGAAAAAAGTTCGTCTGGTCATGGAAAGCAAAGGCAGCGAACTGCTGGCGACAACGGTCAGCGTGTATTCTCCTTATGTGCCTGCATCGGGTACAGTCAGCCCGGGTGACCTCTGGTGCCCGAATTACATGTTCGCTGAATATGCGCCGGGAGCTCCGATTAAGCTGTTTCAAGGCGGAATGATACAGCTGACCGGCAACACGGCGCTGGGTGTTCCTCTGTCGATGGCTGGAGCCACGGCTTTGGGCACTCCATGAATTTACAGTGACAAATTTACATGAATATCGTCTTAACAATTAGAAACAACTGAAACTATGGCGTCTGTCGAGAATCATAGAATTACTGACGAGCTGCTCGTTGCCAGAATAGTCCGGGGCGAGAAAAAGATGCTTGACGTTCTTTTCGATCGTTACATTGAGAGGCTGATGCGTTATGTGGTTCTTTTTGTCAAAAGCCAGGAAGAGGCGAAAGACATTACGCAGGATATACTGGTCAAAATTTTTAAGGCTCTCGGCAGTTACAGGTCGTCAGGAAGGTTTGAAAGCTGGTTTTTTACCATTGCCCGGCGGACCTTGATCGATTGTTATCGTAAGAAAAAGCTCAAGACATTTTCATTCGACAGTCAGGAAATTGAAGAGCCGGCCGCTCAGCCTCAAGAAGGCCCGGGCAAAGCGCCGGAACTGTTGCAGGGGTTGCCGGCAAGAGATCGCGAAATATTGCAGTTGAGATTTCTGGAAAGCTTATCATATGAGGAAATTGCAGAAATTACCGGTATGGCGCCGGGTACTCTGAGAAATGTAGTTTGTCGTTCGCTGAAGCGCCTTCAGGAGGACAATCCGGATGAGTTGTCATAAATTCCGAGAGTGGCTGGAAAACTGTCCTGAAGCAGGGTTGGTCAATCTCCCGACGGAACTGCGGGAGCATGTCGACAGCTGCCGGGTTTGTTCAGCTCTTTTGAAAAGACTGGCAGAGCAGTCTTTTGCACGATTGCCTGCCGGTATGAAGGCTGCCATTCCAGATATTAAGAAAAAGGTGATAATGCAGTGCCACGTCAGAGAGGAAAAGTCTGGTAGTGCTTTGCCGGTCGTCTGGAAACTGGCTTTGCTGTCTCTCGTCAGCTTTCTGATTCTGGCAGTTTTCTACGTCAGGCCGGGCTCGTCTGGAAGAAGCCAGAGCGCAACTGTTGCAGAGGCGTTAGCCACAATTACCAGACTCGACCGGGAAGTTGAAAAGCATCTTGCCGGAGCCCCTGATTATGTTCTGGCAGCGGTTTCAGATACACTTGCAAAAGGTGATTCGGTAAGAACCCGCAAATTTGCTGAGGTAGAGCTGACATTTCCTTCGGGTTCAACGGTTTCGCTCGGGCCAGATGCGCATTTTCAGCTAAGCGACAGCAACTGTTCAGGTTATCAGCAGCAGGGACGTGTGCTTTTTAAAGTCAAACCTCTTGCTCCGCCAGTTCCAATTGAAGTAACTACACCATTAGGCTTGACTGCAGTTCTTGGGACAGTTTTCGTTCAGGAAATCGGAACTGACACAAGTTTCATCGGAGTCTCGGAAGGGGTTGTAGAATTCAGGTCAAAAGCTGATGGAAGCAATGTTCTGAGGGCTGGTCAGCTTCTGCTGATCGCCAGTTCCGGCAAGGTTCTCGATATGAAAGAGATCGGCCGGGAAGCGGTGACTGCGCTCATGGATCTGAAAAGGCTTCAGCCAGTTCCTGAGCCCCTGCAGGATTATGACAAGGTCGTGGGTGATGAAGTTTCTTCGCAAACATTCGAGGCGATGGACGTGTATCCGGCTTCCGCAACGAAACAGATTTCGTCTGAACCTGACAGCGCGCCGGAAGAAGCTGACATCGAAGATGTTTTGCCTGAATTCGACGAAACAGAGGGGTCAGAAGAAGGGCAGTCGGGAAATGAAGATGTGACAACAGGGGCATCTAATTCAACATTGGGAGTCTCAGGGTATTAGTCAGCACTTGAAGCGAAAGACTTCAGGAGACTGTCTGATGGTTTATGGAATTAAAGTTGGAATCAATTTCACAGGAGGAAGTATGGGAAAAAGACTATTGTGTGTATTGGTTTTGTGTCTGTTGGTAACGAGTATGGCAGGGGCAGCGGTAACGGCTGACCAGTGGGCCGCTGATTATTCGCTGTATCAGGAATATATGAATTCGACGCCGAAGAATTATGCCGCGGCGGTCAATGTAACCAGAAAATGGGTAGAGTATGCCGGTCAGGATGCAGCCGGAGTCGCCGCTGCTGCCGGTGAGGGTGTGACAAAAGAATCGCTTACCGCAGTTCTGAACAATGTCTATCGTGAAGCCTGCGGCGTGATCTGCAATGATTTTAATTCTCTGATGATCACGGATTCGGTCAAGGCGGCAGAATTTGCAATTGGCATACAGAGCTATTTCCGCGACAATCCTGCGATTTTTGAAGAATTTGCCGCCGCCAACAATTCGTCGGTTGCAGTGATGAGGCAGGTAATGGATCAGGCCATCAAAGATGGCATCATGAGAACCTATGCTGTCGCTGCCGAAGAATACAGCCGCCTTGCCAGAGAGGGCAAGCATGAAGAGGCCGCCAGAGTCAGTGCCGGCTGGCAAAGAGTGGTTTCGGCCTGGAACGCCACGAACAGCCCGATTCCCGAAGCTTTCAACTCATTTGCCGGAGTCGATCCGCAGACTACCGTGACTGACATGAAAGAATTCGAAAGAGATCATGCTGAATGGCGTGAAGCGGTCAGAACGGGCGACGCGACCAAGGCATTCGCACTTGTCGAAAAATGGCTTGCTTTTGAAAAAGACAATCCGAAACGGGCTTCGGCGATGCAATACCTTTTCAACGCCTTCGACGGAGGAAAAGCTACTGACAAGACCAACTGGAAAGCTGTTTTCAATGTGGCGACATACGTTCAACTCTGGGCTTTCGATGTTAAGGCCTACGAAAGAGCGGTAGCCGAGGGCCGCCTGGCCGACGCCATCGCTTTGATTACGAAATGGGAAGCGATTTTTGCCGGTGAATACGGTGATGCACTCTGTCGCGATTTGAATTTCGGTTTCGACAAGGCACAGGCAGTGGCCAATCTGGTAGCTGCACGCACGCAGCTTGCAGGCGTCGACCCGACGATCAGCAGTGAAAATGTCGATTCTTTCAGAAGAGATCTGGCCGAGCATGGCGTGTGCAGCGAAAAATTTGCGCAGGCCGAGCCGGGTTCGGAAGAATGGTACAACAATATCGCCAGAGCCGTCGAACTGGCTGACAAGTGGAGCAGAATTGCAAAAGAGAATCCGGCACTTGCAGCTGAAATCAGCAAAGCTACAGGTATTAACCTGCCAAAAGACGCTGATGACAACATGAAGCAGCTGCTGCAGGCCACGGTCATCGATTCGGCTGCCAAATTCAACGCTGCTCTGGGTTCAGGCAGCCTGCAGGGCGCACTCGATATCATCAAGGTCTGGGACGATTATCTGAAGAACCACAGTCAGGCCGCCGCGATAGCTGAGCAGACCTGGCCGGGAATCGGCACGACACTTGAGCGCTTTCAGGCCGGTCTGACCATAATGACCACCACTGAACAGCCAGCTGCTCCAGCTTCGACTGAGCAGTCGGGACAGGGAACCCTCGGCGTGAGCGGTAATTAATGCATGTTTCGCGGGCAGTCACAGTACTGCCCGCGATTGCAACTAAATACAGGCTTAATATTGATGATTTAGACTAATTTTTTGCAGGCTCTGTAAAAAAAGTTTGCGTTGTCGTAAGGGTTGTAATTTGGGTATAACTTTATTAGAAGAACTTTTCAGGGATTGAACGTGCAAAGATTGTTGCTCAAGATCTGAGAGCCGTATTTTGCTGCCAGGAGGGTAGACATATGAGAACCTCGAAGAGTCCGGGAACAGGGTTGCTTTGGCTGCTCTGTCTGATGATGATTTGTGCGTCGTCGCAGCTTTTTGCCTGTTATACATACCCGGCGCCGCACACCCCCAAACCGTCCGGGCCGTACATCATCTACACGGCTCCTGATGCATACCCGTTCAAACATAATTACTGGTTCAACGTCAATCTGAACACCAATTTTACTTTGCCGGCAGCGGAATTTGGCAGTGAAGAGGGCAGACAGCGCAATATTCCATTCTCGCCCATGGTTTATGACAAAAAGCCTTACATTTACTTCGGGCCAAACAAGATCGGTTCATATGAATTGTTGAACGGGCCGGGCTTTCGTCTTACCCCTGGATACAATCTCAAAGTTGAGTATAATCTCGGCTCGACCCTCGATTACTGGCACTGGCGCAACGAATATGACTGGAATCTCATCAATTACTGGTATTCTACCGGGCATCGCACAGCAACCTACTGCTGGTCAGGTGGCTGTGTGTCGTGGGCCGGGCCTCCTCCAGGGAGCTATTGCTGGTCCGGTGGTTGTTCTACCTATTATGTCTGTTACAACAACCATGAAGTCTACTACTGGGATCGCGGTGCTTTTTTGCGCAAAGTAAAGCAGCCTGAAAAGAAGAATTTCCCCATAAGAACCTTCAGCACTGTGTGGGATCCAATATCGAGAACCTATGTCAGAAAGACAAATAAAATCTATCCGAATCCTGAGTCGGGCAATTTTTTCAACTCAAACATCACTGGCATCAAAGATCTGACTTTCAGCTATCAGGTTGAGTTTTATGAAGTATATCTGAGCTGGTATCAATACACTTTTGGCAAGATCAAACCGCCTGATTCGTCAAAATCACTGCTGGCTGAGATACACCCCAGACCTGCGATTAACCCGACATGGCGGGTAGATGTCAGCGGAATCTGGTATCCCACCATCGGTGATACCAAAGTAAATATCACCTTCAGATGGTCGCGTGACTCGCTTAATGGCAGCAGTGGCGCCAGAGAGAAATACTACATCGAATACGGCAAGATTTTCGATGGCATGATCAAGATGAAAGATGTCATCAAGATGCTCGCCAATCTTGGTTTTGGCCAGGTCGATGTGCCGGTTTACATGGCGCTCGAAGGCCCAGAACCGAGATTGTATCTGGTTACGACACCTACTATCGTCAAGGGCCAGAGAATCGCTCCCATGCCATATACAGCAATAGATCAGTCCAACTGGCTGTCTTGCGCAGGCGTTATCAAGGGCTATACCCTTCATCCGACCACTCAGACCAGAGCCCGCGGTTACATCAGAGAATGTGATAACCCGCCGATATTCGGTTCTGATGGCAGACCCAAAGCTGGCCCGGTCAAGTATGTTTTTAACAAAATTTTCGACGTCAATAATGACGACAAGGTCGATAATGCCGACAAAGATTTTTTTGACAAGGTTTTCCCGACTGCAGATTTCGATGAAAATGGAAAAGTAGATATCAATGACTGCAGCAGTGTCTGGCATCATGCTTTTGTCAGCTTTCCGACCGCATTCAGCGAACTTTCTGCCCAGATCAGAGCCAGATTCGCCGCCTTTCCGGCGCTTGCCACCAATCGCCGGTTCATGGCAACTGCTGGTCCGGTCGTGATTCCAGAGGTATATCAGGGTACCGGCACTATAAACAGATACGTGCAGATTGGCTGGCGTGGTAATGCCTTCGTCGGTGAATTCTATGTTCAGCCAATTCCTGGCGCCTCTTCGAAGAACTTCAAATTTTCGCCGACTGTGATGAGCTACAACGAAAAAAGCGATCCAGGCGTAGTCGGGTCTAACTTCCTGACCAACCTTGGGCCACAGGCACAGCCAACTCTCGCACAGCTGTATCGCAAGACTACCATGGATTACCCCGACGGAACCCTGCTGGGCCGTCTGAAATCTCTGACCGGTAGAGTTTATCCAAAAGGCTGCTTTTACAACAAGGTCAACAATACCAATGCTACTGTGCATGCGCTGGGTGACCCATGGGGCATCGGCCAGCTCGAATCAGTTGAATCCGGCTGGATGGGCAACATTTTCATCTACGGCGATGCTGATGGTAACGGTTACTATGACAAGAACGACATGGCCGACTGGGACAAAATCAAAGCCAGAGACGGCTTTCTGCTGTCGACGGTATATCAGCACAAAATCGGTATGGCGCCGTTGCATGCGGTTCAGACCGATAACGACAAGACTTTCCGCGTAATCGCCGGCGGTAAATTCTCGGCTTACCCGCCAGATGGCAAGACTGATTTCGTTCTCAAAGAATCATACAACTACAAGTTCATCAACCCGACAATCTGGGCTTATGACTCTGGCGATGGCAATCAGTTCTCGCTGGGTCGCCGCTTCTCTCTCGAAGGTGGTTCGTCTGATCCCGAAAAGCCTAAAGAACCGCCTAAACCGCCGACTGAGGTCAGATATCTCCCGACCAATATCATCGGACCGAACGATATCCCCGAAGATATTCCGCAGACCTGGAGCCTCTCAGGCGCAGAAATGGTTATCATCAAGCCAGACACCTGGTCGCAGACCTGGCGCATTTCGCCAGACGTCCCGGGTGGAACTGGCGCCGGCACCAGTTTTACTTATGAATTTCTGCAGGCTGGAAAATACACGGTCATTCACACGGTAAAATACACGCAGCGCATTGTCACGGCGGTTACCGACGGTCTCGGTATCATAGTCTATTACGCCGCCACCGACATTCCGCAGACACGAACGCTTACCTATGATGTTACCGTTTATGACCATACTCCAGCTGACTTTGACGACCCGAAGCTTACGCTCAACGGGCCCGGCAACATCACGACCTATGCTCCACAGTGGGGTGGCGATTCGGCAGCTCTGAGAAATCGCGATTTCTCAGGTTCGTTCAAAGCCTACCCGGAAACCAGAACGACCGATATCAGACCCGTCGGTATTCCGTCGATGAACAACAACGACTGGTATTATCTGCGGGCATCGGTTAACGGCAAGGAACATCTCGACCAGAACTTCGATCTGGTCAACGCCGCCGGCACGCTTCATACCTACAAGGCAAAGCTCGAACTCAAGTTCGCCCGCAATGTTAACGAAACCTCCGACCTGAACGAGGGCAACCTGGCCGGAGCCGGGCATCTTGAAGCGTTCAGCGGCATACTGCTCGACAAGCCGATCAGCATGAATATCGAAGTCAAGCGCCATCAGCCGGGCGGCGCCGTCGAAAACTGGCGAAGTTTCACTTATCGCCCCGACCGCGATGCCCAGGGGAACCTTGACATCGACAAGTCGGCGATGAATACCTACCTGGTGCGCGTTGGCAGTCGCTTCCTTGAAGTCAAGACGGTATCGTTCTCTTCAGAATATCAATGGGATCTTCCGATACCGACTTTCCCGAACGAAGGCTATGAGACAATCGTGACGCTGGTCTGCATGCGCCGTGACTTCTACCTCGATCACCCCAGCCAGGAATCTGCCAACAAGGCACGCTTTGGCGCTGACTACAGTCGGCTGGTTCTGAATAATGACGGTAAGATCAGATATCTCGATCGTGACATGACCAGCATCTGGCGGCGCAAGGCGTTTACGGTCGATGTCACGCCGCCTTCCATACCTAAGTTTATGGAATTCAATGGCAGCGAAATGGCCGCAGTCGTGAACAACACTATATATGGCAACACTGGTGACCAGACCAAGTTCCAGATTGGTATCGAAGACAATCATCCTGGTTTCGGCCCGAACGATGGTCTCAAGAACGGTGGTACCCGCCGCTCGTGGTACCCGCGCCTGTGGTTCCAGAAGATCGATGGCGCAGCCGGCCGCTTTACGCTCGAACCGCAGAATGGTTACGAGTTTCCGATCATACTGCCTGCGATCAAGGATAAGCTCTCTACCGCATATGACGGCGATCTCTCGCCTGATATCGACAAGTTCAATCTTGAGCGTATCGATGGTCATCGCATCGCTGTGATCGAGCCGAAGACCAAAGAGCAGCTGGGCACGCCGGTAAATCGTGAAATGACGATTCAGCACCAGTTCTCGAATTATATCGCCGGTAAGATCAAGTATGTGCTTGAGGTCGAAGACGGTTCAAGAAACTATACCCGCCTCGAAGGTTATTTCAGCATAACTGACAACAAGCGCCCCAATCTTGATCTGCGCCTGGCCACGGCAAAATACAAGCCATTGCCTGACGATGGCAGTCTCAAACTTCTCGCTGACATTGCGAAGGATAATCCCCTCGGCCCGTCGACACAGCCGTTTGGAGCTCTACCCTGGGCCAGCAGTGAGCTCAAGGACAGGGTTAAAGGTTCCAGGGCCGGCTTGCTGGGCGACTGGCGGCATGCTTTTGACCCCGATCAGAAGTTCGTCAGCGGCAGTTTCAGCAGCACCTTCACTTTACCGGGCTACGTTTACGATCGCAGAAATTCTCTGAATTCAGCTGGCAATCTGGCAATAACTGAGAAGAACATCAGCCGCCGCGATGATCCGATGATCAAGTTCGCAGACAGCGATGTTAAAGCGGCCTTTATCGCGGAGAATCCTGGCGCGCCGGGGTTTGCCGAAGACGAAGTCATAGTGTTCGACCTGTCGGTACGCGATAACGTTCTGTTCTGGCAGAACGACGCAGCAGCGCCGTTTGGCAAGATCGTCGACCGTAACAACTTCAGGAATATCTATTATAAATTCACAGAAGATGTAAAAGATGAGCACGGAGTGTTATACTCGAAGCAGTTCGAAGATAACCCGGTCAAGTCGATGGACGATGAAGCGCCGCTGCGGCTGCTGAATGCAGACGGAACGCCACTTTCATACGTCTTCCGTGTCGGCAACGCCGATGTCAAAACAGGGCTGAAAAACAAGAGTGGTAACTCAAGTGGCACTAACTCGTTCTATCTCAAGGTGGTCGATCTTGGTGGCAACTCGCGGGAACTCGATATCGACTTCCCGATCATTCCGAGCCGCTTCCAGATACGCGTTCTCGAATCAACGACCGAAGCTGAAAGAAGCGGAACCGGAGCGAAGTGACATGTGGCGATGTGGTGGTGTCGCGCTGAATCGCGGCGTGACTCTTGTCGAAGTGATAATAGGCATTACCATCTTTGCCTTTGCGGTAATACCTCTTGTTGGCCTTTTCGGCCGCGGCACCACCTTCACCCAGGTCAATGCCGACCATCTGGCAGCCATGCACAGCAGTTCATCGTATCTGCGCGCGCTTCTTGGTCTGCCTGGCCGCGACATTCCGCTTGGCAGCCCGGTCGAGCTCGGCAAAACTTTCGGGTCAGATCCTTCCAACAGTGTGCATATTCCAACCAGTGCCGTGATCAATGGCACTGAGTTCACTTACCGACTGCGCACGCGCTATGTCACCAGAGATCCCGACGAAAAGGATTTCTGGTTCGTTACCATGCCTGATCCTGATACTACAGCTACTATGACGGCCTATAAGAGATATTTTCGTCTCGAATTCGAAGTTATCTGGACATCAAAGATGACAGGCAACACTGAACGTCTCAATCTTTTTGTCTACAAGGCGGATCTCGGATGAAAAGAACCAGTCGCCGTGGCGTTGTCATTGTTCTGGTGGTTGCAACCCTGACCACCTCGCTGATTTTTGCGTCGTTTCTGTTGAGCCGTTCTATCGATCAGAACTTCGAAAAAATCGCTACCAGCGAACGAACACAGCTCGAACTGCTATGCGTTTCCGCTATCGAGGCGGCCAAGCTCAAGATAAGGGCGCACCCGACCGAATTATATGCGGCCTTTCGTTACAAGCATGATGAGCCGGTCGGGAAACGAACCGACGCTTTGTATGAGGCATTTATCGCCGATCTGAGGATCGAGACCCTTGATAACCGCTTCTCAGCTGAGAATGCCGGTCGTTCGGCAAGAGTCACCGCAATCGAACGTATTGGTCTGACCAAGCGTGAAAATGCTCTCGACCCGGGCTATACCGAAGATTACATCCGCATTACCGCCAATGCGACTTCGCAGACTCTTCAGGCCGGAGGCCTCAAAAGCGACGTTTCGATGACAGTAACGATTCAGATGCTGAAAATGGAAGACAGATGAACAGTCATAACATCAAACGACGCGGGGTCACCCTGGTCGAGATAATAATTTCAGTCAGCGTCGTCGCCGTTATCTCAGTTGTCGTCATGCAATTCACCAGCTGGATGACCAATGCTCAGAAGATAACCGCATGGAAACAGAGTGCAGTCGACGATCAGCGCCTCAACGAAATTTTCTGGCAAAAGCACTTTACCGGGGCAACCAGCAGAATCGAATCACTGGTTGTCGATGCACATGGCGTCATAACTACGCCTGCCGTTATCGCAACCGAGCCAGTAATGATTCGCGGTGGCGGCAACGGTAATCTGATGACAGAATACCCGGCTGATGGCAAAGAATGGACAGTATGGGAATTCAAAACCTTCGAAAAAGAAGCAGCTGGCTCCAGTTACATCGAATCTACGGTAACCGGTTTTCTCAAAGGAACTCGACCTTTCATTGAATTTTATGGCCGCGTCAGCCGTGGCGGCGGGGTTGTCAGTGAACAGAGATTGATGTGCAATGTCGACGAAATAAATTCTTCACGACGATTCTTTCCCGACGAAAATGTGACGGTTCTCACTGTTGAATTCGTTGTGAGTTACCCGTTGCATGACAGCATGAAGGTTCGCAAACAGAGTAATTTCAGAATTTCAACAGTTCTTGAGTCTTTCTGACAGGAGAAAAGGGATGTTTATATCAAAAAAAGCCATTGCATTCGTCATTCTTACCGCAACCGCCATGTTGGTTAACCTCGACGCAGCATGTGCGGCCGGGAAAAAAGCAGCGAAGCCAGCAGCTAAAACAGCGGCTAAAGCATCGGAAAAACCGGTGGTTGTAGAACAGCAAGCTGCCACTGAGCCAGTTTCGACAGAACCAGCTGTTGCAGAACCTTTTGCTCCGCCTCCCGTTCAGCATTTTTTTGTTGGGCTGCAGCCACAGCATAAGCTGCATGTTCAGGGTTATCTTATCGAAGCCCTGCATTTTGCTCATAATTCGTATGGCTTTATTGCATGGTCGATGCGGTCATCACGGCGCAACCTGCAGGAGACTCTTTTTGAACCACATCTTCAGCAGCTCGATCATTTTATCGCGCAGACGATTGGTCTGGCCGAGCTTTCCAGCAATCTGACCACCACTCCAGAGGGTCTGCCCGAAATCAAGGCACAGCTCGAAAAACTTGGCCGCGCCGTCAAGCTGATGCTCGAAGGCAGCAAAGTAGCTTCTGAAACGGCCGAACCGGGTGAGAAGGTGCAGGAATCAGGGCGCATCCATGAAGAAGTTGGTAAATCAATCCCTGAGCTGGTCGCTGCATTTCAAAAAGCACTGCTGGAGCAGGCTTCGGCAACCCAGCAGATTGACAGCGACAACTGATTTACAGAGCAGCGTAAAACCTTTATAGTATTGCGAATAGTCCGGGCATATCATGCACAGGACTGTTCACGTTTTTGTATGTACCATCAGTCGGGCAGGTATTGCGATGAGTTTGCGCACAATATGCCAGAAAAACATGGCTGTCATCATCTGTTTCAGACATGTTTCTCTTATTTTGCCTGTCAGTCTGGCAGCAGTTCTTCTTCTGCTGTCTGCTTTGCCGCCGGTTTTTCCCGCCGATGCCAGTGTGGCGTTGGAAAAGACGCGACTCGCCTTTCAGATGCAGAAGTGGCCGGATGTTGTTTCGGCAGCCGGTGAACTGCTGGCGCTGGCGCCGGAGCACCTAGAAGGCCATTATATGCTGGCTGTGGCAGAGACCCGGCTTAAGCAGCCGGAATCGGCAATCAAACGTCTGACCTGGCTCAATTTTAAGGTTGTCGACAGTGCGGTTTACCGTCACGCCCTTGCCGAAGCACTGATGCTAGGTGGTCTGCCGGAACAGGCGATTACCCAGGCGCAATATGCGGTGCAGCTGGCTCCTGGTGAAGTAGCTTATCAGAGCTATCTCGCGCAGATTTCAGTCAAAGAACGTGCGTCTCTGACGCTTACGGCTTCTGAGTCTACAACAGCCACGATGACGCCTGTGATGGCCAGCGAAACGATCGATCCGGAGGATCGCTCTGAAGCACCAGATCAGCCTGCCGAGTTGCCGGATAAAGTTGTTGCCAGCCGGTATGAACAATTTATCCGAGAGACTGATGCTGCCTGTGCGAGCAATAGTGAGCAGGTGTTGCTGCTGATTTTTGCAGCGGTCGAAGAAAAGCCTGAGATAATGGCTGATGCCAACTGGTCGCTGTTGCAGAAACGTTTGCAGAGTCCGGTTAAAGATGTTTATCTCGAGACCGTCAGACAGTTTCTGCTGTGGAATGCCGGTGAATTGAGCCTGGAAGAATACCGCAGGCACATTGGCCTATCATCGGTAAAAAAGCTTGCCTGGGAAAAGGACGCAATTCTTACCGAGGTTGCCCGGCATCTGGCAGGGTATGGTGTCATCATCGAAAAGAAGCCGGAAAAGCCTGTTGCCGGAGCGGATTCCGCCAGCTGGTTCGCCGCACTTTCGGAAAATTCCAGAGAAGCCTTTTTTGATGCGCGCTATGACGATGCCTGGGCATTACACATCGCATCGGGTGAAAAAGTTGCAGACGGTCTCTGGCAGTATCAGGCAGCCAGACTGGCTCTTGAACTGTGGCAGCTGCATAATTTCAAGCAGGACTGGCTCGATGTTGCCCGCGAGCATCTGCAGAAATGTACAGACAGCCCGATTTGCGGCGAAAATGCAGGCATTCTGCTTGCCGAAATCAACTTTATTCTCGATGGAAAAGCGGCAAGATGAAAAGAATCGAATTGTGGCTGATTATTGCGATCATTGTGGTTTTCAGCTGGAGCATTCATTTATACTACGACAGATACGCACGGCCGGATCTGCCGGAGAACGTCGAGCCTGCCGAATCGGTGTTTTCGATTGAGGCTCCTGTTCCAGAGCCGGTCATGGCTGAGGTGCCGATAGAAAATGACTCGCCCGACAGGGTGGAGGCTGCTTCGGTGCCGGCAAATATACAGACGAGACCGGCAACCGCCGACCTGCTTACCGCCAAAAAGCTGTCGGCCGATCTGTTGCTCTGGCCATTGCACAAAACCCCTGATTTCTGGCTGTTCAAAGCCTACCTTCTCAAACAGAAGAGCCGGGAAGCAGAAAGAACTCTGGTTGAAGCACTGGAGAAGCCTCAACCATGGCATCTGCGCTTTGTCTTTACCTGGCTGCTCGCTCGGCTGAAATTTGTCGTATGGCTCGAACAGAAGCCGGAAATTATCGAAACCCAGGTGAGAGATGCGATTGTCAGAGTAGTCGGTGGTTTCCCGGCGATGTATGCCGGTAAAAAGTTCGTGTCGGGAGTCGGTTATCTGGCGTCTGATGCTGCCATACTACAATCGGTGGCCTCACAGAAAGAGCTGATTGCCTCGGCCACGGCAGCCCTTGTCGAGGCGGTTAATGAACCAGAGCACTTCGCCCGACGTTTTCTGCAGGACAGAATACGCAGTCAGAGATACTGTCAGAAACGTTGTCGTTCAGCCAATATGCTGCTGGCGCCTCCCGAAATTTCAGAACGTTATGCCGAAGTGGATTATGTTTATCAGGCCCGTCTGCTGCAGATGTCAAGCCTCGGTATCGCAAGGGTAACCGAACCTGAAGCGATCATCGCTGAGCTGGAGCGCAGCTGGGGATTGCCCAATCTGCCTGTCTGCTGCGGCAATGTTTATGTGTTCACTCGTCACCACTGGAGTTGTCCGCTGCATGAACAGCTCGACGTAGAGTTGACCAGAGATGCTGGAGATGCGCTTGACGAAGCCTGGACAACATTTCTGCTGTGCAATCCGCAGCATGTTTCGCTGAATTTTGAATGAACGCTTTTCTGGAGGAACGCTTTGAGTAACAGTGTGAGTAATCCCAAAAATTCTGATAAAACAGCGAAAGTCGAAACCCCTCCTGGTAAGGTCAGTGCTGCTGTCACCAGGTCTGGGGCAGCAAGTACTGATAAAGCCAGGCCTGCCGGCAAAGCCGGCAAGGCTGCAGAAGCAGACAAGCTTGAAGGTATGAGCCCGGATGAAATTGCCGACCGCATTCTTGGCATAGTTGACCAGAATCAGGATGACGAAAGCTTTGACCTCGATGCTTCCAAGTTCTGGTATCAGGCGGCATATAAAGACGAACTCGAAGGTATCTTCAAGGAACGCAACCGACTGCGCATTTTGATCGACCAGTTAAAGAAGCGCGGCTTTACCGAGAATGATATCTATGAACTGTATTCGCGTGTCAGAAAGGCCAAGCTCACTTCAGACAAGGCCGAAATTGAAGCAGAGCAGAGATCTGAGAAGCTGAAAAAGAAGCTGATCAACATCGGAATTGTGCTGGCAACGCTTTTTATCATCGGACAGATGTTTTTCAAATCGAACCAGTTTGCGATAGAACGTGAGAATCAGCGAATTGCCGAAGTTAAAACATTGCAGTGCGATATTGACAAGCCACCTCTTCAGCTCAAAACTGATTTTGACGCACAATGGGTCGAGGTTGTCGGCTTCAAAACCGGCTTGCGAGAAGGCATGTATGTTAAAACAACTACCGGCGCGCACAAAATCACCATTGCCGAAAAGGCGGTGATAGTTTTTGATGCCGACGCAATTTTCAAGATAGACAAGGTAACTCTCGATGCAGCGCTCAAGCGTGTCGCCGCTGTAGATATTTCTTTGCAGCAGGGTCTGATGTCATGGAATATTGACGAAGGCTCTGGCGTGAAGCTGAATTTTAAGACGGTAGATACCGCTCTGGCCGTAAGCTATGGCATCGGAAAAATCGATCTTGCCGCCAGCCCCAGTCGCATCGCAATCAAAGAAGGTGAGACTTCGATTCAAGTCGGTAGAGCTCTGTCGCGAGCCTTGAATGGTTTGATGGAAGCAATTCTCACCGATCCGCCAGAATTCAAAATTTACGACAACTACTGAATTTTTCATTACTGTTGGCAAGCGCCTTGATTTGCTATAAAATATGGGGGTTGGCAAAGGATTGATATGCAAAGCAGTGCGCAGATAATTCATCGCATTCTCACTGAGAGGCTCGACGACAGTGAGATAAAAAACATCGTCGGCAGTGTTAGAGAAGCGGCCGACGGCGATTATTCGAAAGCGCTCGTTGAGATTCTTGAGCAGGTAGCTGATCTGCTCAATGTTTCAGAGCGTCTGCTCGATAATCTGCTGCAGCTGCTGGTCGAAGTAACTTCTGACATTGCCGGCGCTGAGCGCGGCACGCTGTTTCTGGTCGACTCAGAGTCAGGCGAGCTTTTTTCGCGGGTATTCGGTGGTGAAGCCACCGAAGAGATCCGTTTCCCACTCGAAAAGGGCATTGCCGGCGCGGTTCTTGCCTCAGGCCAGATCCGGGTTTGCGAAGATGCTTATAAAGACCCTTTGTTTAACCAGGAAATAGATCTGCAGACAGGCTATCAGACCCGTAACATGATCTGTCTGCCGCTTTCTCTGCAGCCCAGCGGTATGGTAATCGGGGTTCTCGAACTGATCAACGTAGCACAGCTGCCATTGCCTGCCGAAAAGATGGTGATTCTCGAAAAGGTTACCCATAATTCCGCGCGGGTTCTGCATAATGCCCACCAGTTCGAGCAGATACAGCAGGCGCGCGAAAACGAGTCGCACCTGCTCGAAATCACTTCGGTCATTTCCTCAGAACTGCAGCTCAAGCCGCTTCTCGAAAAGATTATGGAAGCGGTAATCATGATTCTCAACTGCGATCGCGCCACGATCTTTCTGCATGACGAGAAGAACAACCAGCTCTGGTCGCAGGTCGCTCTCGGCATGCGCGATCAGGAAATCAGAATCCCGGCGAACAGCGGTATTGCCGGTGAAGTTTTTACGACCGGTAATACGGTTAATATTCCCGATGCCTATAAAGACAGCCGCTTCAATCAGGAAGTCGACCGCAAGACCGGCTATCGCACGCACAACATTCTGTGCATGCCGCTGATCAACAAGCACGGCGTCAAAATCGGGGTTACGCAGGTTCTCAATAAACGTGGCGGCGCTTTTTCGCGCCAGGACGAGCGCAAGCTCGCAAGTTTTTCGGCACAGGCTTCGATTGCGATCGAAAACGCCAAACTGTTCAACGAAGTGCTCAACGCCCAGCATTACAGCGAAAGTATTCTGCGCAGCCTGAGTAACGGCGTCATCAGTGTTAACAACATGCGCCGCATCGAAAAGTGCAATGGCATCGCGCTGCGCATTCTCGGCGCCGAAGAGAGTCAGGTCATCGGCAAATACGCCGATATCACTTTCACCGGCGACAACCACTGGATGGTCGACAGTCTGCGCCGCGTCATCGCCACCAACGATTCAGACAACTTCATCGACACCGAAATCACCAATCTGCAGGGCAAGAAGGTTTCGGTCAACATGACGGTGGTGCCGCTGCGCGACATCCAGGACCAGCCCATGGGCGGTCTGGTCATACTCGAAGATCTTTCGGTCGAAAAGCGCCTTAAAGGCACGCTCGCCCGTTACATGACCAAAGAAGTCGCCGATCAGCTGATGGACTGCGAGGCGCAGCTCGGCGGACAGATGCGCGAACTCAGCATTCTCTTTTCCGACATCCGCAATTTTACTACCATTTCTGAGCAGCTTGGGCCGCAGGAAACCGTATCGATGCTCAATGACTATTTCAGCGGTATGGTCGATATCGTTTTCCATCATGGCGGTATTCTTGACAAGTTTATCGGTGACGCGATGCTGGCCGTTTTTGGCGCGCCCTTCTCGACCGGGGAAGACGCCGATCGCGCCCTCGCAACGGCGATCGAAATGATGCGGGCTTTGCACAAGTTCAATGCCGAGCGCATGCTCGCCAACAAGCAGACGATCAATATCGGCATCGGTATCGCGACCGACAACGTTCTCGTCGGCAATATCGGGTCAATGAAACGTATGGATTACACGGTAATCGGCGATGGCGTCAATCTGGCGTCGCGTCTCGAGGGGGCCACCAAGTTTTATCATGCCGATATTCTGGTCAGCGAAAAGACTTTCGATCAGTTGAAGTATCGCTATCAGACCAGAGAAGTCGACATGATCAGGGTCAAGGGCAAGAATCGGCCGGTCAAGGTTTTTGAAATTCTCGATCACCACGATCGCCAGTCTTTTCCGAGCCTGGAACAGGTTGTCGATCTCACGCATCGCGGTATCGACCTTTATCGTCAGCAGCAGTGGCAACCGGCGATCGCTGAATTCGAGGCTGCCATAAAGCTTAACCGGCGCGATGAGCTCTGCAAAATGTATGTCGGTCGCTGTTACCATTTCGAAAAGAACCCGCCAGGTCCTGAATGGGACGGCGTCTGGACCATGACTTCAAAGTCATGACTGTGTTATGGCCTGATGCCATAAGGTCTGAACCATGAAGAACGTAAAACGCCCTGCTGAAAAGCCTTTTTCAAAACAGACAGCAAGCCATGGCGCGTTTTCTGTACCCGCCCGTGGCAGTCGCACCGGGGCCTGGAAAAGCATTGCTATGCCAGCCTTTGGGCTGGTTCTGCTCGCATTTTTTGTGTTTCTGATGATAGGTCTTTTTATGCCGGGCCGGTCGGCGGCAGTAGTTGACCATGGTGGTGCCGTGCTGACCGTTCAGTGCGTGCGCGAGGGTCAGATCGCCAGACTCGAAAACGGAATTGCCGAGTTCGTGACAACTGCCGGCGAGCGTTTTATGATCGACCCGCAGGCCGAGGGTTTTCGAAGTCCTGAAGTTGGCAGTCTGCAAAGAGTAGCGCTGGTTCCGTTCAGGCGCGGCGCCAACAACGTGTATCTGGCGCGCATAAGAACCATGCGTAAAATCAGCCAGTATTCACATGAAGCAGGTGGAAAAAGCTGATGTCAGACAGACCCAATGCCGCCGCCGCCCGCCAGGCAGAAGACCTGCAGCTGGTCAGAAAGATCAGAGAAGGTGACCTGTCTGCTCTCGATCGTCTGATCGACCGCTATCTCAATCAGCTTGTAAACTTTTTCAGATATCTGCGGGCGCCAGAGGCTTCGGTAGATGATCTGGTTCAGGAAACCTTCGAACGCGTCATCAAAAAACTTGATGCTTACGATGAACAGAAACGGTTCTCAGCCTGGTTGTTAACCGTTGGGCGAAATCTCTATTTTGATGAGTGCCGGCGTGAAAACCGGCGGCGCGAACATTTGCAGCAGCAGGTGCATGAATCGCCACCTACGCCCGAAGACGAGGTCGTCGAAAAACAGACTGCCAGCGAACTTTTGCAGACGCTGACGCAGCCAGAGCGCTTTCTTGTCGAAATGCGGGTTTTTCAGGGCATGCCGTTTGCCGAGATCGCTGAACTTACCGGTGAAGTCGAGGTTACGCTGCGCTCACGCTTTTTCAGAATAATGGGCAGACTACGGATTTCGCTCGAAAAAAAAGCCCCCGGTGCGGCCGGGAGCTGCTGAAATTATTTGCACAGGGAAATTTCAGCGCTACTCACTTTCTAATGATGGAATTGTTCCGGTTTCAGTTGAGCCGACTGTCTGCTGACCCATTCGCGATTTTTCTCCGGGCCCCAGGATTACCGCCGGGGCGTTATCGGAGCTCACTCTCACTTTGCCAGAAAGCACTTCGACAGTTGTAAACCGTGACTGAGTCTCGCAGATGAATACTGTACCAAGAACGGTAATAATTCCGTGTGGGGTTGTAGCCGAAAACTCTTCGGTTCCCTTTGCAACTTCAGCCCTTACATGACCCTGCAGAAGATGAAATCCTCGCGGCGCAAGAGTGAGGCGGGCCGGGCCGCTGACCAGCAGTCGCGACCGGTCTGGCAGCGTGATTTCACCTGAATCGTTGGCGAACAGGGCGACCGGGTTGTCGAGCGATACTTCATGCGGTTCGCCACCATTGAGACTGAGTGTAAAAGAATGCTGCGCCGGCAGACTGGCGACATGAGGCGCTCCGGCCGGCGGCAATGTGATTCCTGGCGGTTGATACAGAGCAGTGAACAGGGCAACTGCGATAACTACGAAGGCGAGAGATAACTTCCAGAGCCAGGCGAAGCTGTTACTTTTGCCTGCTTCTGCCGATCTGCCGCGCGAGGAGACAATCGGAGCCAGCGTTTTTATCAGGCGTAGTCTGAGTTCTGGGTGGGTTTCGCCGGCGAAGGCGGTGCCCTCACGCCTGATCAGCTCGAGCGTGTTGATGGTCTGCCGGCATGAAGCGCAGTTCTGCAGGTGCTGCTGAATCCGGTTGTCGGGTGACGACCGGTCGATGATGGCTTCCAGGCTTTCCTGGCAGATTCTGTTGTGTTCGGTTTCAGTCATAAGATTGGTTTTGCGATAATTCGCTCCTGTTTCACTAAACATACGACCGCATATGACAAAAAGTTGCAGTATTGTAAAAAAATTATTCGCCGGGTACACGAATCTGGGTGTGCCAGTTCGGGTTGATTCCTGGCTGGTTCCAGGCGGCATGAAAGAACTCAGGGTAGACAATGTCGAAAAAGTCGGCGACCGCGAGGTTGCTGCGGTCGTCTGGCAGCTTGTCACCACTGGTTACTCTTTGCAGTTCGCTCGCATCGACAGAATCGACCAGCTGCAGGGTGATCAGAAAATAATGCTGGTTGCGGCCATAGGGCTGCAGCATGATCGGTTTTATCTCGAAAAAATTCACCCTTTCACTCAGTACCTTTCTGGTGGTCTGTCCTCTGAACGTTTCTTCACGTGTCAGCCTTAACAGATGACTGGTTTGCGAAGCCGCCGGTTCGACACGATAGTTGATAAATGCGGTTTCGCGATAATTTACGCCGTTCTGCTGACTGACGAGTATCTCATCGAGGCGGGCATGGGTGGGAAAACTCAGGAAGCTGTACATGTTGTGGGGCGGGGCGCCGGTGGTGTACATGACGTTTTCGAAATTATAGACCGAGTTGTAGGGAAGCGGGAAACAGGCGAGTTTGAGGTCGGTGTAGACCTGCCTGATGATTTTGCGCGCTTCCAGCGTCGTTTCGAGGCGCAGCATGCCCTGCAGCGAAGAGCGGGTTCCGGCCCGGATCAGCAGAAAGGTCGTGCCGGCCAGCAGAGCGAGGCAGGCTGCTGCCACCATGATTTCGACCAGGGTGAACCCCGCCGGCTTTTTGCGTGTCAGATGCTGCTTGTGCCCTGTATTCATCATCGTGGACGCTCCAGAATCAGTGATTCGAGAGAGACGGTGCGGTTCTTCATCCAGACTTCGATACGACTGCTGCTTCTGGCCGCTACGGTAACCCTTATTTGAATGGCATTGAGATTGCCGTGGCTTACCGGCTTCAGTTCGATCATGCGTTTAAACATGGCTGCTTCGGCCGGATACTGAATCGGCGAAAACGGATTGAAATCGAGGTTCTGCATGCTGTTGATCTTGTAGCCGGCGGGTGGTGAGACGTTTCCGTCAACGATCAGACGCAGACTGTCGTAACCAAAACCGCGAAAAACCTCGATCGGCTCACGTGCCAGACTGAAAGCGAGAAATTCATAGTATGAATCCATCGCCTGCTGGTTGGAGGAGCGGTTGAGCATGAACATCGACAATGTTGCCACTGCCAGAATTGCCATGGCAAAAACAATTTCGATGAGGGTGAAGCCGGGCTTTTTCATTCGTCTCTCTCCAGCACCCGTTCAAAGGTTGTCCAGCGCGAGATGTTGATCTGGTAAAGATCTTGTTGTCTTTTGAGGGCCGGGTCATAGGTGATGCGATGTTCGACGTCGGGAGCCCAGCGGTCGATCGCCAGCTGGTCGACGGCCAGCGCACCAGAGAGGTCGAGGCGTCGGCTGGCTTTGATATGACCATTGCGATCGAGAATACCCATACTGACCAGAGACGCTTCGATTCTTCTGTCAGTGTTAACAACGATAGGCTGGCCGCGGGTCGCCAGAACGCATATGGTTGTCTTTGTCTGCGACTTCCTGATGCCGCTTTCTATGCGTATGCCGGGCGCAATGAGAATACCACAGCCTTCGACCTCGATATCACCCTCAGCACCAAGAACGACGGGTTCCCGGCAGGCGATGATGCCACGCAGCTTGAGCTTGCGGCTGGTCGGGTTGTAGATGCCGAACTCTTCCAGCTGGCGGCGGGTCAGGCGTTGCCGGGCCCAGATATTGATATGGGCAAAGGGAACGGCTGCCAGCGAGGGATCTTCGATTTGACCTGCCCAGCGCTTGAGATGAAATATCGGTTGTGGCAGTGCTGCTGCCGGTGGCAACTGGTAAGAAAACTCTGTATTCAGGCGTGAAAAGAGGTCTTCATCTCTGAGGTCACGGTAGATGTGGGCGTGCAGATACTGGGTATCGACACCCTGCGGCTGTCTGCCCTTGAAGTTTTGCGGGTTAAAGCAGGCGAATTTTCGTGTCGAAAAGTCTTCGAGCAGTCGCTGGTCATCGATACGGCGACTGTCGAGGTCAGTGTCGCCGCCCGGGCCGGCAAAAATACGTGCTTCGGCCAGCTCGACGAAGAAGCTGGCTATCTGAAGAAAACGCTGTCGGACATCGCCTTCGAGTATCTGTGCCAGGCTCTTTTCGGGCTCTATCACTATTCCGGCGCCCTGCTGCGGTGGTGCCTGGTCGGTAATTCGGGGCCAGCGACCGAGCAACAGGGCATCTTTGATCTCTCTGATGCTGGCCAGCGAATCGTCTTCGGCGAAATCGCCATCGCAGGCCGGCAGGCGTTCCATAATAAAATCGGCAGCGAAGTTGGTCATGACGAAATTGTCATACGCCAGTTCCAGCTCTGGAAACATGGGGTCAGCGAGCCTTTTTACCGCAGCATAAAAATCTGGCAACAATCTGAAAACCTGCTTGTCGGCCGGGTTGTAGAAAAATTCTTTCTGGTGCGGCGCCGGCACAAACTGCATGCGGTTGCCGTCGATGTTCAGATAGACGTGGTTTCCCGGCCGGTTACCGAAACAGACCTTGCCAAAACTGGCTGCGTCGGTGCTATCCTGGCTGACAACCAGGCGGCGGCGTGGCGGATTGAGGCTTGCACCGGCTGAATTCGTGAACTCTTCCTGGCCATTGCGCACAAACAGTGCATAGTCGAGAACATAGCTGCCGGCGTAACTCTCGCGTTGTCTGGCGTTATCGCGCTTCGCCACCACTGCCACCACCTTGTAGTCGTGATGCCTGGTCATGGTGCAGGCGCTGCTGATGATATTTTTGAATTCAGCGCGAGGTTCAACGACGACCCTGAGTTCGATGGTGCCGACACCTTCCTGCCCATAAAATGCGGTGCCGGCCATATCGGTGTTGCGAAAGTCGATAATACGGGCGGTAGCGGTTACCGTGAATCTGGCAGCTGTCTCCATGGTTGCTGCCTGTTGCTGCGTCAGTTCGAGTGGTATTTCGGTTCCGCGCTGGTTTTTTTCTGAGAGGTCGTAATGGCTGCAGTCGATACTGGCAGAACGCTCGACTATCTGTCTGAACAGATTGCCGTCGGGGTTTTCGCTTGCGGCGAGAACATGGGCGAAGGCTTCTTCCATGGCGGCGGCAGCAAGCTGGCGGCCCACTTCCGAAGTCTGAAAACGAAAGGCGCCTGACTTTGCCTGGCGTGCGAAAAAATGCAGCTGCATCGCAAAAATTGTAATTATGAGCAGAACGAAGAGGGCCGAGAACATTGCAATGCCTCGTTTCCTGGAGGTCTCTCTATCCACTGCCATCTTGTGCTCCCATCTGTATGCGCCAACAGTCTACTATCTTGCCATATTTAAGGCAAGCGGCGCTGAAGTGCCTTGTTGGAAAATGTGGAAATTGGCGCTGTGGCATGGTAAATTACCTGCATAAAACTGTTGAACTGGAGACTGGAATGTCAGAGGAAAAAAAGTATCGTCTGGTGACCCGCAGTGATTTTGATGGCCTCGTCTGTGCCGTGCTTCTCAAGGATATGAACATGATCGATGATATCAAGTTCGTGCATCCCAAGGATATGCAGGACGGCAAGGTCGAAATTACCGAACGTGATATCACCACCAACCTGCCTTATGTAGACGGCGCTCATCTGGTTTTCGATCATCATCTGAGCGAAACCATCCGCAATGAAGGGCAGCGCGACAATCACATAATCGAACCAGACGCCATGTCGGCAGCGCGTGTGGTGTATAACTATTACGGCGGCCGCGAGCGGTTTCCCAAAATCTCTGAGGATATGATGGAAGCCGTTGACAAGGCTGATGCGGCTCAGTTCAGTGTGGACGAGATTCTCAAGCCTTCCGGCTGGGTGCTGCTCAATTATCTGATGGACCCGCGCACCGGTCTTGGCCGCTTCAGAACTTTCCGCATTTCAAATTACCAGCTGATGATGGATCTGATCGACTGCTGCAAAGACATGACGATCGAGGAAATCATGGAACTGCCCGACGTGAAGGCGCGTGTCGATCTTTATTTCGAACAGGAAGAGCTGTTCAGAGAGCAGCTGCGCCGCTGTTCGAAGCTTTATCGAAACCTCATCGTTCTCGATCTGCGCGACGAAGAAGTAATTCATGCCGGCAACCGTTTTATGATTTATGCTTTGAATCCGCAATGCAATATTTCGATTCACATTCTATGGGGATTTCAGAAGCAGAACACGGTTTTTGCCGTCGGCAAGTCGATTGTCAACCGCAGTTCGAAGACCAATATCGGCGAACTGATGTTAAAATACGGTGGTGGCGGGCATCATGCCGCCGGCACCTGCCAGATCGAGCATGATCGTGCTGAGGCGGTTCTTAAGGAACTGATCGCAAAGATCACCCACGACGGCTGATCGGCCGTTTCAACAGTTAATTCTGGCGCCGGGCCCTGCTGGTCTGGCGCAGATTGTATTTTATAATGCACCAGAGAGCGGCGACGCCATCGCGCCAGCCGATTTTTTTGCCTTCTTCATAGGTGCGGCCACTGTATGAAATGCCGGTTTCGTAGATGCGAATACCTTTTATCCGTGCGATTTTGGCAGTAATTTCGGGTTCGAAGCCAAAGCGGTTTTCTTCGATTTCAATGCCGGCGATGATTTCGCGACGAAAAGCCTTGTAGCAGGTTTCCATGTCGGTCAGGTTGAGATCGGAAAACATGTTTGACAGCAGTGTCAGCAGCTGATTGCCGACTGAATGCCAGAAATAGAGAACGCGATGCGGTTCGCCGCTGACGAAGCGTGAGCCATAAACGACATCGGCCTTGCCGGCGAGAATCGGGTCAATCAGGCGCTGAAATTCGTTGGGGTTGTATTCGAGATCGGCATCCTGAACTATTACTATATCACCGGTCGCGGCGGCGAAGCCCGAACGCAATGCCGCGCCCTTGCCCTGGTTCCTCTCGTGAAAGATGGTCCTGGCAACCTTGCCGGTCAGGCGTGATTCGATAATGCTGCGGGTGTTGTCGGTCGAGCAGTCATCGACGACGATCAGCTCCTTGTCGATGCTGAGAGGAGCCTGACGCACCAGATCGACGATTTTTTCGACGGTGCTTTCTTCATTATAAACGGGAATTACGACTGAAAGCTTCATTGTAACCTCGGGCCGCTGTAGTTTAAATGCTTATTTAACCGGTTTCCATGCGGCAAGCCGGCTTTTGACCCGGCTGACCTGAGCGGCCGACAGGTGCTGTTCGACTTCGCGTCTAAGTTTCTGGGCATCTTTATCGCCTTGCTTTTCGGCAAGGTTATACCAGAAATAGGCTTCTTCAAAGTCCCGGTTAACGCCTTCACCGTTTTCGTAAAGCGTGCCGAGGCTGAACTGGGCGGTTACATTATTGCGCTCAGCTGCCTTGCGATACCATTCGGCTGCGACACTGTGGTCTTTCTCGACATGCATGCCGCAGTAATACATGAAGGCAATATTGACCTGGGCTTCCGGGTTACCGTCTTCGGCTTCGGGCAGAAACATGAGAACTGCCTTGCGGTAATCGCCTTCAAGATAGGCCTTGCCTGCTTCTTCGAGAACCGGCATCTTTTTGCCGCAACAGCCGGCAGCAGCTATGGCGACCAGAATTGCGAGCAGAACCGACAGGTTCTTTACAATGTTAATCATTATCGGCATTCCTTATTGGACTATCCTGAATCTATATTTTTTTTGACGGTTTGTAAAGGTAGAGATTGGCAGTTGGCAATTCAGACACTGGATAATCTGGCAAAATTGTTTTACCATGGCTGCTGTAAATATAACCTGAAGAGAGAAAGGTCTTAATGAAGCGACGACTGAGCATGGCTCTGCCATTGATTTTCGCTTTTGTTCTGACTTTGCTGCCTTTTGGCCTGCTCGAATACAATCAGCATCAGCGCAACAAGATTCGCAACGAGCGTGAGATAACGCGCTGGGAGCAGTCGGCCGGCAATTACCTGCAGCTGTTCAGGTCGCTGTGGTCTTTTGAAATGCAGATAATCAGGCGCTTCTTTATATTGAACAAAAATTTGAGCCGCTATCAGAAGAACGAGTTCATTGGCGGCGACAGTTTAATGAGTGAAGTGCGGCGTACCTTTCCGGCGAAGTTCATGCCTGAATATTTTTATGCCGGCTTTGTCAGCGGCAACAGCAACAGTGTGAACATGTTCGAAGGCGAAGGTTATACGAAACTCAAGCAGAGGTTCTTCAAAAGAATTCTGGACGGTCTGTCCCGACCGGAGGGAAGTTACAGCAGCAGCGAACTGAACAGTCTCAATGCGACCGTTCGTGGCGCCTTCGGCGAAGTAATGGATTTTGAGCTTCTGCGTAACTTTCGTGCTGGAAAGATTTCTGCAGTGGTTTATGAGAGCCGCTCGGCTCTGCTGGTCTGGGACAGCATAACCATTGCTTCGGGCCAACAGCTCGTTTACCTGATGATTTTTTCTCCGGAAACGCTGGACAGGGTAGGTTCGATGCGTCTTGCCAGCGAGATTCTCGGCCGTCGCTATAAGTCGGTAAGTTCGGTTATCGTGCCGCTGCGTTACGCAGAAGAGCGGCTTGAGCCAATTTTCGACCAGTATCTCGACGAAGATAGCCGCAGCAGGGTATTGCAGTGTGTTAACGAACTCGACAAGCCCGGGCGAAGTCGTGATCAACTGTTGCCGCCAGGCAAGTTCGTCGAATATCACGGCCTGCGAATCATGCGTGAATTTATCGATTATGCGGTACCTTATGAAATATGGATAATGAGCCGTGGCGAGCTGGGCAGAGACAATCGAGAACCATTCATAAGCTTTGTTTTGCGCCTGTTTTTTTATACTGCCTGGATCCTGGTTTTTGCCCGGGTGATGATCAGTGGCAACCCGGTTGGCATCAGTCTTAAATCCTGGCTGACTCTGACTTTTATGGTTGTCGGGGTTTTGCCACTGGTGGTGTTTTATGTCGCCGGGCTTTTTCATGTCGATGCATCTGCGTTCCGGCGTGAGCAGGAGGCCATAAAGGATGCTCTGCAGCAGCTGGAAGAAGCCGATACCTCAGGAGAAGAACTGCTGACCGAGTATCATAATTTCTGCCTGCGTCTGGAAAACGATCCCGAATGGATTGCCGCCATGACGAAATGGGATGAAACAGCCTGGGATAAAGCGATCAATGAATTACCGGTTAAGTTTGCTGATGCCGGACTCAGCATCGATGCCGCCTATGTTTACCCGCCTGATATTGCAAGTATGAATTCACGTTTATACCGATTCTCGACTTCTGACTACGATGAGTCGCGCGAAAATGCCACCTTCAATTTATACGGAAACTGGATCAAGAAAGCCTATTTCAGCGTTGCGCCGCAGGTCATGCTTGGTGAAGAGCCTGAACTTCAGATGTTCACAGGGCGAAGCGGCAAAGAGATCATGCGCTATTTTCTTTCGAATCGTGGAGATCTTGAATTTGTCGACTTCAGCGATGAAAAATATTTCATCTATCAGAACTTTCTTCTCAAAGATGGCGCTGTGCGCAACTGGTATTTTTTCAGAATAAGTATCTGGCGGGCATTTGAGCAGTATCTGCGCGAATCGGTTTTCAGCCTGCAGAATATTTTCTCTGACAACGTCTATGCCATCGCCGAAGTAAAGGGATTACGCTCGATAACTGTTTTCCCGGCAGACGACAGCAGAGATGCCTTGTTGATCAACAGCCGGGTCGGACATCTTATTGAACTGGCGGCTGTCAACAAGACAAGTATTGTAGAACAGAACGAAGATCATCTCATGGTCGTTTACCCCTGTGTCAAATCTGGTCCGTTCATTCTGACAACTCTGGTGTTTTTCAAGAACTTCCGGGTTCGCGCCTATCAGCAGGAAATGATTCTTTCGTTCATCGTGGTTCTCATGGCACTTCCGGTTTTTATGATCGCCAGACTTACGGCTGAATATCTAGTAAAGCCGCTTGTCGATGTCGAAACCGGTCTGACCAAAATTTCTGCAGAAGATTACTCGCAACAACTCAGGCTGAATCGTGACGACGAGCTTGGCAGGCTCAGCCATGCCTTCGACAAGATGCTCGATGGTATCAAAGAACGTCGTAATCTCGGCCGTTTCGTTTCGGCATCACTCGATCAACAGGTTGCTATCGATGAAAAAGCCGGGCACAAAGCGATGGAAGGAAGATTTGGCGCGATATTGTGCTCAGATATCAGATCTTTTACCTCTCTCAGTGAGCGGTACCCGGTTCGTGACATCGTTACCATGCTGAACCAGCATCTTGCCGCGATGTCCTCGTGCATAAAGCAGCAGGGCGGCATGGTAGAGCAGTTTGTCGGTGATGCCATAATTGCCATCTTTTATGGCGAAAGTCTGGGCGAGGCTGCTGAACACGCAGTAAAGGCCGCTGAGGCAATGATCGAGAAGCATCGACAGATCAGTGAGCAACGTGCTGCCGAAGGCGATTTTGCATATGCCTTCGGGGTTGGTATAGAGGTTGGGCATCTTCTGTCTGGTACAGTCAAAGCTGGAAGTCGTCACGAATATCTTGTCGTCGGTGACGCACGCGTGCGGGCTGAGGCTCTTGAAGGGCTTTCCAAAACCGGAACGTATACCAGGATCATGGTTTCTGACAAAGTTTATGCTCTGACCAGGGGGCTTTATGATTATGTGAAAGCGGCTGACAGAGATGTCTATGAGGTAACTGGTCGAGCCGGGGGCAAGGCATGACGCTGCACAGAAGTCTGTTTTTTACGCTGGTTTTCATCGTCATTCTTGTTTTGACACTTCGACTGGACAGCCAGCTGATTCGAAATGACCGTGTAGAAATGGATCAGCTGTCACAGGCGATTCATCTCAATACCCGCGTGCGCCAGGAAGCCAATGTTCACACGCTTGTGCAGAAGACCTTCAGCCAGTTCCGTGATCTGATATCGCAGAACCACAAGGCGTTTTTCCGATTTGCGTGGTCTCCCGATTTTATCGACAGAAACCTGCCGAAATATTCACTGGCAATAGCGCTTGTCGACAAAAACGGCGCTCTCATCGATTCGGCCGACCTGCGTGGAAAAACTGACCCGGAGCTTATTGCCAAATTCGTCTACGTTGATTACCTGAAATTTCGCAAATACAAGGAAGACGTGCTTTTCAACCCGAAGCATGCCGAATTGCGGCAATATGCTGACCGGTTACTTGGCGAATACATTGGTTGCCCGGTTGATCGGGTTGCATTCATGCAGATGCGCGCCGGTCGTCTGACTACTTTCAGGTCAGCTGAGGAGCTTATCGGCATTTACTGGGATAAGATGGCGGTCTCTTCAGATCAGCTGATATATTTTTTCTGTCGACTCGATCTGCATGAAATGCCAGATCTGCATATTTATCGGACGATTGCCGACTCAGAACAGACCGACAGCATGATGACGATGTTCTTTGACAGTCGCAGCGGCAAATTTGTGACCGGCAGCGGTGATAAAGCTTCCTCCAGGGAATCTGAAGTAGCTTTCGCCAACCGGGTCTGCCGGGATATTGTTTCGCGCAACGACAGATCACGGCGGTTGCGTACCGAAGTGTTCCGTCAGGGAAGCCTGACAGTAGTCGTTGGCCGGGAAGTTGCCGGAACAGGTCTGCTGCCGGTCGTCATTGCAAGATTGCATGGCTCTTCCGAGTCATATGCGGCACAGTCGACAAAAATTCTTGCATTTGCCGGAGCCAGCCTGGTTCTGCTTCTATTCGTGCAGACCGTTGTGTTTGGTCGTGGTCTTAGATTGAGTGTCGGTAAGGTTCTGATTCTCGCCAGCATGTTTGCGATATTCATGCCTTTCATGATGGGGCGTTCGATTTTTCAGCTGATATTGCGTGAGGCCTCTGAAACAGAGAGACTGAAAATAGAACGCAATCTGCACAACACTCTTTCGGGACTCGATTCGGGAGTTCGTCTTTATAACGCCAATCTGTTCAGAAGTTTTTTGAGTTCGTTCGCTCATCCTGAGACGCTGAGTGCGTTGAAGAAAGCGCGTATTCAGCAGGTTCTTTACGATAAGTCCGTCGGTGACAAGTCAAAAATCAACGTAAAGGAGTATGACGGCGCCGTTCTTAATATTGCTGAACGCGCTTTTGCTCCTTTTGTAACCGGATTCGAAACGGCTGGCGATGCAGAACGACGTGCCAATGCAATATTGGTTATGGGGCCAGATGGTTTTATTCGCTACTACGATCGTTTCAAGCGTGAAGTTGTCGGGCATACCGCAGATTCCCGCCATGACTCGATGTTCATGCTGCTCGACATGTATCGCAAGACTATCGAGAAGTTCTTTCCCCGCAGCGATTTTGTTGCCGGCCTTATCGACCACAAAAAAACCGCTTCAGCCGAGGCACTCGAAAAAGCCATGTATGACGAAATCAAGTCGCAGCTGATCGATTCGGTAGGCACTGAACGCTTTTATGATCTGTTTTCGAGGCTGGAAGGTCTCAGCAGCATGCGCACCAGTATCGGCACCACTCTTTTCGCCGTTTTTCCGTTGCGAATCAATGGCCTGATTGAATATTTCTGCGGAATTGGCTGGGATGAATACGCGATTGGTGAATCATATCTCAAACGGGCCTTCTCAGAGATCGTCAACGTTAATAATGGTCGCAAAAATATCAGCTCGTTGCTTGACCTGCTCGATCCGGCTGTTCTGATAATGGCAACGCCGGTTCTGGTTCAGACTTTCAGTGGCTTCCGGGCCGAATCTTTCTTCTCACAGACGACAGAATCGCCACGTTTGTCTGCCCTGATCAGAAGTGCTTCGCGTAACCGGCGTCTGTTGCGACATGTCGGCACTGGTGATGATCAGGCAATTTATCAGGCGCTGCCCGGCAGATATCTCGGCCTTTATACGCTTGGCGGCCGTCAGGATACTTCACATCTCGACCGAATCGAATTCTGGCGAAACGTGATTTTCATGTCGGGTATGGTGATTTTTCTGATATTTGCGGTGCTGGCAGCAGTGAATATCAGCAGATCGTTTACCGGACCGCTTGAACATCTGCTTTGGGGTCTCAATTGTATCGAAGCCGGCAATTATGATGTGAAACTCAAGGACAGCCGTGAGGATGAATTCGGCTCGATTTCACGCGCATTCAATCGCATGGTCAAAGGCTTGCGCGAACGCAATGCTCTCGGCAGCTTTGTCTCTGAATCTGTGCGCCGTCTGGCCAGCAACCCGGAACTCTTTGAAAAGGCGCGCCAGGGCAGTGAGGCAAAATTTACCATTCTTTTCGCAGATTTCGATGGCTTTACCGAGTTTGCTGCCGAAGCCAGCGAACAGCAGGTGCAGAGGAAACTCGAGTTCAGTCTCGAAAGATTTTTCCGTTATGCCGAAGAATATGGCGGTGAGGTCGACAAGGTTATCGGAGAAAAGCTTCTTATAGTGTTTTCGCATGAGCAGCACGGCAAAAAAAATGCTGCTGTCGCTGCCATCAAGCTGGCCCGAAGAATCTTGAGCGATTTCAAGGGTGACCGTGATATCAAGCCGGTTTTTGGCATCAACTCAGGGCGCGTCATTTCCGGTATAATCGGTACTCCTGAAGTGCGCATCGATAATACGGTCATCGGTGATCCGGTCAATGTGGCCGCGCGCATGTGTTCGCTGGCAACCAGCGAGACAATGCCGATTATCATCTCGGGTGCAATCAGAGACTGTCTGGGCGCAGGTTACAAGGTGAAGCCGGTTGCCGTCGAAAAGATTCGCGGCAAGAAACAGGAAGTCGAAGTATTCAGCCTGCAGGCTTGAGTCGCTTCAGTCGGTGAATGAGATTTCGCTGAAAATCGGGTTATGGTCTGAAAACCGCCGGGGCGGATCGACGCGTTTGCCTGCAATGCGGGTATGACCGCTGGTGTTGCCGGCAATGATATAGTCGAGCTTCTGAGAAAGGCGCGGATAGCCGGCAGTCGGAAGGTTGCAGTCGTCTCGTTGCAGATTTGCCGGCAGCATTTTTTCTAACTCTTCTGGGCGCAGGTTAATGTCACCGCCGAGAATTATTCGACCTGGTAATGTTCTGGTTATCTCGGTAACCCGTCTGAACTGCTCAATATTAGGTCGATAGCTCTTGTAAGGGGCTGCTGAGTAAAGATGAGTATTGAGCAGATATAGTGGCTGTCCTTCGGCGTTCAGCTCGACGATGAGAATGCTCTTTTGCGCAATGAATTCTTCGAGCGAATGGCGCAGAGACGGAGCAAAGCGCCGAACTTCGGCGTTGCGCGGCGCGAATCGGCTTAATGTGAGCAAACCCGAGTAGTTGTAGCCGATGCCGGGGGAATAGATCGCATGATAATCAGACATGGCGGCCATCAGAAGCGCCAGGCTGTGGTTGTCCCATACTTCCTGCATGAAGATGATGTCAGGATTGAGGGTGCGCACGCAGTCAGTGAATTCTTCTATTCGCTGCTGCTGATTGAAGAAAAATGGTGTTGGAAAAAGCAGCAGATTGGCGCTGAGCACCTTTATTGAACGGTTTTTTGTCGGTTCGTTGCAGGGTGTGCCTATTGGCGGGATAATGGTAATCGCAGGCCGGCAGACAGCGGTTGCCAGTTCATAGAATCCGCTCAGGCTGAGCAGCGCATCGATATGTTGCAGCAGATGCGAACGCTGCGCCTTTTCCAGCAGTCGTGTCAGGCGGTTGAATATGGGTGGTCTGATCGGTTTAAGAGAAAAATTCTCGGCGGCGAATGCCGGGTTGAAGCTGATTGCCAGCAGAATCGCCGGCAATATCATCAATTGCAGATAAATTTTAAAAAATCTGTATATAGGAGATATTTGCATCAAAAAGCGAGCAATTTGAAGAAAACATACAAATTATAGCTCTAAACCGGCGAAATTTCACTTCATTTCGGCGATGGTTTAAGACGATGAAATAATTAGAGACTAAGACGATTCGGAAAAGCCACCTCTCGGCCTGAAAAATAAGGAGCGAACGATGTTTAAAATAGATGGACAACAGCGCCAAAAGTTGCTTGAGAAGCTCGATTCACTGATGATGCAGTCGCTGCTGAAAGTGGTGCATCAACCCGCGGCCGGCCCGGTAGCCGTAATCGAACGTTAAATCAGGAGGCATTATGTCTGCAATCAATGTTGTCGCGAAAATGTATGATAGTCCTTCTGCTGCTGTCACCAAAGAAACGGCACCTGAGAAGGAAGGATTCGACCAGGTGGTCAAGACTGCTATCGAAGACAAGGCATCAGAAGCCGGCTGCGCGAACTGCAGCACAGGTGTCACTGTAACTGACGCTGCTGATACTACCAGGAGTGATGATACCACTGCAGTCGACATCGAGCCAGAGGTAAACCGGTCGGCAATGTATCGTTTCACAGTGTTCATCAGAGTCAGCGGTGATATCGGCGGCATGAGCCAGACACTTGCTGAAGAGTTCGCCAGCCTGACAAAGGGATTTGTCAGCGGGTTGCTTGCAGAAAAGGAAGCCGGCGTCGATGTGCTCGACAACTATCTCGGCCAGGCCGAAAGCTCGGTCAGTAAAGGCCTGGATACTACCAAAAGCATGGTCAACGATATGCTGAGTGCGGCTGATTATGGCCTTAAATCGGTGATCGCGTCGATGACTTCTAATTCATGGATGTCGAGTCTCGGCGGTGGGTCTGCCTCTTCGCTGACTGGCGTCTCGATGGCCGATATCGCCAAGATCTATCTGCAGGACAGCATCAACAAAGGTGCTGCCAATCCAGCTAACATCGTCGGTTCATCTTCAGCCGGCGCCGTCAGTTACGGCGGTGGTTATCAGCTGTCGATGGTCAAAGGCGCGACCGAACCGCTCAAAATCGTGCCAGAACAGTCAGAAACGCCGGCAGTGGCAGTAAGTAACGATGTGGCAGCTGTCAGCAGCAAAGATAAAATTCTCGAAAGATTTCTTCAGCTCATAGACAATATGTCGGGTGCCATCAACGGCAAAGTCGTCAGGGCAGGCTTGTCAATATCATATTTCGACAATGCTGTGAGCCGTGACATGGAAGTTAGGGAAACGGTCCCGTCACTGAGGATTAACGCCGTAGACGAAGATGTTCCCGACCAGACTGAAGAAGTTTTGATATAAGATAAAAAGGGAGTTACAAGGGATTCTATTGGGTGCAAACCAATGCTTTCGGGCTGTCTCATGAGGAGACAGCCTCACTTTGTACGCCGCATCTGTCTGCTGTCGATTCAACCTGTGCATGGCCCTGACTATATCGTTGTAGAAAAAACGATGGAGTAGGGGGTATAGTTGTAGCCAGGAGAATTCAGATGCAGAACTTCGATATTGAAAAGATACGTGAATTTTATCAGCATAGCTGGTCGCAGAACTACGGCGATACCTCAGACAAGGAGACCCCTGAATTCTGGAACAGCCGTGCAGCAGATTTCGCTGCCAAGGCACATTCTGACGAAGCCCGCCAGGAAAGCCTCGAATTCTTGCGGCGTTTCGAGTGGTCGCGTGACGAGACTGTTCTCGATGTTGCCGCCGGGCCCGGCACTTTTGCAATTCCTCTTGCCGGTATGGTCAAAGAGCTCGCGGTCACCGATTTCTCGCAGGCGATGCTCGATCAGCTACAGCTGCAGGCCTCGCGTGAAGGTGTCAGTAACATCAGACAGCTGCCCGGCCGCTGGCTCGACCTGCAGCTGCCCGGCCGCTACGATACCGTGCTTTGCCTCAACAGTCTCGGCGTAATATCAGCTGACGAACAGCGGCAGCCGCATCTGGCTCGAACCCTGCAGAAGCTTGCTGACGCCTGTGCGCGCCGCCTGATTATTCTGATTCCGCATGCCGATTCGCCGTTGAACTCTGAAATGCGGCAGATTCTCAGACTCGACGCTGTTCCACTCGAACGCATGCGCGTCGGCGTGCTTTACTTCGCTATGGTCGACTGCGGCATGCTGCCAGATCTTTACATCGTTAAACGCCCCTTCCGCTGGACATTCACCAGCTTCGAAGAAGCGCGCCAGACGCTGCTCAAAAAAGCCGGCGTCAAAGCTGAAGACTGCAAAAGCGCCGAATTCGACGCTTATCTCAATTCAGCCATACAAAAGGATGCCAGCGGTCACCTGACCCTGGCCTATCAGGTTTCCCAGGCCCTGTATGTCTGGACCCGTTAAAAATGCCTCGTCGGGACCCTGTCGAGAGCCCGAGTAAGCAGGACCCCTGAGTTACTGCTTGTATTCTTTACTTGTCGAAAAGCGCAGCTACGGCTTTTTTGATCTTGTCTTCTGCCGGGATGAAGGGCAGAGTGACGTGATTTTTGTTGCCGGCTTTATTGAAGGCTGCGGTCACTTCGACGGCGTTTTCGCAGCGGCCCCAGGCGCGGCGCGAGACGCCGCACATGACGTCCCAGGTCATCGCCTGTCTGATGATTTCGTCGATACGTTCGCTGCCGTCGAGAACCAGGCCGAAGCCGCCGTTGACTGACTTGCTGATACCGACGCCGCCGCCGTTGTGCAGCGAAATCAGACTCATGCCGCGCGCAGCGTTACCGGCGTAACAATGAACTGCCATTTCAGAGGTGATATTGCTGCCATCCTTGATGTTGGCGGTTTCGCGGTATGGGGAATCAGTGCCGCCGGTATCGTGATGGTCGCGGCCGAGCATTACCGGGCCAATCTCGCCTCTGCGAACCATGTCGTTGAATTTGAGTGCGATTTTTACGCGCCCTTCGGTATCCTGATAAAGAATGCGGGCCTGAGTGCCTACTACCAGCGCATTCTTTTCGGCGTCGCGTATCCATACCCAGTTGTCGCGGTCCTGGGCGCGGCGGTTCGGGTCGATGCAGTCCATCGCCGCTTTGTCGGTTTTCTGCAGATCTTCGTGGCGGCCGCTCAGACATACCCAGCGGAACGGGCCATAGCCATAGTCGAACAGCATCGGGCCCATGATATCTTCGACGTAAGACGGAAAAATAAAGCCGTCGCGCGGGTTTTCGCCGTTAGCGCAGATTTCTTTGACGCCAGCGTCGTAGACCGAGCGCATAAAGGCGTTGCCGTAGTCGAAAAAGTAGGTGCCACGCTCTGACAAGGTTTTGATGGCCTTGAAATGGTCTTTCAGCGAGGCATCGACGAGTTGTCTGAACTTTGCCGGGCTTTTGGCGATCATCTCGGTGCGCTGCTCGAAGCTGAGGCCTTTGGGGCAGTATCCGCCGTCATAGACTGCATGGCAGGAGGTCTGGTCTGAGAGCAGTTCGATATGAATCTTTTTATCGACGGCATATTCGAGCAGATCGACGATGTTGCCGTGAAAGGCGATAGAAGTGGTTTTGCGTGACTTGATGTGTTCGCTGGCCATCGCAAAGGCTTCAGCCGGCGTCCTGGCGACAAGCGAAACCCAGCCCTGCTCGTGTCGTGTCTTGATGCGCGATTCATCGACTTCGGCGATAATGCCAACGCCGCCGGCAATTTCGACAGCCTTGGGCTGAGCGCCGCTCATGCCGCCGAGACCTGAGGAGACGAACAGATGCCCGGTCAGGTCTTCGTCGGCTTTGATGCCGAGTTTGATGCGGCCGGCGTTCAGGATCGTGTTGAAAGTGCCGTGAACTATGCCTTGCGGCCCGATGTACATCCAGCCGCCGGCGGTCATCTGACCGTAATTGGTGACACCAAGCTGCATAGCGCGGTGCCATTCTTCCTGATTGTCGAACATGCCGATCAGCAGACCATGACTCATAATCACGCGTGGCGCCGAAGGGTGCGAACGAAACAGCCCGAGCGGGTGTCCTGACATGACTACCAGCGTCTGTTCGCTGGTCATCACTTCGAGATACTTTTTAATCAGTCGATACTGCATCCAGTTCTGGCAGATCTGGCCAGTTTCGCCGTAAGTGACCAGTTCGTAGGGATAAAGAGCGATCGCAAAATCGAGGTTGTTGTCGATCATTACCTGAAATGCCTTGCCTTCAGTACAATTGCTCCTGTATTCGTCTATCGGCTTTCCATATAAATTTCCGGCCGGTCGGAAGCGGTAGCCGTAAATGCGGCCGCGCGTTTTGAGTTCATCGAGAAATTCTGGTATCAGTGCTTCGTGCAGCTCTTCTGGGATATAGCGCAAAGCATTTTTGAGAGCAGTTTCGGTTTCCTGACGGTTAAGAGTGAAACCGCGATCGGGCGCTCGCCGGATTCCCGGCACGAATTCAGGGTATTCTGGCAGCGTCGCATCGAGTTTAATCGTCATTGCCTCTGAAATAGCTTTGTTATTCAACATTCCTTACCTCCGCGTTTTTTGCAGTGTATTTAACAGAATTCTGCAGCTGATGCCAGCAAAACGCAAATGTTCCGGCATCAGGCTCAATCATATAACTTTTCCGCAAAATTATAAACAACTTATCGTCGCCCTTCAGAACAGGCAAATTGATATTGCTGCGGTTCCGGGCAAAAAATGTTAGAATCTCAAAAAACATTTAGACGGATGTAATGATGAAACGAGCTCTCTACCGAACCTATCGCCTGCAGGTGGTCGTTTTTTTCTCGTTTCTTGCCCTGTTTTCGTTGATTGTGGCCGGTATCGTCATTTATGGTTACCGCAGCAATTCCGAAATCATGCTGCAGTCTTCTGATGAGCTGTTATACCAGATCTCAGAAACGATCATCAGGCAGACCAGCAACCATCTCGAGCCGGCCCGCAAGACTGGACATCTGCTGCGGCGCATGATCGAGCGCGGCGATACGTTTGCCAATTCCCCCGAAATGATCGAGACGATCAGTCTCGAGGCTCTCGACGCCTACCCGCAGTTCTCAGCCGTATATCTTGGCGACGAAGGTGGAAACTTCGTGATGGCGCGGCGTCTGACCGACGGCACCTATTCGACCAGAATCGTCTCAAGAACCGGAGAGCCGGCCGGAGTGCTCGAGATCGACCGTGATCATGACTGGCAGATAATTGCGACGCGCAGCAGCTCGATTCTCAATTTTGACCCACGTGAGCGGCCATGGTATGTTTTGGCCAAGGCCGAAGGGCATGCCGTCTGGAGCCGTGAATACCGTCTGTTTACCGATCAGGTGCCGGGTATTACCTGCGCACATCCGGTTTATGGGCCTGATGGAACCTATGCCGGCGCAGTCGGCATCGATTTTCGACTGGGTGAGCTGGCTGAGTTCCTGAAAAGTCTCAAAATTGGCGATTCAGGTCTGGCGTTCATTGCAGACAGCGAGGGCAATATTCTGGCTTATCCAGAAAAATCGGGACTCGATGTCGATAACGTCAGAGCGCCGCGCTCACCTTTGCAACAGAGTATCAAAACCGGCTGGATAAAGTCGGCGCTCGAAAAGTTCATCGAAGAAAAGAAGCTGCGTTTTACTTACGAACATGGTGGCGATAATTACATCGCCTCTTTCCGGCCGTTTCCTGATAATTTCGGTCGTGACTGGATTCTTGGCATAATTGTGCCGGAAGAGGATTTTATCGGGCCGATCGCGCGAATTCATGAGACGACGCTGCTTTTTTCGTTCTGGTTGCTGATCATTGGCGGATTTCTGACTTCGACACTGGCGCGAGAGTTGACCAACCCGATCAAGCGCATAACGCACGAAGCCGAAAAGATTCAGAAGCTTGATTTTGAGGGTGAGATTGAAATTCACTCGCCAATTTCAGAAATTCATGCAATGAGCGAGGCCATGAACTCGATGAAAAAGGCGCTGGGAGCCTTCAAGAAGTATGTGCCTTCAGAGATCGTTCTGGGGCTGGTTAACCGGCATGATGAAGCGCGTCTCGAAGCGCATGCCGAAGAGATTACCCTGATGTTTACCGATATTTCGAATTTTTCTTCGATTGCCGAAAAAGTGTCGCCATCGCAGCTGATGGAGCAGCTTTCACAATATTTCGACTGCATTGCTGCCCTGATTCACCGCCATGGCGGCACGATCGACAAATATATCGGCGATTCGGTAATGGCCTTCTGGGGTGCTTCGATGGCCAGTTCTGATCAGGCTCGCCATGCCTGCCGCGCCGCAGTCGAGATAATCAGGGCCACGGGTGAGCTTAACGAAAAATGGCGCAATGAAGGAAAAGAGGTGTTTGCCACGAGAATCGGTATAAATACTGGAGTTTCGCTGGTCGGCAACTTTGGTTCTTCAGATCGCTTCAATTACACGGCCATCGGTGACAACGTCAATCTGGCAAGTCGTCTTGAAGGCCTCAACAAGCTGTACGAAACCGAAATAATCGTCAGCCAGTCGACTGCCAAAGCTGCCGGCGAGGAATTCATTTTCCGACCGCTCGATATCGTTGCTGTAAAAGGGCGCCATGGCAGCGTAAAGATTTATCAGCTGCTGGGTTCACGAGAGTCGGCCGATGCTGAAAATCAGCTGGAAGTCGCTGCCCTGTCTGAAGATGCGCTGCGAAGTTATCTAAATCGCGAATGGCGGGAATCTTACGAGAAATTTCAGAAGCTGCTCGAAATTCTGCAGGAAGATCCGGCTGCCGAAATGTATCTCAGCCGCTGCCGCGAACTGCACGCAAGCCCACCTGGCCCTGACTGGGACGGCGTCTTCAGGGTTCAGAGCAAGTAGCTCCATTCAGTCATTCAGCTCCAGAATTTCGAACACCCGATTATCGGCTGCTACCGGCTGACAGACAAGATCCGGCCCAAGCATGGCGGCGGTTCTGCCGTCGATAAACACTTTGCTGCTGGTTCCGGCCTTGCTCATACTTTCGAGCTGAGCGGCCTGACCGACCAGACTGCCGACCAGCGTCGCATCGAGCTTGCCCTGGTCTGAGCCTACGCGCCCGCAGATAACGCTGCCGGTGCAGATGCCGACCCCGTTGTCGATAGTGAACAGACCGCTTTTACTTCGCTGCCGGTTGCAATCGGCAAGGCCGGCGCGCATCGCCAGAGCGGCGGTTACCGCAGCTTTTGCGCCGTTTTCGCATTCATGATGGTAAAAAACCGCCTGAATCGCGTCACCAACCAATTTGTCAATGATGCCGCCGCGGCTTTCGATTTGTTCTGCCATCAGCGAAAAATAATCGTTGAGCATCGATACAATCTGCTGTGGCGGGTATTTTTCGGTGAGAGTTGTGAAATTGCGGATATCGGCAAAGAGTATCGAGGCGTTCACCCTGCTGCCGCCGGGGCGCAGCATCAGGTCGTCACCTGAATTTATCGCGTCGAGAACGTTACGAGAAACGAGCTGGCTTATCTGTTGCCTTTCGTAAAGCTGTCGGCCAAGATGATTGAAGGTGTGTGCCAGCCGGTCGAATTCGTCGCCGCTGTTCAGCTCGATCTGCCAGAGATAATTCTGTTGTGCCATTTCATGCATCGAAGCCTGAAAGGCTGGAATCGAGCGCAAAAGCAGCCATGCCACACCGCCTGCCAGATAATAGCTGCTAAGAATGGCCAGCAGCATTAGAAGCGCGTAACCAGCCATGCCGCTGGCCTGATAGCGGTCGGGAACCGGCACCGCATGAGCCATCAGGTAACTATCGCCACTTAGAATAGCCTGGCCGCAAAGCAGATGTGGCTGCTCTGAGTCAAGGTTGTTGATACGTGAAACCTGCGAAACCAGAAACATGGCCTGGGCGGCTTCCCACAGAGTCCTGTTGTCAGGTGAAAACCTGGCTGCTACATTGTGAGTGTCGCTGTCGAGAACCCTCTGCCGATAAGCATTCGGGAAAAATACCCGTACCGTCAGTTCAAAACCGTCCCGGTAATATACTGTCTGCAGCATATTCTCCTTGATCAGTTCGAGAATGTCGCTTTTCCAGTTCTCACGATTCGACTGCATGAAGAGAATGCCGGTTTTGGTATTCTGGCTGTCTTTCCAGAAACCACAGGTAATGTATTCTCTGCCTGTCGTCATGCTGTTGAATACCGGTATCCGTTCTTCGGCAAATATGCGCGACAGCATCCGGCGATCAATGGCAACATCGATCAGCCCCTGGGTGATTTGAGATCTCTGCAACAGCTGTCTGGATTTCTCGCTTGAGATATTCCAGGCACCAAGCTGGAACAGAATTTCCTGTGCCGGACTTATAAAAACAGGGTAAAGGGACTCCGTTACCTGGCCCTGGCCTGCCCCCATGCCGATTATATTGTCATCGACTTCGGGGTGCAGCATGAAATAACTGTAGAAGCGTCTTCCCATGTGTTCACAGACTTCGAGTCTGCTTTTATCTTTCGGCATGTAGCTGACATATTTCGTGATTTCATTGATTTTGCGCAGTTTCTGGGGCGAAAGTCTGCCCGTGCGTTCAATAAAAATATTCTGGAAAAGTATGCTGCGGGAAATCTGCAGAAGAATTTTCTGCTCGGTCAGAGCCAGTTGCTGCTGCATGAAATCAAGCATCAGTTCGGTTTCGAGCTGCTTTCTTGAGTTGTCATGGCAGATTCCGAGCCATATTGAAGCGGTAAGGGGTAAGAGTATGCCGGTTAGAAAGCATGCTCTGACCAGTTTGTGAAGAGTGCCGGAATTGCCGATTCTGCCGAGCATGACGGCAACGGTGAACATAAATGATAAAATTGCCGTGATTTTTAGAAACAGATTGACAGCAATGTCCTTATGGTCGGCATCTGGTGATTTGACCGGGCAGCTGATACTTATTGCCGGCTGCTGACCCTCTGGCAGTTTCCTTGCTGCGAGCAGTCTGGTAAACTCGTGCGGCAGCTGTCCGGTCAGTGTCATCTGCCGCTTGTCTTCGCAGAATGATGGCAATACGCGTTCCGGTGTCAAAATTGCTTTGTGGGTAAAACTGCCGTCGGAAAAGCCTCTGGTGGTTTTCTGCAGCATGAATTGCGGGGAAAATGCGTTGCGGCAGTAGACGGCGATGATGTAGCGGTTTTCTTTGCCGGTCACTGCCGCAGGAACGGGTAGAATGGCGACATAGGTGATATCTCTGGCCTTATGGGAATAACGTTCGATTATTGCACCATATGAGCACTTGATTGGCTGAAAAAGACCGATGGCCTGGTTGAGTTCGGGAAAGGCGGCCAGATCTTCATATTTTTTGGGAATGAGCGGTTGTCCGGCGAAGCTGTTGCGTTGTTCCAGAAACTGCCATACTGCTGCAAGCAATTTTGTCAGATTGCCATGGTTTTGTGACTGGCTGAAAGGCTTTTCCAAATGCCAGTGACAGTTCTGCTCGCTTTCGGCGATAACAAAAACCGCCTGCGGAGGCAGTCCGGCAATCTCTCTGCTGAATTGCATGAACTTGTCGACAGGCGAGTTCGCTGCGGCGAGAAAACCTGGCAGTCGGCCGAGAATTTTATGGGCCAGGTAACTATCTCTGATGTCCTTGCCTGTATCCCATTCCTGCATGAGTTTTTCGCTGGTGCTTCTTTCAAAAGCTGTGCTGATAAAAATTTGAGGCTGTAGTGTCGAGTCGTACTTTTGTAGTTCTATGCGCAGTTTCTGCTGCATACGCGCATGATACAGATCGTTTTCCATGGTAGTGGCCGAGTTGAAAATCAATCTGGCAGCGAATGCCGGTAGCAGAATGACCGTTATCCAGAGCAGCAGCGGTGATAATCCTTTTATCAGGCCCGGACTTGAGCTTATCGTAACGCGCTTCATATACCCTGATCCTCAAGTTCGAAAACTTCGACCGCGACTTTCTTGCCTTTGATCTCAAGCCTGCCGGAAGAGATGAAATGCAGTGGTGCAGCTGCTTCTTTGATTATCTCGGACACCAGTATGTGCGGGTTGGTGTCATGGTGCGATGCTGACTCAAGCCTGGCCGCAAGATTCACTGCGTCGCCGATAAGAGTGAAATCTTTGCGGCCATTTTTGGCACCGATTTTGCCAAGAATTACCGGGCCGGCGGCGATTCCTGTGCCAATAACGATGTGCGGGAGGTTACAACCGGCAAGCCGGTGACCGAGTTCAGGCAGTTTTCGCCGACAGAGCAGGGCTGTCACAGCTGCAGCATATTCTGGTCGGCCATTGCAGCGTTCAGCCGAAAAGCTTACCATTATGGCGTCGCCGATGTATTTGTCGATCTGGCCGCCGCATGACATTATTGCCGGTTCAAGGGTGCTGAAGTAGAGGTTGAGCAGGGTAATTACCGCCTCAGGCTCAAGGCTTTCACAGATTTTTTCAAAGCTGCGAATGTGAATGAACATGATGGCGCGATGAACCAGAGTGCCGGCTGCCTGATCGTCGTTGGACTCAACGCTGGCAACGCTCTGTGAAACCTCATCTGAGATGAACCTCTCGAGAATGCGTCGCTGTCTCATGCCCAGAACCATACCGTTGAAGTCATCGATGAGACTGCCAAGCTCATTTGAAGAATGGCAGACAATCGCCGGGTAACAGCCATGATCAAGCGCCGACAACCCCTGCATCATCATATTTACCGGACTGATGAAACTCTCGGCCAGCACCATGCTCAGAAGTTTGATGAGCGCGAGCAGATAAAGAACGGTAATCAGTAGAAGAATCGGCAGAAAAGCTTTGATTATAGCTGGAGAGTGTAGAGTGCTGTGCGATGCTATGATAAAAGGTGTGTCAGAAACGGCTCTGGCGCAGAAAAGTCTGGCGGCGCCGCTCTGGTCGAAGCTGTACCAGGCTGTTTCTGTTTTTCCGGCAGTCAGGTTGGCCACTGCCTGCAACATCTGGTCATCGGCAAGGGCGCTCATCGGCCATGACAGTTGCCGGTCGATCTGACTCAGAGAATTCAGGCAATATATTGCGGTATGTGTGACCATATCATCCGATAAGCTGATGAAGGTGTTGCCCGGCAGTTCGTTGAGGTATCTTTCGCAGGATGCTCGCGAGTCGGTCAGCAGGGCAAGAATCGCCCATACCGGATTTGGACTGCCTTCACGAAACAGGTTATGGGTTGAGAACTCGACGTATTGCCGCTCAGAAATTTTGGCAGGAAAATATTCTCCGTCCTGGCTGCAGAATGAGCTGCGGTCGATATCAAGGTAGTGTACGCTGAATGCCCGCCAGCGCTTGAAATCGGGAACCTGGAGAATTCTCCGGTCAAAATCTCTGCCAAGTACGCCGGCGTTGACAAATACGTCATATGCTTGAGCCAGTGTCAGGTCTCTCCATAACATAAGCTTGCCGCGATCATCTTCGCTTACTTCACCCGTTTCGGGCAGGCGTTCTACCAGAGTGGCGTCGTTACGAAACATTATGTATCCCATGAACAGTCGCCCGAGTTCCTGGTCGAGAATTTGCCTGAGCTCGGCCGCTTCCAGATGTGAACTGGCTTTCAGCCGGTTAATGAAGGAAGCCCGTTTGAACTTTTCGCGCTGTTCATGATTGTGAATGTTTGATTCCATGAGATAGAGATCATTGCTCATGTTGCTTAAATGGTTCTGAATAGTGGTCTGGCTGAAATGGGCGAAATAGCGGTAAGTTGCAACAACCATGATGGCAAAGGGCAGGGCTGTAGAAAGCAGGATGCACATGGCAAACTTGCGATTCACCGGCGCTCTGGCAAAGCGGTCGGTAACGATCTGACGCACTAGTGCGGTGCCGGTAAAAAATATGGCAAGCAACAGCAGGTTGGCGAGGTCGCGGATTGAAACTTTGTCGTGATGATTGAGTTGCGGTTTGTGCGAAACCACGGCATAAGGCAGACGACCTGGCTTATGCAGTGCCTGTTGCGAATTTATGGCACTGGAATACCAGTCTTTGCGTTGATGTGAACCGGTTCTTAAAGCTGCCGGCGGCACAGGAACCGCGTAATACATACGATTGTGGCGGTCGTAGAAGAAGTCACGGCTGACTGCAGTCTGAAGCAGGGCGTAACTTCTTGCCGTCGACGAGTTTTTACCTGCTTTCAAAGCAAGCTGCAGCAGCTCGCGCACTCCGGTTCTGGACTCGGCGAAAACTGTCAGCAGCAGGATGCGCTGCTTTTTTTCAGAATTGGCTGCAACATGATTATGGTAGATAAAGGTGCGATCACCCTTTCCTCTGCTCATAAAACCGCTGGTCAGAAGTCCATCCTGTTCTCCAGGCTGCAGATAATCGCCAAATGCTGCCCGGCAGACCAGTTTGTACATTCTGTCCCTGCTCTCGTCTATTCTGCCATGGGTTTTGTCATTGATATATGACATGATTATTTCCAGAGATTTTCGGCCCGGGTTTACATAGCCGGGATCAGAAAGCAGAACTTCGGTCTTTCCGTTTTCAGGCAGATAAGCAGCGATAAGAACCGGCATGAAGATGCCTGTTTCTGCAAAACTTTCCCGGACCAGTCGGCATACTGTCTGTGGATTCACGCTGCTGCCGGCAAGTTTGCCGCTCAGAATGCGCTCAGCCGACTTTATCTGCTTTTCGATCTGATAGCCAAGGTCGAGGTCTGCGATGAACTGATCCATTTCATAACGCAGTTCAGCCTGTCGACCTGTCTCATTGCTGCGGAGCTGCTGTGCTTCATGAGTGTTGATAAGGACTTTTGCCGTTACTACCGGGAATACGAAAACGAACAGCCAGAATACCAGCAGTTTGATGTTGGAAAATCTGGCTGGTTTAAGTGTTTTCATGAATACCGTATCATTCTGCAGCAGCCTTGATTGCAATAAGTTCGAACAGATTCCGTTCTGTTTCTGAACTGATTGCCGAAGGATCCTGGATTGTTTTGACAATCAACAATTCGCCGCCACTATGCCAGCTTTCGCGGTCGATCAGAATTCTTGTGTCGGCAGCATGTTTGCTTTTGGCTTCGAGAGTCTGGGCCTTGTGCAACACATTGCCGAGCAGGGCGGCATCAAGTTTGCCGGTCTGCGAACCTACCAGACCGGTTACTACTGTTCCGGCGGCTATGCCGATACCGTTGTCGATGGTAAACAGCCCGTTGTTTCTGCGTTGTCGGTTGAAGTCGTCGAGGCCTGCGCGCATCTGCAAAGCTGCTCTTGCTGCTGCCAATACAGCTGTTGCGGGATCTCCGAGAAATACTGCCTGAATAGCGTCGCCGATGAGCTTGTCGACGAAGCCGCCATGTTCTTCGATGATCGGGCACATGTATGAGAAATAGCTGTTGAGCATATCGACCACTTCTTCGGCCGACCGGCTTTCGCTGATAGTAGTAAAACTTCTGATATCACAGAACAGAATAGCAGCATCGCGGCGTCGAGCAGCGCCCTGCTGCTGAAGGTCTGAGCGGGCGGCTTCGATCGCACTGGCTGATACCAGCTGCATCATCTTGCGGCGCTCGAGCAGGCTTATCCGCATTGAATTGATCGAGCCTGCCAGCTCAGAAAACTCGTCAGAGCCTGACAGGTTGAGTTGCCAGTCATAGCGATCGTTTTCGATCTCGCGCATGGCCACCAGAAATGGTGGAATCTGCAGCAGAAGCATTTTTGCTACGCCGCCGGCCAGAGCCAGACAACTTATGATGGCGATAAGCGACAATGCCAGCAGCGACCACGGCATGCGGTAGGGGCTTCGCAGCGGCTTCGCCATGGCAAAAACGAATACATTGTTGTTGAAGATTCTGTCGGTAACTATCAGATGCGGGTTTTGCAGATGAAGATTGTTTATCTGGTTAAAATCAGCGCCTGCATACAAGGCATTGGCAATTTCCTTGAGATTGTCGGTTCGCTGCGTGAGATTGTCGTCTTCGTATATGATTCGATCATTGAGGCCACGCTCGGCATAATCATCGATCGGGTAAAACACCAGATCGACCAGGTAATCATCGACGGTCAGCCGTGTCGGAAAAGAGTTCTGCCTTTGCATTTCACTTATGCGTTCCATCAGCAGAAAGTTCTCGGTCACAAACATCAGATATCCGGTTATTTTCCCGGCTGATCGCAAAAAATGGCTGCAGAGAAGTGAACGTCGTGCCATGAAATCGCTCATAAACAACTCGCCCTGCGTTTTATAAATCTGGTTCAACAGTTTTGGCCGCAGCAGTTGTTCCATCAGGCCTGAGGCAAAATCAGCAATCTGGCCAATTCTGCTACGATCCTTTTCGCTCAATCCTGACATTGCACCAATCTGCATCATCAGCTTGCGCGAAACACCTACGAACAGGCGTGACATATCGCCTATCGCCTGATTCTCGGTTTTCACCTGGCCGCGGTAAAATTCGCGATCGAGTGAATCATAAAGATAACAAGTCTTGAACTGATCTGAAAAACGGTCTTCTGCCTGGTCTGAAAACATCAGCCTGACCATGCGTCCCCACGCAGGCATGGGTAGCCGCTCAAAACTGTCGGCGACGAATTTGAACAGCAGCATACGCCGGTAACTCTGCAGTAGAAAACTTTGATCGAGTTCTCTGATCTGCCGGGAAATCTTGTGCATGGTGTTTTGAATGTCGCTTTCGCTGCTTGAATGGTGCTGCAGCAGCCCCTGCCAGAAGATTGCCGTCAGCGGAAAAGCCATGCAGGCGACAAAGCTTGCAGTGATTATTCTGGTAAGTCCTGCGGTGAGTCGGAACCTGCCCATTGCCAGGCCGGCAGCTGCCAGCAGGCTCAGGCTGCCGACGACAAGCAGCAGGATGTTGGCGGCATCGACTTCCCGCTTGAACTGGCGATTGAAAGCTTTTGTGCTCGAAGTCAGCTTAATTACGGTCTTTTTATCAGATTTTCCGGCGGCAGCAGTTCTGAAAAGCAGTTCGAAAGCGAGTGGCAATCTGGTCAACAGTTCGACCTTTTCTTCATGATCGATGAATGAAGGAATATTTCGCGCGTTCGAATGGCCAGCCTGAAGGCTGATGAATTCATCGCTGAGCGAGGCGCACAGGTGATCGAGTATGACATTTTGTCTGATGTTGTCGATGGTAAAGCCCAGCAACAGATAGTTTTGACGATTGTTTATGACCGGATAGCTTATGGTTACCAGATACAGGTTCTGGTTGAGCTTAGCCGAAAATCGGCTGCCGAGGCGCCATGGTCTGGTATTGAAGGGGTGAGCTACGGCCACCATCTGATTGAATGTTGCAAATTCTCTGTAATGCCGCAATTCGCGAGGTGTCTGCTGGCCATAGGTGTCTTTATAGTTCAGCCCTTTACAGATTTCGGGCAGCTCTCTTCTGAGTGCGGCCATGTCATTGGCGGGCATGCTGAGCCGTTTCGAGACAAGCATGCTGCAACTCGCCTGGTTCTCGTCGAGAGCGAACAAAAACTCAGGTTCGAAACGGTAATTATCATGCAGATATCGACTGAATCTGAGGACTTCGGCGTCAATGTCCTTTTCAAAATCTGGCAGTGCCTTGACGACCGGTAGACCCTCAAAGACATTGCGCACCGAGTGATAACGGTAATTCACGTAATGCCATTCGTAATCGTTTATATTGAAAAAACTTCTGGCAATGGTTTTTGGCTGTAACCGGTAGGTCAGCTGCTGGGCTCGCGCCATCAGCTGCTGGCGAGATTGCGCGGCCAGATTCTGTTGTCGTTTCTGTAACGATATAAAGTAAACGCGGCTGCCGATCAGCATTGGCAGAAACACCGCCAGAACCCAGAGCAGAACTGGCGCCAGTCTGAGAAACAGGCTGCGTTCTATTTTCAGTTTAACCGCCGCTTTTTTGTCAGTGTTGTCAATCATGCAGCTCATATACCTGCACCAGCGCAGTTTTGCCTTTTACCGGCAGTTCTCCGTGGTTTTTAAAGGAAAATGCGGCCGACGCCGCCAGTTTCGTCTGTTCATCGACCAGAATTCTTGTCTGATCGGAAAAATGCGACATGGTTTCGAGACGGGCGGCAAGGTTCACCCGGTCGCCAATCACGGTATAGTCGCGCCGGCCGCTGGTTGCGCCGATTCTGCCCGAAATCACTTCACCGCTGGCGATGCCGGCGCCCAGAGCGATGCCTGGCAGTCCTTCGGCCGCCAGCGTATGATTCAGCCGAGAAATGTCGCGTCGAATCGCCTGTGCCGCCATGCACGCTCTGACTGCCGCTGTAAGCTCGTTCTCGCCGCCTGAAAAAACAGCCATTATCGCATCGGCAATATATTTGTCGATCTGTCCTCCAGCTTCATTGATCAGTTTTTCAGCAAAGGGAAAAAACCGATTGAGCAGGTCGATCAGCTGTTCCGGGCTGAGTCTTTCGCTGAACTCGCTGAAACCGCGGATATGTATGAACAGTATGCTGCGTTCTTCGCGGCAGGGAGGTATGTCAGACAATTCCCTGCTTTCGCGGGATATTGTCTGGGCCGCCTCATGCGAGATGAATCTGGCCAGGCGCTCACGTTCTTTGAGATTACGGTTCATCAGGTTGAATTCACCGGTCAGTTGCGCCAGTTCATTGTCAGAATCATTTATTATTTCTGCCTCGTAACCTTTTTCTGTCAATCTGACAGCCGTCAGAAGCCGGTTGATCGGGGTGGCGAACAGTTCGTCGAGCAGACTGACCAGAATCATCAGAATGATCATGAGCCAGGCAAAACTCGCCAGCAGAAACAGGTCGGTATGGCTGTTGTCGGCGTTGAGTTTCTGCATTGTGCACCTGGAGATGGCAATGAGAGGATAACCGCCGATCTTGGCGGCGACCATTGCAACCGGTGGCGCATCTGATTCGCTGATTATACGGCTGACTTCGGCTTTGCCGTTGGCGATTTCTGCAATCAGGCTTTTCTGGCTGCTGTCGAGTTTCGTTCCTGCCGGCCAGATACGCGAGAGGTCGAGTGAACTGGCTTCGAGGTCGAAGGTGCCCGCCAGCATGTTGCGGATTCTGCCTTCGCTGGTTGGCTGGTCATAGAATGACCATTTTGCCAGCTGATCGGCGAGAATCTGGTCGATAACTTTCCGAATATCCTGCACAAGCAGCAGAACTGCCGCGCCCGCTCCCTTTTTATTACCATGCGGAATGATCTTGAAGTTGCTGAAGCGAAGCGTTGCCGAATCTTTTTTCGTCGTCTGGGCTGAGCCTTCGTAACTGCAGAAATTTTCGACGTCTTCTGACGTGAAAATGGCCGACAGAGCCTTTAGTTTTCGGCCATTCGGAGTGCTTTCGAGTTTGCTGTAGAAATTTTCGAGTATGAGGCCGAGATAGTCGAAAAATTTTATCATCGAGGCAAAATAGATATCTCGCGAAAACGTAAGTTGATCAGGGTTGTTGCGCAGTGTAGTCGAACTTCGATCAACGATCTCGAGGCTCAGGCCATTGTTTCTGATCAACATGGCTCCGGCAAAATTGCTTTTTGCATGTCGGGTGAGGATTTCGCTGACAACTTCGTCTGGCATGTCGATATTGCGGTTGAGCTCGTCGACAAGTGCGAAAGCTTTCTGATTGAGTATCTCGTCCTGAGACCTGATGTTGAGTTCGAAGAGCTTGAGTCTGGTTTTCATTTCTTCGATGAGAGCTGTCTGACGCAACTCTGTCTGCTGCTGGTTGTGGCGATAGGCTGAAAACATGAAAGCGGTTGCCGGCAGAATGGTGGCCAGAAAGACTGCTGCGAACAGGCGCACTCTTATTCTTAGACTGAGCATGCCTGTCTGCTGAAAATGCTTCAATACAAGCAGAGAAGCACATAAAACCAGAAATACCAGCATTCTTGCGTGAGCATGACGTTTACCGATCAATTCCTGCAAAGGTCGCGAAGACAGCACGAGATGTGGATACTGTGCGGGTTTTTCAGTCAATTTTCCCTGAGCGATCAGTCGGTCGATCAGATTGCCGTGTGCATGCGCTCCAGCGTTGAGTTTTCCGAAGCTGACCGGGGCATAGAGACTCAAGCTTGAATCTCTGTTCTCGATGAGAAAAGGAAAAGCCGTTGCCGGCTTTAAAACGAAGCGCATAGCGAATTCAGAAAACCTGTTCCGACCGGTAATTTCCTGACAGGCTTCTGTGAATATCTGTGCCGTCTCGACAAATATGGCGAGATAAGAAAATACCACCTCTTTCTCGCTGTTAACCACAACTCTGCGGGCTGTATGCAGATTGCTGCCGTTGTTTCTGGTGATGAACCCACTGTTGAAGTCTTCGTCGCTGTCAACTGGGTTGAAGTAGGATCCGAATATCGAGTCGTTGAAATTTCTCAACATGCGCAGCTCGACGGCCGAAAGCGTCTGATCGGTCGACTGGTTCTGCGCGCGTGCGGTTATTGCCTTCAGTATGGTTCTGGCAGCCCATTGCCCGGGTTTGGGGTAATCGGCGAAGTTTTCGTTGTCATGATCTATCAGTATGTCAGAAAAGTTCTGATCGCCAGAGATGATGGTGATCAGCCGCAGACCTCTGATTTTAGAAAATTCTCTGTGCAGCTGCTGGTGAATTTCGCGAACAGAAACTATCTGCGAAGTCAGGTTGGAATGGCGCGGTGGCAGTCCGGCTGCCGTTTCGGCCTGTGTGATGCGGGCGCTGAAGTATGATTCGGCGCTGAACTCGCGCAGTAGACTGTTCATGTCGTCGAGCATTCTGTCACTGACCGAGTTCTTCAGTTGTTCTTTTCGACTGAGTTCGCTGCTGTTGAGCAGGGTAAGAATCGCCAGAGCAGGCAGTCCAACCGCCAGAAGCCAGAATAATAGAAGATAGCCAATGCCGGGGATGCTGGGCGCCAGCTTTCTGAACTGGCGTTCAGAGCTGTTATCTGGCATCTCTCTGCTCGACCAGGTCTCGGGTTGGCGTCGTCATAGTGCGTACCTCAGCTGGAAGTGCGCGTTTGGCCGGGTTCGAACCCTCGATTTCGAAGCGGTTGCGCAGCAGCTGGGCTGCTTCATGACTTGTGGCGAGATCGGCTGCGACTTTTCCCTGCATGTTTCTGACGGCAAAATCGGCTCCGTTGGTGAGCAGAGCCTGCAGGATGGTGAAATTATTTGCCTTTGCAGCCAGATGCAAAGCGGTATTGCCTCTGATGTCTTCCTGGTTTACATCACAACCATTGGCAATCAGAGTCGGAAAAATGACTTCGTTGGAATTCTCGGCGGCAACATGCATCATGCCGCGGGCAAAATTGTTCACGGCAAAAATATCGGCGCCTTTGTCGATCATTTCGGCAACGATGTCGTTGTCGCAACTGGCGACTGCGTAATGCAAAGCGCTGTTGCCGCCGGTATCGAGATGATCGAGTTTGATGCCGCGCTTCAACAGACTGCGGCTGATGTCTTTGCAGCCCAGTTCATTCTTAATGGGCTTCTTGAGGACAATGACCTGGAGTATCACTAAGATCATGGCTAAGGGGAGAACTGTTTTTGCTGTCCCCCAGATGTCCCTAAGAATTTCTATCATTCTCATAATGGTATAGACCTC
>JAKJFO010000029.1 GCA_022704885.1 Candidatus Rifleibacteriota bacterium | reverse complement strand
GAGTTGCTGGCCTCATGCTACCGGCGCAGCCTTGAACTGATGGCAGAACATCGTCTTGAGTCTATTGCATTCCCCGGCATCAGCACCGGCGTGTATGGCTACCCCGAAGAGGCCGCCACAAAGATAGCTATTGCCTCGGTCAGGCAATTCATCGGGCGCGGGCAGCACCCGGCACTCAAAGAAATCATTTTCTGCTGCTTTTCCGACCACGCCCTTCGCCTCTACCAGCAGGAACTCGGCAACAGGTTCAGAGAACCGGACCGGAGCAGTAACATTTCGCTCTTCCTCTTGACTGATGTCATCGCACTAAAGTAAACTGCGTTCAATACAAGATGTTTATTTGAGAGGTTTATGCCATACCGCAATCACCGCATACTTATTCTGAACAGTGATAAACAATTGCTCAATGCACTCGAAGGCCTGTTTTACCTTGCCGGAATACCCGTTACCGGGTCTTCGAGTTCGTGTAAAGGGCTGAACGATCTACTCGAATCTTCGCGAGCTGATCTTCTGGTTACTGACGTCAAAGGCGACGACGGATCGGCTTTACCCTGGCTCGAAAAGTGGTTGCAGAAATATCCAGGGCTGTTAGTAATAGGTTATTCAGAATGTTCTGATGAAAAAGAGCGCCAGAAGCTTAAGCTTGCCGGAGTAAAATCATGTATCAGCCGCAATGAATCGCCTGAAAAGCTCCTGGTAACTGTAAAAAAACTGCTGGGCAATCCAACCGGCATACGAACAGACAAAGAAAACGTCCTCTATGCGCTTGGTGGTGTGCGCGAACTGGAAATATTCACGCTGCTCGGCGAGGGCTATAAACGCGGTGAGATAGCCACAACTCTCCAGATCAGTCCGCGAACGGTAGACACCTATCTGGCACGCATAAAGAGCAATCTCGGACTGACTTCAATGCAACAATTGCGGCGCCTGGCACACGACATGACAGAGAGTTTCGCACAACACCGCTAGCGTCGAATTCACCAGCCCGGCCCAAAAAGCCACACCTCATAAAAATTGAATTACGAAAAAATCGTACGTAATTGTGCGTACAGGGATTTTCTGGGGCCTGTGCTAGCATTCGCTATCAAATTCTTTTTGGAGGCATTCTGCGAAATTTCTAGTCCGTTTTTCTGTTCTGTTACTGCTCATAGCTTCTCTGACCTTAGCCGGTTGTATTCTCGGCGGCGACGATGACGATGATCCTGTAGTTTCTACCGGCGAAATTCTGCTGTCAGCTGATGTAGATGCCCCGGCCGGCGCGAGTTTTACCGCTGCCCTGCGCGGTGCTGTTGCAGGAGACCTGAGAGCAGCAAAATCAAGCAAATTCAAAGCTGTTATCAAAATCAACGGCAGCAAAGTCGCCGATAAAGAACTCGACCTCTCTGACGATGGCAAAAAGCTGACCATGGCTGAAACATCTGTAACCGCCAACACCGGAAAACAGCAGGTCACCATCGAAGTCGCCACTGTTACTGACGAAAAGCCAATTCTCAAAACCATCGTTACTGCTGACGTCAGCGCCACTACCCCGGTTGATAAGAAAAACACAGCAGTTAATACTACTACTACTGCCAAAGCCGTTGCCTACGAAGCCTGGGATGGCAAATCAACCAAAACCATCGATGACTTCGCTCCTGCATCAGCAGATCTCACAACCCTTGAAACTCAGATCAAGACCACTCTGGGCTCGACAATCGACGGCAGCAAAGACCTTACCGATTCTGCCATTACGACAGAAGTCGAAAAAGTTGCCGATGCAACTCCGGTTCCAACCACAACCACCAACCGTTTTTCTGGCAACTACCGCTTTTTCCAGCTCAATGCCAGCACCCAGAACCGCTGGGTCGGCATGAGCGAAGTGACCGTGAGCGGCAACCAGTTTTCAGCAATCGTTAAGCTCGACCCGGATCCTGCTGAAATCAACACAACATACAGTGCAACTTTCACTGAGAGCAATGGGACGATTACTTTCTCGGGAGAAACCACCGTTCGCGGTGCCATTTCGCCTTCAGGCAATATCGGCCTTGGGCATGACTGGCAGGCTAGTGATCCGAATATCGGCCTGTTTATCAAAAAACCGACCAGCGCCAGTGTTGCTACTCTGAACGGAACCTATCGTTTCTATGAGTTGCAGGACAGCGTCAATTCCAGTTATGGACTCACTGGTACTTCGCGCATGGCTGTGTCGCAGATCACCTTCAATGGGAACGGAACTTTCAGCAACTTCCAGGTTGTCTATGACGACGGCAACTGGGAACCAACTGCGACAGGAAACTACAGTGTTTCTGCTGACGGAAAGGTCATTATTGGTGACGAGCAACCTGGTTCAAATGAATTCATGCAGGTTTCAGCCGATGGCAACGTAGTTGTTTTCGTGCAGCATAACGCAAACGATTTCTGCGGATTCGCAGTTGGCATCAAACAGGATTCAAGCCTGACAACCGCCGACATGAATGGCAACTGGCTTTACACCTGCGTTAGCGCCGGCCCCGGCACTCCCTATTCATTTACGGATGGGCAGCTGGTTACTTTCAATAATGGTTCATCAAGCTGGACCGGTGGTGTTTCAGACGTCAGTTCTGAAATTCCGGCTGACAGGACTCAAACTGTTGCTCTTGGCGCAAATGGTCTGCTCAACATCGATACAAACACCTATGGCGAACTTGCCGGAAACAAGGAGCTTATTGTCGTAGTCAGCAAAGATGGCACCATGCGCTATCTATCTCTGATGGTCAAAAAATAATCTGAGAATCAATAGCTGAAGCAGTTTTTAAGCTGCCTAAGTGTTGTGCGCCCCCGATCGACGAGACCGGGGGCTTTTATTTTCAGGCATCCACATAGAAGGTGGTGTCTATCGAAACTGTAATTATATGTCAGAAAAAATCAGATCTTTCTGATTAATACGCACATATAAATCAGACAGTGATCATATGCTGGCAAAATAGTCGTCAGATTGGCAGGATTTTTACGATGCCTGACCAGACGCCCTGCAGAATCTGGCTGAGAACTTCGATCATGCGTTCGATTACTGCGGCCAGCTGCGCAGGATCTCTTGTCGGATCGTCGGCAGTTTCGTCAGAATCGGCAGTTTTATCACCTGATGCATCGCCGGCTTCTTCAATGTCTTCTGCTTCTTCGGCAGTTTCTTCGGCACCGGCAGATTCATTTTCGGAATCATTGTCGGCAGAACCGGTCTCTTCGGCATCTTCGGCCTCGTTGGCGGCATCAGCTGCGTCAGCTTCTTCGGGATCTTCGTCATCTTCGGGGTCAGACGATGTGCCGGTGTCTGATTCGTCGTCTTCGGCTTCTTCATCGGAGACTTTGTGGTCTTTCTCTTCTTTGTCTTCATCAGGCTCGTCGGGTTGCCGCCGCGCCTGAAGTTCGATGCGCAGAGCCGGGTGTTCGCCTTCGAACAGGCCGGGAATACTTGTCGGCGGGATCGACTGGCGTTTCACCGACTTGTGCGTTTGCGGTGTCCAGGCCAGCCACATCAGCTCTTTGTTGACACAGGTCAGGCCAAGCCGCTTGAATATGCGGCCGGGCGACATTTCATGCTGACGGGCGCGGGCGCGTGAATCGTTCCAGTTCAGGTCGCCGCCGATGATGACGGCCCAGCCTTCTTTGATATCCTGTTTCCATTGTTTTTCCAGCTTTTCGAGGCCATCGCGGGTGAGATGCCAGCGCTCGACGTCACGCGGTTCGCCGGTTGGCTGCTGGATAACGGCGTTGAGATGCAGCGAATAGACGCGCGATCTGACGCCGGCGACACGTGTTTGAACTCTGTTCCACCAGCGGTCGTGCGCTATGCCGATGCCGAGGTCGGGCGAGATTTTTCCGCTGTCGTGCGCCGGCACTGCCAGCCCGTCGCGAACTACGACGGTTACTTCCTGCTGGCCCCGGGTCTGTGAACCGGCATCGAATACGCGGCCGGCATCACGCATGTGCGGACGCATGTTAACCGATTCACTGACCAGAGCTATATCTGGTTCCTGATTGGCCAGCCAGTCTCCGAAGCCGGGGCGGTTGCGATTGCCGCCGGCGTGGGCGTTGACCACGACAATTCGCGCCTTTTTCAGCTCTTTGTCTGCGTTTTTATCTTTATCTTTATCTTTGTCAGCGTCTTTGCTCTGACCGGACTTTACCTTGATTCCATGCCGGAAAACGCGGGTATGCTTCTTGAGATATTTACCGGTGCGCACATCGAGAGTTCTGATCGTCGCGCCTTTTTCAGAGAGTCTGACGACCTGCACCCATGAATTGTGTATCTGCGAAGGCGGCACATGAATGACGTTCACACCGCCGACCTTGTTGCCTGCGAAGTTATAGTATTTCTGGGCCGGCGTTATGTGCAGATGGCCGGCAAACCAGAGATAGACCTGCGGATTCTCGCGCAGGATTTTGCGAATCTTCGCTACCGGCTGGGCGTTAGCCTGCAGCGGTGGCATCGTCTTTTTATCACCGTAGCTGCCGGCCAGCGGCGCGTGGCAGAAGATCGCCGTCGGCATATCGCGGTTTTCGCGCAGGGTTTTGCGCAGAAAAGCAAAGGCATCGTCAGAAGGCAGAACGCATGGAATACCGGCCAGCGTGTCATTCGGCAGAAAAACAAGCAAGTGCCCGCCGGCCTTTTTCGCAAAATAAAGCGACTTCAGACCGAGAGTCTTTTTGAACATTTCCTGTTTGCGTTTCTTTTCGGCCGGCGCTGCACGCTTCTTTTCGCCGTTGACGAGGTTATCCTGATACAGTATGTCATGATTACCGGGAACGGCAAAAACCGGCACTTCAGCCGCCTGCAGTCCGCGCCTTAGCACATCGTATTCGGCGGCGGTTCCGAGTTTGCTGCAGAGATCGCCGACAATGGCCAGGCCATAGACATCTTTAATCGCGTTGACCTTTTTGAGAGCTCTCTGCAGCATCGGCAGGCTCTCTGGCTTCGCGTGCAGGTCGGCCATCACGGCAAGATTGCATGGTCTGGCATCGGCATCGCCAGATTTGATACGGGCCTGACCGGCGCTGCCGGTCGAGGCACTTTTCGACAGATCGAGAGGCCGCTGTTCTGAAAACGGGTTGGCAGCACAGGCACAATCAGCTGCCAGCCAGATAAAAAGCAGCAAAAATGCAATGTAATTCCTGACTCTGGTCATAATCTCACTCCATGCGGTACATGACATCGCTATAATATACAGCCCGAAGCCCCAAAAAGTTTATGCAAATTCTACCGCCTGCGTCTCTAGTCCTCTGTCACATTTGAAGGTGTGCTTAAAAACAGTCATTGCGAGGAGCGTAGCGACGAAGCAATCTCTCTGACCATGAGATTGCTTCGCTGCGCTCGCAATGACAGGTCACGCCCATATTCAAGCTTGACAGAGGGCTAGAGCAACAGCCTCTTCTGAACGGGGGTTCAGAAGAGGCCGGAGAACTCTTATCGATGCGGTCAGGCGCGGGGTCTGGCTTTCATGACCGGGGGCACGATTTCTTTTTTGCCGGGAACGTGGCGGTAGGTGACCAGGCCTTCGACCGGGCAGACCATGCCGCAGATCATGCAGCTGAGGCAATGGTCGTTGTCGGGAACCGGCCGGCGCTTTTCGCTGTCCCAGCCGAGTCCCTGCCCGCCCGCATCCTGGCAGACGATGTAACATTGCCCGCAGCCGATGCATTTGTCGAGGTCGAAATCAGCGCGCCCCTGGCGCGAGAGGTCGAAGGCGTCAGTGGGAACCGTGTATTTGAGAGACTTTCCGACTACCTGCGCGAGATTCTTGAACTTTTTGTCGTCCATCCAGTCTGAGAGGCCCTCAGCCATGTCTTCGACGATGCGCTGACCGTAATGAATGATACCGGTCGTCACCTGCACCGCCGAGGCGCCGCACATCAGGTATTCGGCGATATCGACCCAGGTTTCGGCGCCGCCGCAGCCAATGATGGGAATCTTGAGCTCACGACACTGCGCCAGCTCAGTGACGCATTTGAGACCGATCGGCTTGATCGCCGGGCCTGACATGCCGCTCATGGCACCTTTGCCATGCACGTTCGGGCGTGGCACGAAGTCGTCGAGGCCAACTTCGGTAAGAGCGCGCACGGTGTTGATCGCTGTAATGCCGTCAGCGCCGCCACGCTGTGCGAACAAGGCCGGCACGGTGATATCGGTGACATTCGAGGTCAGTTTGGCGAGAATCGGTATTTTAACGGTTTTGCGCACGGCTGACGTGAATTTTTCGATGAGTTCCATGGCCTGGCCGACCTTCATTCCCGAGCCTTCGACCGTCATGTGCGGACACGAAAAATTCAGTTCGAGCATGTCGGCGCCGTTGTCTTCGCCCATCTTTGCCAGTTCGACCCATTCTTCGAGCGAGAAGCCCATGATACTGACGATCATCACGTGCTTCGGGTAATGCTTCTTGAGCCAGCGGATATCGGCCCAGTTGTCGGCCATCGGCCGGTCGGTCGTCTGCTCGACGTTCTGCAAAGCCACCAGATTTTTGTTGTCATAGTTATAGGGCGCCATGCGCGGCGACGGGTGAATGATCTTGGTGCGGTCGTGCGCGATAGTCTTGTAGGCGACACCGCCCCAGCCCGCTTCAAAAGCGCGCGCCACCATTTCGGCGGTATTGGATACCGGCGAAGAAGACAGCAGAAATGGATTCAAAAACTTAACGCCACAGATTTCAATTGAAAGATCGCGGATTCTGGCCATTTTCATCTGCCTCCTTTTTTGGCGGCAACCGGTTTGCTGCCGGCTGCGAGCATCTTGACAATATGCTGACCGGCGGCTTTGCCATCGGCCACGGCCTCGACGACCAGCGCCGGCCCGCGCGCAATGTCACCGCCGGTAAAAATGCAGGGATGCGAAGTAGAGCAGCCATCGCGACGGGTTTCGACGAGACCTTTGGATGTAAACTTGATACCCGGACAGGCAGCTTTTGCTTCTGGTTCAGCCTGATAACCCAGCGCCGAGACAAAAACATCGATCTTGAGCCTGAACTCAGTGCCGGGAACAGTTACCAGACCGGCAGCCGAGGTGTCACCCGGTTTTTTCCAGTCGGTTTCGATACCTTCGAGACCGGTCAGTTTGCCCTTTTCGCCGACCAGCGCGGTTACCATCGACATGATGCGGAAACTCACGTTGTTGGCGAGCGCCATGTCGACATCATGCCGGGCGGCCGGCATCTCGCGCAAACTGCGGCGATAAACGACATAGACCTTGTTGGCGCCCATGGCCTTTGCCGTGGTGGCCGCATCCATGGCCACCGACCCGCCGCCATAGACGGCGACATTTTTACCTTTAACCAGCGCAGCTATTCGCTTCTGGTCACCGGAACGCATGGCTGCCAGAAAATCGCGGGCGGTGAGCACATTTTTCAGATCCATGCCCGGAATATCGACAGTAACCGGGCGCCAGGTGCCGGGAGCATAAAATACCGCGTCGTAGCCTTTATCGAGAAGCTTTTCGATGCCGCCGGCCGGAATCTTTTTATTGCAGGTGATTTTGACGCCGAGAGCCTTGATATCAGCGAGTTCGCGATCGAGAAACTCAGGGTGCAGCCTGAACGAAGGTACGCCATAGCGCAGCACGCCACCGGGTTTTTCCATGCCTTCGAAGATTTCGGCGGTGATGCCGTTGCGCGCTACTTCGGCAGCGCAGGCCAGCCCGGCTGGGCCGGAACCGACAACCGCCACGCGACCAGACCCGTTGGCGGCCTTTTCCAGCGGATTGAATTTGATCTGCCAGCCATGCTCGACAAGAAAGCGCTGAATTCTGCCAATATCGATCGGGCGGTCGATGCCGGCCGCCACACAGGCTTTCTGGCAAAGCTGTTCGGTCGGGCAGACCACCGCGCAGACGCCGGCCAGCGCGTTATTCTCGCGAACGGTGCGGATGGCGCCTTTTACGTTGCGCAGGCGCAGTTTGCGAATGAAGGTCGCCGGGTCGGTGCCGGCCGGGCAGGCTTTGCTGCAGGGGGCATCGTGGCAGAGCAGGCAGCGCGAAGCCTCGCTCATGACCTGGGTCAGCGACCAGCACTTTTCCATGTCGGTCGGGTTGTTCAAACAATCAGACTCTCTCCATGCGGTTTTCATGGGTTCCTCAACTCTCTCGATGTATAAAATTCCATTTTCTGCAGCTTGTTGTATCTCTTATTGTGTCTGCCGCTTATGGTGAATTCTAGCACAACCCGGCGCCCCGACCAACTACAAAATCTCGCGCCATTCTGGATCCTGCGACTGCGCTTCGCTCCGCGCAGGATGATGAACAGAGAAGCGATTACCGGTCAAAATCAACTGTCATTCTTCGCGAGCTGCTCGTCGGGCTGCGCAGCTCTGGCGAAGCGGGGTCAGGCAAAGTGACATAAGCCAACGTTGAATGTCTGCTCATACCTGAAACAATCCGCGTCAATCTGTGTAATTGGCGGTTTCTGCTCGTTTATCTGACATTTGCTGCAAAAGCAACCCTTTACTGAGGGGATGCAAAAGCGGGGGACTCGCGGTAGAATGGGAATATTCAATAGCGAGTGAGGTCATGGCATGATATACAGAAAAATTGGCGGAACCGGAGTAGAGGTGTCACAGCTTGGATTTGGCTGCATGCGGCTGCCGGTAATCGGCGGAGTGGAGAATCACATCGACGTGCCGCTGGCCACCAGAATGCTGCATCAGGCGATCGACAGCGGCGTAAACTATATCGATACCGCCTACCCTTATCATGGCACCGGCTTTGCGAACCCGGGTGAGAGTGAGCCATTCGTCGCGCAGGCGCTGCAGGGTGGACTGCGCAACAAAGTTAAGCTGGCGACCAAGCTGCCGAGCTGGCTGATCACGTGCCGCGCCGACATGGACAAATACCTAAACGCCCAGCTCAAGCGGCTGGCAACCGATCACATCGACTTTTACCTGGTTCATTCAGTAAATAAGGGTTTCTGGAAAAACCTGACCAGTCACGATATTTTCGAGTTTCTCGAAGCAGCACTTAAAGACGGGCGCATCGGCCATGCCGGCTTCTCGTTTCATGACGACCTGCCAACCTTCAGAACTGTAGTCGATGCCTATAAATGGTCGTTCTGCCAGATCCAGTACAATTATCTCGACACGAATTACCAGGCCGGAGCAGAAGGCCTGGCTTACGCAGCCGACCGCGGCCTCGGCATAGTGATCATGGAACCGCTGCGCGGTGGGTCGCTGTCGCGCAACCTGCCCGCCACTGTCAACCAGGTGTTTGAACAATCAGGTTTCAAGCGCACTCCAGTCGAGTGGGCGCTGCGCTGGCTGTTCGATGACCCGCGCATTTCTACGGTCTTGAGCGGCATGAGCGCGATCGAACACGTCGAAGAGAACCTGCGGGTAGCAGCGCAGGCGGGTGCGCAAACGTTCAGCGAAAAAGAGAAAGAAGTGATGCTGCTGGCGCAGGCTGCTTTCAAGTCGCGTATCAAGATTCCCTGTACCAGCTGCGGTTATTGCATGCCATGCCCGTCAGGCGTCGATATTCCGAAGAATTTTCAGATGTACAACAACTTTCACATGCTTGACGAAAGCTTTCAGCAGACTGTCCGCATGCAGTATGGCTTTCAGGTGGCTTCTGCTGCACACGCCAGCAACTGCGTAAAATGCGGCCGCTGCGAGACCCATTGCCCACAGCAGATAAGCATCATGAAAGAGCTCGCGAACGTAAAAGCTGTCTTTGAGCATTAAATTGCGAGTTGCGCCCGGTCTATCCGAACGACCGTTCACTCAGCCAAAATCGTGCTCTTTTTGATGTTGGCGATGGTCTCGTTGTGAATGCGACGGGCCAGTTTTGCATCACTGCTGTTGAAAGTGCCTGAAAGGCTGATTATGCTTGAACCGACTACTGCGTAAGACTTCCAGGTCGTCTGGGCATAATTGGGATATTGTGATTCTATGCACTTGATAACGTCGGTAATCAGAAGCAATTCGCCGGCTTCTACCGGAATCCGGTTGACCGAGCGGGTTATCAGCATATCACCATGCTGCGAACCACCCGATTTGGCATTCTCTTCTTCCTGCTGCATATTCAACGAAGGATGCGCCAGCTGCAGCATCTGATCGAAAGTGGCCTTAAAAGCCGCTTTGTAATGCATAACGCTGAGGCTGACTTTGGTATATTGATTGTCACCATATTCTGTGCCGTCGTCGCCGGTTTCAAAAGCCGTGCTGGCATCATTTCCGCTATGACCCTTATAGGTAACGAAACCGCTCTGCTCGATCATTACCATCGTTTCGTTGGCCGGCGCGGTCTGCGTCTTGACGTTTACCGCATCAGCCGGCAGTAAAGAAGCATCTTGAGCGTTGGCAAAGCCGCAAAACGAAAGAGAAACAACCAGAAGAACGAACAAAAGATAACTGGTTCGCATAAACCCTCCTCACCTGATTCTGGCAAAAGTTTACCTTAATCGCTCAGGCTCTGACAACTATTGATAACCGGGTGAAATAACCTTGAATTCATAGTATTATCATAATGCCTGATCAACACCTGCCAAACTGTATGCGAATCGAGGAAATCCATGCGAAAACCATATTTTGTAAGATTTTTGACTTTTTTTATGCTGATCAGCCTGCTGTTGCCGGCTACTGGCGTTTTGGCAGACAAATGCGTTCTGACCGTAAGTGTTCCGGCGACAACGCCTGATGATGCTCAGATCTGGATCACCGGCAGCCATGATCTGCTCGGCAACTGGAACGGCAAAGGTGCACAACTGAAAGAAATCGGCCCGAACCTGTTCGAGTATGCTGCCGACCTGCCTGCTGGCAGTGAGATAGAGTATAAGTTTACACGCGGCAGTTTTGCGACCGTTGAGAAGACGGCACAGGGGCATGAGAGAACGAACCGTCGTCTGCGCATCAGCGCCGGCGCTCCTTTGAGTGAGCGGATAAGCGTCGAGGCATGGGCCGATCAGACAACTGCAACTCCAGCTACGCCACAGATCAATGGCTGGTATTCGCTTTTTCGCAATGTAAAATCAGAAAACCTCGAACCTGCCCGTGACGTTATCGTCTGGCTGCCACCCTCTTACCCGAGCAACCGCATGCTGCGCTACCCGGTCATTTACATGCACGACGGTCAGAACCTGTTCGATGCCAATACCGCATTCGGCGGCAATGAGTGGGGCGTCGATGAGGTAATGCTCGATTACATCGCGGGCGCGCATTGCGGTCAGCTCAACGAGGCCATAGTCGTAGGGATTTACAACACCAGCGAGCGCATGAGCGAATACACTCCGTTTCCTGACCCGAAGTACAGTGGCGGCAACGGCGATAATTATGTGAGATTCATCGTCGATGAACTCAAGCCGATTATCGATAAACAGTTTCGTACGCGACCCGGCGGCCTGATTTCGCTGTATGCCGGCATAGTACAGCCACAAACGTTCGGCGGCATCATTGCCATGTCACCTTCGATCTGGTGGGCCAACGGTGCTATCATCGACTGGCTGCTCGAGCACGACATCGCCGGCTATCAGGGCAAGATATGGGTAGACATGGGTACCCGCGAAGGCGAAGAGGCTATCGAATTTGCCCGCAAACTGGCCGGCGAGATTGGCAAAAATGCGCCGGGGTTCAAAGGCCTGCGTTATCGCGAGTTCAGCGGCGCGACCCACTCGGAAAAAGCATGGCGTCAGCGCCTGCATCTTCCCCTGCGCTACCTGCTCGTCCCCGCAAATCGACCATGAAGAATATAGTTTAAAAGTCCAGCCTGAGATACAATAAACCTGTGAAAGAACTGCCACAAACAGAAAGACGCTCATGTCTTTCGCGAATCTACGGCCTGCTGATGTCAGCAGTTTTTCTGCTTATAACCGTTTTTCTCGTCACACCGCTCGTCATAATACAGGCAACCGCTGACTTTACGCTGTTCTCATTCATCATCACCGGCTTTTTCTTTTTCTGGCAACGCCGCGCGGCACGCAAAGGTTTTCTCAAGACACCCGCGATCATAGCGCTATTTCTGCTGGTCGAAATTTCATTCTTCAGCCTGCTGCCAGATGTTAACTACCCTGTCGATTCAAGTAAACATAGCAAAGTCAGCAAGGTGCTCACAAAATATGGCGAATGGCTGAATTCGGCATCAGACCAGACATTTGCGAACCTCGGTCCGGCTGCAAAAAAGCTCGTCAACAGCGGGCTTGCATCGCTTCAAACAGCTTTCAGCACTCTGGAAAGTGACGAACGAAAACTGGTGATGCTTGAAGAGGCTTTCAGCAACGAACCTGGCAACCCGGCAGCAGTGCTGGCTCTCGCCGACGCCTACATGGCCAGGAACGATCTTGCGTCGACACATCTGGCGATTGCTCTTTACGAAGCTCTTGTCGAGACTGACGCCAGCGACGCCTTTCTCGCACGTCTCGCCGATGCCTACAGCAAGATTTACCGATACGACCTGGCTTTCGCTACTGCTGTCAGGCGCACCTGGCTGCCACATGCGATGATGCATCGCGCCGCCCGCCAGATTGCATTTTTTGCGGTGGCCAGCGGTGATCTGCCGCGTGGCATCTTCGAACTCGAAAACATTTTGCGCCTTGCCCCGGTCGAAAGTGATGAGATAATACTGCTTCTCGCTGGTCTGTACAAAGATCGGGGCAACGCACAAAAAGCACAGGAACTGCTCGACCAGCTGACAGCGAACACGCCAGCAACGACAAACACAGTCAGAACGGCGGCGCAACTGCGCCAGGCGGCACAGAACTGAGATGAAACAAACAGGAGCAAGTTATACAATTCTGACACTGCTGATGCTTGGCGGCCTGACTCTGGCTGAGCCGGTCACTGCTCAGAGCATCAGCAACGACGAACTGATAAATTACGCCCGGGCAGCCGCGCAGGGGCAGGCAACTGCCCAGCAGAAAGCAGTTCTGTTTGCCAATAATGAGCGCGTCAACAATCTGGCGATTGCCGGCAGAATCAGCAACAGTGACTACCAGTTCAATCAGCGCGAATTTGTTGCGCAAAACGACAGCCTGGTCAGGGAAGTATCGCGCAAGCATGGGCTGGCAGTGGCACCAGCAAAGCAGTCAGACGGCTACAAACCAGGAACCGATACCGACCGCCAGCTCCAGAACCGGTCTGGCGAACTCACTGTCAATCAGGTCAAAAGTGTGCGCAACTCCTATAATCAGGAAGTAAGCAACTACCTTAAATCTCAGGGCGTAAAGACTTCTGCCGGCGAGAACTGGGCCGGCAAGCTGGCTACCGATATCATGCCGTCTCCCTATGACATGAAGCCATCTGATTTCAAGGCCGCCAGCAGTTTTATCAACGAAAACGGCGGTCTGGCATACACCAGTGCAGCAGCGGCAAAGATTCAGCTCGAAATCGACAGCAACCGCGCCGGCACACCGGCTCTGCATGAAGCCACCGCCTATCACAATGAGATGCAGAAAAAAATCTGTCAGATGAACGCTGAGATACAGACCCTTAAACGCCAACGAAGCACTGTTGCCGACAGTGACAGCAGAGAAAATCTCGACATCGAAATTCGCAAACGCACCGCCTTTATGAGCAAATACATCGCACGCGACAACCAGATCGCTGATCTGATTACATCCGGCAGCAGCAAAGATGGGCCGCTAGAGGTCTCTTATACCGACACTTCTGCCAGCAAAATCAGACAGGCGCAGAAACGCGACGCAACAGCGGCGACAATCAGGGCTGAGGCACACGTCGGAGCCGTCAATACTCACCTGGCAGCAGCAGCAACCCGAAGATTCAACGAAGCGCTGGCTGTCGCAGCAACCACCAACGGCAGTATCGACAGTGCCAGAACCTTGATCGCCAGCAATCTCAAAAATCTTTCTCCAAAGCAGCAGAGCCAGGCAATTGAAGACCTCGAAATCAAATACAGCGGGCTGGGTAAGCAGGTTGCCGGTGAGCTCAAAAAAATGAATAACGTTAAAACGCCGACACCGCGCAACCTCACGGCATGCAAAACACTTGGCCTGGCGAACACTCTTTTAAACGTCAGCAATCAGTATTCAGAAGGAAAAACTACCACCGAGATTCTCTGGAACATGTCTATTGGCGCAACTCTTGAAACAGTAAACAAAGAAACCGCCGATTACACAAGCCAGGAAATCGAAAGGCTCAAGGTCAAGTATCTGTCACTCGGTGAAAACCCCGACTCGATGGCAGTCAAGCTTAAAATTATGGCCGAAGCGACGGTAAAAGGAACTTTTCACGGCTCGGTCATCGGCAGCTACGATCTTCTCAAAAGCGCAACCAGCACGACAGCCGGCGCTGCACTTACAGTTGCCGATTCGGCATTGTTTCTGGCCGGTGAAGCGCTCGACACCAATAATGTGCTTGAGACTTCCTACGCCGAGATCAAGGCCCAGAACATGGAACAGAGCGTGCAAAACGCCAGGGCGCTCAAATTCGGGCGCGAAGGCATCAGCGAACTACAGCGACTGGCTGACGAGGCCGCTCATCTTAAAAACGTGCTCGAACAGAACGTCAGATCCGCCCGCCTTTTCTGCCGAAACAGCGAAAACTCTCTCGATGAAATAAAAGCCGAAATACGTGAGCTTAACGAGCTTGAGGGCACCGAGACGCTTAAACTTCTGCCTGAAACAGAAAAAAAGTTGACCGCTACTCTTGTTGAAACGGCAAAGACGGCAAAAACCATGACAGCCAGGGCAGAAACTGCTCTTAAAGCTGTTATTGCCGGCGGAAGCGCCAAAGAAGCCGAGCAGACAGCCCAGGTTTTGACCGCATCATACAACCGGCAGATGAATGCGCTTGAACACGCAAAAAATGAGCTATTCAAAATAGGCGGACTCGCTGGATTGAGCGGAGCAGCGAACCTGCTGTCCGGGCTGGAAAACAGGAAAGCTGGCCTGCTTGAACAAACTGAAAGTGCGGTTTCTGGAGCTAAGACCATGCGCAACAACGAAGCTCTGTTCAAAAAAACAGCAGCAGAATTCGACAGCCTTAAAAGCCGGCTGGCCAGCACTGACAGCTTTTTTGCCGGCAAGCGCGAAGCGAACGAGGCTGAATGGATGATCGTAAAGTCGCGACTGACCTCGATTAATCGCCCTGATGCGAGCATGCCACCCGAGTTTTTCGGCGAAGTCGGAACACTCGAACGCCTGCCCGACAGGATTCGCAGTGAACTCGCAAAACTGCAAACGAAAAGTGAAATCACCGGTCTTTCTGAAGCCGGCAAACAGGCAGACGCAGTATTGAACAAGCTGACCCCTCTGTATAATGACACCGGCAAAAGCCTCAGTGCACTTAAAACCGCAATCGATGCACTTAACGCTGCTGCCAGAAACAAACCGGCACCTGTTGAGCAACCGGTTGCCAAACAGCCGCCACCCAGGCCGTCGCCAAAAGTTCAGCAACCGGCAAAGCCGGCCCCAAAAAATGACGGGCGCCTGCCTTGCGGACATCTGCCGGGTCAATGCCCGACCAGCGGTATTCAGTCCGTCAATTGCCGTCTTAAAAACGGCGAAATAAGCCAGAGATAGAGTTAAAAAAACGCCGGCAACAGTTATCTGCTGCCGGCGTCTGCGCTGCTGTTTTTTTCGTCAGTTGCCCTTGAAATAGAGTTTTACAGCATCTTCAAAGCCTGATTGATAGCTGAAGTTGAAGCTGATTGAAGGCTTGGTCATCAGTTTGAAACCATCGGTCGACAGATTGCCGAATCCGACCTTGATGCTGGCCGGGCCAACCGAAGCCTCGACTTCTTTTGCCGTATAAGAATCAGGAATCTCGGGCAAAAGAGCATCGAGAGGCTTGCCGATATCCTTGATACATTTGGCAATTTCCAGACTCAGAGCCTTGGCGGCTTTAACTATTTTTTTTGCGTCATCATAGACTATCGAATAGGTGACCATCGACCAGAGAGAAACGTTGGTGCCAATGAGAAAGCCGACAGAATATTTCGCGGCGTCGCTGATAATCTCAGTTATCGGCTTTTCAACCATCGAACCGTGTGCGCTGTTGTCGAGAACTGATATCATTTCGTAGGTTTCCGGGTTAAAGGCAAACCAGGCCGGGCGCAACTTGCCGTTTATCTCTGGCGCCATCATCGGAAATATAACGCCGCGGCCATTATCAGCAGCATTCTGCAACAGATTAACTGTTGATTCTGTCAGATTCTCTGTTGCCAGACCTTCGATCAGAGCGGGAATATCTTCGGGCCCGGCAACCATCAGGCGCTGGCTCGCTCCGGCACGCCAACGGCTGAGCAGGCTGCCGCCGCCCATTACCTGCTCTTCGATCATGGTGTTGGCCATTCCCATGAAGAAGTTGAATGCTTTAACCGCCTGTTCTTCGCCCTGAACGACCGGGTTGATCTGGCGCAGGTCGAACAACGCCCGCAGTTGCCCCTCTTCGCCGGTCAGTGTAAGAATAATCGCGCGCATGCGCTCACCCGGGCGGGCGGCCTTGACACCGGTTTCACTGGCAACTTCGGCTTCTGCTCCTGAATGCAGAGCGAGAAACTGATAGATTTTCGACCAGGCATACCAGCGAGCAGTCGATTTTGTGCCGGGCGCAGCAGCAGTTTTTCTGGTGGCAAAATCGGCTGCCAGAGTCGCCGAGGCACTTGCCGTCAGATCAGGCATGCACAACGCGAAAGTTCTGAAGGTATCTACTATCGAAACATTCTTTTCGAGAGGTCTGACGAATTCAAGAATCTCTTCTTCAAGTCTGATCTGAATGACCTCTTCAACAACTTCATAATCGGCCAGGGATACTGGCTCGCGCAGATTTTCGATTTTGCCTGACGCCGATTCAGCTGACACACAAAGAGTTTTGCCGTTGTCAGGCGAATAGTAAAAGATATCGAGCGGAGACTGCGAACACATGGCGTAATCGAGCGTGTTGCTCTCGAACAGTGGAACTTCATGCAGATCGCCATCACCGCCCAGGGCGCCGGCGAGCGAACCCATCATGGCGGCCTGGTCGGCATTCTTTGGCCGGGCTTTGAGCATGATCGATATGACGGCTGTCGGCTGACAGCCTTCTGCCGCTTCTTTTGTCAGCTCAGGCGCAATAAATTCGGCAAGTTCCGCAGCATCTTTCATGAAAGGGAAAACCAGATTCCGCGCGCCGACCATCAGAACAGGAAGCTCTGAAATATCTGACTTCCAGCCGGTAATTTTTGCCAGTTCCTCTTTGCCGCTGTCGGTGAGAGTCGCGTATTTAAGCTCATCAGCGACCATCTCGCCGGCGGCCTTGTAATAGAGTCTTGCGATTTCGAGCAGATCTGAGGGGGTTCCCCAGTTTTGCAGCAGCACAGCTTCAGGCGAGTAAATTGCCTGTCTGCCAACCTTTTCAGACGGAATGCAACGAATGCTGTTCAATGCTGCAGCAAACTCTGATGCATTCATTTTGAACATTTCCTGCAAACGTTTATCTGTGACCGCTTTAAAATCTGGAGCAGGCAGAACGACTTCGCGTTCAGAAGACTGTTGCGAATCAGCATCGGGTGAAGCAGCCTTATCGACGGCAACGACCGGAATGCTGCCAGCTGCACCCTTTTTCTGCCAGCCACGGGCCAGGCGTTCGGCATGTATTTTTGCAGCGAGAGCGCGTATCGGATCTTCTTCTTCGGTCTGAACTGCCTGCACATCAACGCCGGCCAGCATATAATCATCGAATTTACCCATATTGTCGGCGGTAACTTTCATATTCAGCTGAAACAGCTCTGATTTGAGTTCAGCGCCATTTATCTTTTCTACTTCAGGGCAGTTGATAACGATCAGGAAACGACGGCTGCGGCCATCGGCAACCTCGATCTGATCACCGGGCTGAAACAGGTACTCAATGGTCTCGTCGTTGGCGACATAGGTTTCTTCATTCAACTCCAGTTTACAAAGTTGAGAAACACTTATTGAAGTACCTTCACCATCTTTTTCATCAATCAGAGCAAGATCGAGATACATAATCATGTTATCAAAACGACAGGCATTTACTGCGAGAGAAATCTTATCACCTTTGCCTGCAGCCAGCGGCTTAGCTGACTTAACCGGCTGATCGCCTGCAGGCAGCAGCAGTTCACCGCCGGCAATATCGACGCGCAGAGTTCCTTTAAACTTTTCCCCAAGGCTCTTCGGCAGCAGATAAGCCTGTTTGCGAGTATTGTTCGAGCCTGGCAGAAACATGGTCGGGCGATGCCAGCCCATCGGCAGACCGGCAGTGCGCGGCGAAGGCTTGAGCACGAGATCGCCATAATGAGTTGGAACCAGCATTGTAAGACGTTCGCGCGGATCGATATCGAGCAGCGCCTGAACTTTGGAAGTAATCTGCAGTTCAAAAATGCGCAACAGGTAATCTTCCATCGAGTCTGCAAGTGTGCTGTCAGCGTATCCGGTCAGGCTTATTTCGAAAGCATCGGAGAGTTTGCCGTTAACCGTCGTCGGCAGTTTGGCGACTCTTGCAGAATCCGCAGAAGCTTCGGTAACGCCGATCAGAGCGAGTCTCAGATTGCCGTAAACAGTGTCGTAGAAATCAAGAGCGGCATTTTTGAGGACTTCGGAACCTTTGTATTCAAATACCAGCCAGCCTTCGACCGCTTCACCGGCAGTAATGCGCAGGCTCTCGTCTTCAGGGGTGATGAGCGGATCTTCGACTATCCATGAGAGGTCTGAGACTGGCAAGGCTGTCTGCTGATTGAATCTGGCAAAAAAATGCATGCGCACATCAGGAATCAGATAAGGCGGCACCATTTTTACGGTATTGCCGGTCTGCCCGGCGTTGCCGACGATGCTGGCCGGATGCCCTTCAGAACCGGATATTTCGGTGACGGTCTGCTCAGGCATAACGTTTTCTAAACGCAGCTTCACTGCAACGCAGGGATCAGTCACGCCACGGAACGAGCTCATGATGAGCATCTCAACCGCAGTCATGCGCACAGCCTGGTTGGCAACCGTTGCGCTCAACGGCAGTCGCTGGGTAACTACCGTTTCTTCACGGGTTTTGCTGTTGCCATAGAGCGACTGGCTGAGATCGAGGCTATAGCGCTCGAGCTGCGGCGGCAGGTCGGCGAACGAAACTTTCAGACCATTTACCGAAGCATTTTCGATAACCGGTGGGGGCGGCAGTTCGGCCTTTTCGGCTGCCGACATGACCAGCAGTCGTCCATTATCTTCGCGACGACTGAAAGTAAGCAGAACCGGAGTTCTCGCATCAGTGCTGGCAGAGGCGGTAACGATGGTTTTGCCAAAGTTTTCGATGGCTTCTCTTACTGCATTCAGGTTGGTAGAAACCGCAACTTTGCCATCGCACAGCTTCGCCGCCAGCTCGAACGGTGCTTTTTCGCTGTCTTCTACCATGCCGATCCAGGTGGTCTGTATGCCGGCATCTTTGAGACTGCCCAGCACTGCTTCATATTCGGGCGAAACCGCGGCCGGATCGAGGTCGAGACCAGCATCGGTAATAAACAGCAGATATCTGCGGTCAGAAGGAATCTCGTTGAGCGTTTTAAAGGCGACCTGAAGAGCGTCCAGGGTCGCTGTGCCGCCGCCGGCAGTCACCGGCGCGAGACCGGCAATCAGATGAATTCTGTCGTTGGTGAAAACCTGCGCTATATTATTGTACAAGCTGTAGATCATCAGCTGGGCAATGGAGTCATCGGGCAGTCTGCTGAAAAGATCGCGCAGAATCGCCTTGGCCTTTTCCATGCGGTAATCGCAGCCTTCTTCGCTCGGCGGCATGTTCATCGAACCGCTTACATCGAGAACAACATTGATGACGGGCGCATCAGAATTGCCGCGCACACCAGGCCGGCGGTAAACCAGCTCATGCTCGCGCCCCAGCATCGATGCTATCTGAGCGAACACCCGCTCGATGTTTTCGGAATTGGCCTGATGATAGCGGCCGCCGGAAAGGGTCGCGAGACGCTTCAGCGTCGCTTCGTCGGGCTTCTTACCAAAACCTATTGTAAATACAGGCACTTCGGCGGCCTTTACTGCCGCGAACATTTCTTCTGGTTTTGTTTTGCTGCCAGGCCCGGTATCGTTGTGATTCGCATCGAAACCGTCGGTAAACAGCAGAATGGCGGGGCGGCCCTTTCCCTGAGATTTTTGCAGGCCAAGCATGACGCTGTCGTTGAGGCAGGTGGCACCATCAGCCTTTACCGCTTTGAGGGCTTTGAGCAGGGCACTGCGGTCTTTTGCTTCCAGTTCCCGGGCTTTGGTATCAAAATCGACAAGCACGACTTCGCTGTCTTCGGGAAGAAGCCTGATAAACTGCTCAACCGAAGCCAGCGCCAGCTTCATATCTTTTTTCATCGAGCCTGAAGAATCGAGAAGAATAGTGAGGTTCAAAGGGGTCGCGACACTGCCGGCCGAGATCACATCAGCTTTCATGCCGCCCTCTTTGATTTCGAGCTCTTCTTTCTTTACTACACCCTGCCAGTTTGGCGTGGCAAAGCGCACCGACACCTGATCATCAGCGAGCAGTCTGACTGTGCGGATTCTGAGTTCGCGCTCAACCAGAAGAGAATCAGAGGCGATTGCCGCCGCCATCTGCTCGCTGTCTTTCTCGCCTTCGGGCTGCACGGTTTTTGGCCAGTTTTCAATAATCGTAATTTTTCCGGCATGCACCGGAATCATCTGCGCCTCAATCGTGCTGATCAACGGGCCGGCCGAACGCAGAGTGTAAAGGCCGACCGGCAGCGGAATCATCACATCGCCGGCTGCGGTCACCGAACCGGTAAATTCAGGCCCGGAGCCCGGGAAATCAGGGTGACTGACATCATTCAACGCAATTATGTCATTGTTCTCCGGCTTACAGATCTTGATCGCGCCGGTTTTCCAGGTGTAGCCAATCTTGTTCACCGGGCCGAGGTCGATCAGCCTGATCTTGCCGCTGACCGGCACAGCCACCGGCTTTATTGTCAAGTGCCAGCCTCCCGGGGCAGGCTTCATGTTGTCGATGATGCTTACCGGGCCATCATGCACAAATACATCACGGTCGAAACTGTTGTTCCAGACAACCGGGCCCGACTCAATCGTGTTGGCGCCGTTCATGCTCAGGCCGCCTGTCGCCGTCGACTGTTCCGCAAACTCTACCGAAAAGGCAAGAAAACGATCGCCAGGATGCATCAGCTCAATAGCAGCCGAATCGCCCTCTTTGCTGAAGCTGAATTCAAATGCCTTCTCAGCCGTCAGGGTTTCTGCACACACCGGCAAAAACACTGAGAACAGGCATAAAACCAGAAATATCCCAATCATTCTTTGCATGACTTAATCCTCGCTTAATGGCGCTGTATTTACTACTTTGCCTGTTTATATACTCTTCTTTGCCAGATTCTGCAATTCAGCAAAGCATCTGATAATTTTGACAACAAAGGCAGAAGCGCTGATAAACAGGCTTCTGCCCAGATAGCCAGAAACAAAAAAACAGGTTGTCAGCTCACATCGCTGTAGTATGTAGCAGATCAGTCTGTTCCTATTTTTTTAAACACATCGACAGCCTTTTCTTTTAAAGTTGCCGGAGCGCTGGTTGTGCCTTCTTTCGGCTCTTCGACCTTTTTTTCAAGGTCATAGCGGCGCATATCAGCTCCTAATGTATAACCAACAAATGAGTTAGTTATAAACACGGGTTTTCTCGGGTCGATGCCGATCTCTTCGGTCATGAAAGTCAGAGTTTCACGCTGTGGCATCATTTTGCACTCATCGCGAACTATTCTGACGACAGTGACGAACTGGCCTTCATCGCTTTTCCTGACGTCGATGCGAAACGAGTTGTGGCTGGTTCCGCCCTTCTGCGCCACGGTTATTCTGAAATCGTCGGCATCGAGCTCAAAACCGAGCAACGGTTCGGGAATTGGCTTGTCAAAAGCCGACGCAATCATAGTCAGACCGACAAAAAGCAAAACACACAACAAGGTAAAGTAGCGGGCGTTCATATCATCTCCTGAGCAAATAGAAATCGGACAAAACAAAGCCATTATATGCCAGACTCAGAAAAAATTTCACGTTTTACTCTCTTTCTGCCCGGAATCTGCTTGAGCACATTGACTGATGGGAGTTGGCGACATAGAATAGAACAGCTGTTGTATGACAATGACTATTAATGGGATAAAAATATGCTATCTGCAAAGTCGGCTATAGCGGTTTTGATTGTATGTCTGGTGGTGAGCTTGTTAACACCTATTGTCAGCTGGTCGGCGCCGGGTTACGAGGCTGATGCCATTTCGATGTTTACCATGAATTCGGCGACGGCGCTCAGGCGCATTAAAAACGGCATGTTCGATGTCATGTATCGCGGTTTCGGCTCACGTAAGGCCGGAGAGATCGATAAAGACGAACTGCTGGGTTTTCGCTTCATGCTTGACACCGTTCATCAGTCGCGCGGTCTGCGAACTCTTGTCGAAAAATACGAAAAGGAAGGCCTGAAGCCTGATCAGGCATTTGATAAAGCCAGACTCGAACAGGCGAATATTCTGCGAACTATCTTCAAAACAGCAGAATCAACCAGTGAACTTTATGAAAACCGTCGAGGCAAGTCGTTCGAAGCGATCAAAGCCGGAGTACCCGACCCCGAAACGCATTTTCTCTTCTGCTCGCCGAGAATCGGCGTCGCCAGAATGTATGGGCCAATTGTTGCAGTAATTCAAGAAACCAGGCCACGCGGACTCGATCTCAACGGTATTGCCCGTGATGCGCGGTACTACACGCTGGCGCGATTTCTCAAAAATATCGGCGATCTCGATTTCAGACTGATACTCGCCGACTACGTGGCTGACCGCGATGAATACGTAATTCCATCTTATATCAGGCCAATGGATATTTCGGACCTGATCGTTCACAGCAATTCACCGGTGGTTATCGGTAACCGCGTAGCAATACCACCGCCAGCCATACGCAGAGTTTATCGAAAATATAACCGCAAAGGCGCAATGGTTATCGACGTCTTAGACGGCAAAGACCGGCTGATCGCCAGACTGACGGCCGCCCCTTCTGCCGCCGATATCGACAACGACACACCACGCTCACCAGAGAAACTGCCGGACTACATTCAAACCGCCTGGAACAGTTACATAAAATCACTGCGCAGCAAAAAGCGTTAATGCGCTTTTTTGAGATTCTGCGATGAGTTACCAGAAAAAGCCTCCCGCTCTGAAAACAATACTGGAACTGTTTCCGGCAATTGGCATAGCAGCCTATTTTGCTCTGTTTTTTATAGCGGCGCGGGTTTATCCGGGCGGGTCGCAGACGAATCTGAGATCGACGGGGTTCAGCTGGCTGCACAATTACTGGTGCGAGCTGATGAACCATGAGGCAATGAACGGCCAGCCGAATCCTGGTGCTGTTTATGCTATTATCGCCATGATATTGGCCGGCAGCGCGATTGGCTTATTTTTTTACCGACTGCCGCTTTATTTAAAAGCGGCAATTGCGCACGCGCGCGTAATAAGAGTGAGCGCGGCCATTACCGGGCTTTCCGGCGTAATGCTTTTTGGCAACTACCATAACCCTGCTCTGCTCTGTTTCAGCATCGCAACGCTGGTGACCATTCTGATCGCACTGGATATACTGCTGGAAAACGGCCGGCGGCTATTTTTTGCAGCTGGCCTGCTCAGCCTGGTTCTGACGCAGGCTAACAATGTAATGTATTATCTGCGCCTCGGCATCGAGCATCTGCCATGGTTTCAGAAAATCGCCATAGCAACCGTGCTGATCTGGGTAGCTGTCATGAATATCTGCTTCGTAGTTGCCAAAGCCAGCGATCTTTCAGAACTATAGGCTCACAGTCCCCACTTATTGCGATCGATGGTTGAGGTGTCAACGCTGGTTCCGTTTTCTTCGGCGAATTTTTTAAAGTCGTCGATCTGCTTTACCACTTCCTGGCCGGCATTGAAAATCTCGTATTTGGCATTGTACATTTCTTTAATGGCTTTTGTGTCCATTCCTGATGAAAAAAGACCACCCGTGCCACCGATGTTCTTGATCTTGTTCCAGTCCATTTTATCTTTGGTATCCATGGCAGCCAGAGCATCTTTAACCTGCTGGGCTCTCTTTTTCTCGGAGTCTGAAAGTTTGCCGTCGCAGCCAGGGTCATAAAGCGCCTTCGGGTCGAGGTCGAGAATATCTTTATCGATATTGCCGAGCTGTTTTTCGACATCTTTAAGACCATTGAAAAGCTCATCTTTTACTTTTTTGATCTCACCAACTGTCATATTGGCGATATCGGCACCGGCTGCCGACCACTCAGAGGTGAACTTCTGGGTCATAGCTTTGGCATCTTCCTTGATACCGGCCATTACGCTACCTTGAGTCGCAAAGAACTTATTAACGTCACCGACATCACGCCAGAACGCATCGAGCTCTTCTGAGCTGTCTTCGCGCATTACAATAAGTTTTTCCTGGGAAAGCTCGGGCGCCTGATCTTCAGGAATGCCATCCAGAGCCGCTTTTAGCTTAAGCGACACCACGAGGCGACCGGCTTCGGCTGTTTCGCTGACTACAAAATCGGCAACATTGCGACTCACTACCCAGCTTTTGCCTTCGAAACGCCGATACAGATCGGGTGCCGAATAAAAATAGCTCAGCGGCACGTCTTTAGTCTCATCATTTCCTGGTTTGCGCACCTTGATCTCGATGACATCGTCACTGGCCTGCTTGAAAGTGCCCTTGCGCGCCTGGCTCAGGTCATTCTCGAGCAGCTTGAAAACTTTGTTGGCTTCCTGCTTGATAAAGTCGCGACTGGTAACAATCGCCCTTTTCGCCGAAGCGTCCTTGAGCAGGTAATAAATCGGTACCGAAATAATCGACAGAATCACCACGCCCACCATAATCTCGATCAGTGTTGTGCCACGCTTTTTCATGCTTGTTCTCCCCTCGTTCGATCAGGGCTTTACGATCAGAAAAGATTTATTGCGAACCACCGGAGGCGCATTACCGGCCCGGCTGAATGAACAGGAAATATCGGTCTGAACCATGGTTTTGTCAGGCTTGCCCTCTTTGAGCAGAAACGACCAGGTGCCAACCACTGCAAAATCCTTGTATTTCTTCTGAATCTCTAGAACTTCGCTGAGGCTGATCGGATAAAAGCCGTCGGAAAGCACAAAGGGGCCAGCTTCTTCAGCTGCATTGGTGCCTTCGGCGTCGATTCTTTCGTAGAAACGTTTGAATGGCATTGCTGTGATCTCTGTCTTGATGCTTTCGAGAATACGTTCGGCCATCTGAATTTTTTCGGTCTCGATGACGGTTACAGCGTCGCTCGAAGACATGCGCATAAGAGGAATCAGAGCGACAACCAGTATGGTCAACGCCAGGCAGATCTCGACAAGTGTTACGGCTCTTGTTTTCATATTGTCAGTTCCGGTCGGTTTTTTCGAATTTGAAGTACGCAGTCTGCGCACTGAAAGTGACATAATAACGCGTCGGGTCCCATTTAGCGACCGGCCTGATCATCGACAGCAGCGAACTGCGGCAATGGTTCGACTGGTAGTAGACGTGCAGGTCGCCTTTGAGATCTTTGCGGTTGAAGCGGTTTACGACGAGGTTGCCATAAACCTTCATGGTTGCCCCGATTGGATTGGTAATTCCTTTATCGCCAAACAGACAGGCGTGTATCTCGCGGTTGCCGTAATGGTTAACGATCGACCCGTTGCGCGCCACGATCGAAAAAACCGTAGCGTTACCGTTGGCATCGAATTCTTCTTTGGTAATGTTACCCTTAAAATGCACATTGGCAGCAGCAACGATGATGCCGCGCCCCATGACATGCAGGTCGTCTTCGAGCCAAAGACTGTCGTTGATAAAAGTCACACCGTCGCAGATAAAAGTGCGCTTCCCCTTGTAATCGATGACGCGATTCTCGATATCACGGTTAAAATCACGCGAAGTCGGGTAAAAGTAACTGGCTTTCTTGAGATACTGCGTCGGCGAATAGGTATTGGCCGGCAAATTGCCTTTATCATTTGGGCTCCAGGCAGCTTTCGCTTCATCATCACTTTTATATGGCGGAAACATGCAGTAGCCATAAGGCTCTTTCTTTGCCTTCGCCCAGAACCACGGAATCGGTATATCGAGGCCAGCAAAGCCAATAATTGGGATTGGCGGAATGTAAATCTTGACCAGCAAAAGACTGATATGGCTGTAGACCTTTTTGAGATAGCCTTCGACACGCATCGAGAAGGGAAATTCCATAAACAGATGCCCGAACAGCAGATTGCTGGAAAAGCGCGGCGGTATCGGCAGCCAGTAATTGCCGATGCCGCCGGGTTCGCCACCACCGAAATATGGCCAGTCGAAGGGCTTGCCTTTATCCCAGAAGTTGTAACGTACGCTCTTGAGATTCGGAATGACATTATGCTTGTCATCAGCATGTTCAGAGGGGTGATCGCCACTGCAGGCGGTTTTAGGATAGCCTGAGTCAGATTTGTGAGGCGCCAGCAGCGCGACGATTTCCATGCGTTTGAAGACTTCCAGGGCGTCGCTTCCGAATGGCCATTTATCGAACAACGTAAGCTTTATCAGCATTTCTTTGGTGCCGTTAACACGCACCAGGCCTGGCAACTGAAGTTTACGTGCGAGATCCTTGAGATTGAACGAAAATATGTTTTTGATAGCATCAAAAAGTGCAGTGAATGAAGGCATGTTATGAATGATCAGAGTGCCGCCACCTTCGTCCCACTTGATCTGGTCATCGCCTTCCCAGCTGTCGAAGTTCTCGATCGACTTTTCGTAAAGCAGCTTCGAATTGGCGATAAAAAAAGTGTAGTCAGAAGCAATCGGCTGAATATCGGCAACTCTGAACTCGCGATGCATAACCAGTTTCTTTTTGATCACGGTTTCTTCGGGATAATGCGGGTAATACTCGACTTCGGCGACAACTTCGAAAAAGCCCTGCTTCTCGACGGTGACGTCGAAGGTGACGTTGCCGGCAAAAGCCTTGAGAAAATCAGGAATACAATTCTGAATAGCCGACTCGATGCGCTCGTTGATCGCCTTGAAATCGATATGAAACTGCAGTTTGTCGCCAAAAATCTTTTTGGCGATCTTCTGTGGTGTCAGGCCGAATTCAGAAGAAATTTTGTTGAAGATTGCATCGACCGGCTTCTGCAGAATAATGCCGACTGGCACCGGCACGCCCTGCACGATGATAGTTATGCCAGAGATATCTGGCGCCTTGAGCAAAGGTGTATCAGGCAAAAACTTGATGACATCGATATTGGGCATCTGAAAACCGCCGGCGCCTGAATTCTCGCCGGTAGGGTCCTTGTTTATGCCAGACACGACATCAGCAGCGCCAATCTTGATTTTGTCGTAAATCGAGCCGAGAAACCCGGTCACCTTGCGCAGCGGAACTTCGACGCCGCCAACCATAAAATCAGGGTTGTCGGCGAGTATGGCGAAGGCCTTTTTGATTCTGGCCGTACAGATAACACGAACGCGGCCGCCGCGGGCATCGAACATGCCTTTAAGCGGCGCCAGCGGGGCTTCGGGATCTTCGGAAACGGTATCGTAAACATAAACGATACCGTCTTCGTAAAGCGGTTTGAACAGTACGTTATTGAAGAGGTCGAGCTGCACATCAATGCCGTTTGCCTTGGCGTTCTCAAAGCTGACCGGATCGATATAAGCGGCAGCCACTGGCGCCGGCAACCGGAAATACATAAACCAGCTGCGTAACAGCTTATCTGGGTTCGAAAACAGCTCCCAGAAGGCACTGTAGTCGTTCATATTGTCTTTAACTATTTTGAAAGTAAGGTTGGCGGCAGATTCGGCGCATTCTTCGGCATGTTTTTCGTGGCTCGAAAATACCGTGCTCCAGCGCCCTGAAATGGTAGTGCGTGAAATGGCGATGCCAACGAGAACCAGAACGGAGAGAACGCCCAGAGCCATCAGGTAAGCAGATCCACTCTTGCGTTTATAGCGTTGTTGCACAGTCAACTCCTCTGAAATCATGCTGAAAACCCTATTTAATTATAACCCATAGTCAACACCGACACAATGCAGAGGGTACACACTAATACGTGCAATCGCTATTGTTGCCCGGAAAACATTTTCTGAAACTGCCCATCCATGCCTTTGAGAACCTCGAGATGTTCCTGCGCCTCTGCATCACTCTCGCCCTGAGCCTTGAGACCGGCGACAATTTCATCAGCACCGCTGCCATCGATCGACAATTGATTGCTGACATCCATGACCGATGAAAAATAACGGCTGAAATCCTGAAAGGCTGCGATATCTTTATATTCCGGAATATTCTTGAGCTCCTTGAGCAGGCGATCCTGCCATTTCGTCCAGGAGGCGCGATCCCCCCTGGCCTGCGCTATTTCAGCCAGCTTTGTCAGTGCCAGACATTTGCCCACGCTGTTGAGCTGTGCGTCTTCGATGCACTGCTCAAAGTATACTTCTGCTTCAGACATGTTCTTGAGGTCATAAGCATCTATCGCGCGCGAAAATCCCGGATGAGCATAAGCAGCCGCCATCTGACGCACTTCTTCAGGCTGAGATGGATCGTTGGCCTTATCTATAAGGCTCTGCTGATATGCCTTTTCGTTATCGTATCTGACTTTTTCGACTTCCTGGCGGGCATTACTGAGGGCCTGTGCATATGCGCGACCACCGAGAACCTCGCGGGCTCCTGTCTTGAGATAGCCCTGCCAGTCGTCTGATCCAACCTGGGTAGCGTCAGTAGACTTCTGTTCTGTTGGTAGAAAGCTGACTTTGGCACCCTGCTCACTCATACCGCCGCGGCGCCCCCTGGATTCGGGCTCACTGCCACCAAACAAGCTGAACATGAGAGGCACCAGCACAATCACCCCAAAAATGTAATGCCATTTGAACTCGTAAAGATGTAGAAACAGCTGTTCGACCGGAGTATGTTCATCGCCGTCAGATGGTGGCGGAGGCGGCAGCTCGTCATCTGTCTCGCCAACAACCGAATCGTAAGCATAGGCGGACTTTTCTGATGAAGGCTCAGCATGCTCGGCTTTGTAGGCTTCCCAGCAGGCGGCTTCGATCTCTACCGGGGGCTGGTTGAACACGCTTTCGGCCGAGATCATCGCCAGCTGCCAGATTTCTTCATGGCCGGGCTTCAGCTCACCAAGCTTGTCATGCGTATTGGCGAAAAGCAGCTCGAGCCCGTCGCGGGTCGGGTTGGCTGCCACCATATAAGACGCCTGCACAATGAGCTCTTCATTGCCTTCATACTTGAGCATTCGCAGCAACAAAGGCTCAGCTGATGGATAATCGAGCTGCGGCAGCAGTGAAAGGCCGATCCGGCGGGTATCTGCCGTCGCCGAACGCAGCATCGAAGAAAGATACTGCACGGCCCCTTCTTTGTCGGCGACAAGATATACTTCGAGAGCAGCAGACTTGATGCGCGGGTCTTCGTCTGCCAGAAAACGGTTGAGCGTCGGCAGAATCGAGTCAATATCAAGCTTGCCGAGAGTCTTGACCGCCATTGCCATCACCGGCGGCTCAGAATTATCGAGCAGCGGCAGAATGGCCGGCACATCGATGCGACTGCCGAATTCGTTGATAACCTTCAGTATGTCTAGAACCAGGCTCTTTTTGATGTCGGAATTGAGCAGATCGAACAATGTGTGGCGGGCTGCCAGAAAACTGGTGTTATCGCTGAGATCTTTCAGCAGTCGGCGTTGCTCAACCAGCGACAACTTGAGAAAACTCAAAGGCCCGGGAAATGCCTGTGGCGCGACAGCCTGCCCTGCTTCGGCAGTTTTCTCGGGCACCTCCGCCGGAGCAGGTTCGAGCAGCATACTGATGCTCTTTTTGAGTTCGACATCGCTTTCAACTTCCAGATGCTTCTTAAGAGCCTGAATGATTGAAGGATGGGCAGCATACTGGCTGAGGCGCTCTATTGCGGCGGCCCGCAGTTCCCGACGAGGGCTGGCAAGATCGCGCACCGCGCATCTGATGATAATTTCGGCGCGACGTCGGTCGATCTGCTTTTTAAGATCGACCATATAAGCTTCAAGAGGCTGATCGAGCAGACCGGCCGCCTGAACCGCTTCGACACTCTGGCGCAGGATAAGCTGCATGATATGTTTCTTGTGATCCTTTGCCAGCAGCATGATATCGTAAATCTTGAGCGGAAACTCGCGAGATGGGTTAAAAGCCGCTACAAATCCGGCTTTCACCAGCAATAAGGGTTGAATTTCGGTACCAAGATACTGCAGAAAAAGATTCTCGACCCGGGCAAAGTCGATCAACATGAGTTCACGCAGCGCACGTTGACGAATCAGCTGATTTTTATGAAATAGAAATGCCTTGATGTATTTCAAGGCTTCGTTGCTGTCGACGAGCCGCAGCAGATGAACGGCGTGCAGCTGAACTCTGAACGAACGCGAAGTCAGACCTGTTCTTACCTGTCTTTTGAATGTGATTTCGTCGCGCTGATGCAGCAGCGACAATGCTGCACACACCACCTCGACATCGCTTTCGAGCAGCAGCATGGTAGCAATATCTGCATCAGCAGCAATACCAAACTTGCCCAGTATAGTCAGACCAATTTCGAGCAGACGCGGGTTATTTTCGGCGGCCAGGCGGTCTCGCCATTGCTGCAAAGCCTCTTCAGATGGCGCTTTACGCAAAAGTTGTATAATTACCGAGGCGCGGCCAGGTTCATTGTTATCAAGCAGACTTTCAATTGCAGCAGGAGTCAGGTCAAGCCCTTTCATCTGGGGCTTGAGTTCAGCCTTGAGCCGGTCAAGGTTTTCGATCCAGGCGGCCAGGTTCCGACAACCCGGCGAAGCGTCCCGTGCCGAAATTTCGCGCAGTTTAGCCTGCAGATACGGAGGAACGCCGGTAGTTACCAGCTCTTCGAGAGCAATCTGCCGGTCAGTTTCGTCGGCAGAGTCGAGCGAAAGCTGTATCCACTCGTTGAGATCTAGGCGATCCGGCATGCGCGGCGCCTGCATCTTCTCAGCCATCTTTGCACCATCTGCTCATAAGATAAAAACTCCGCCTCCAGTATACCAGAGGCGGAGCTGTCAGCAAAAAATTATCTCACTGATCGTATTTTACCGCACGGACTTTTTTGATTCCGGCCAGTGGTTGATCGTATTGTGGCAGCTGGCTGATGCCGTCAACAGCCATTAAGCCGTAATCACGAGAAAACAGCAGATAAAGGCTGCTGCCCTGGCAGGCAATATCAGGGCCACGTGCGTTAAGCATTTCGAGCGCCCCATTTTTGCCAAGATAACCGGCCGCAAAAGGAGTGCTATAAAACAGACCACCGGAGAGAGAGTATTCAAGATCGACAATAACCTGGTGTGGATGCTGATAATAACGCTGCACACGCTTCTGCTCATCGATTTTGATTACGAGTCGACCAATCGCAACCCAGGTGATCACACCATCACCGGCAACCGCATTGACAGGAGCTTCTGACTCGAATATTTTCTGAAACTCAGGCAGACCACGGTCGCCACGATAAGCCTGTGGTTTGAACAGCCATACACTGTTCTCACCGTTTTCTTTGCCGCAGATGAAATACAGGCAATTATCAGCGCCTTTGAACATGCGAATACAGTCGGGCGGAAGCATGGCGACTGGCTGAAGGCTTACTGTCGGCTGCTGACCGTTCTGTCCGGCAACAACATCGAGCAATGCCAGTCGGGAAGTCGTCGCGAACAGCATGACGCCGTTGTCGAGACAGACAAAGTCCCAGAAAGTTTCCGGCAGTTTGAAGCTGTATTCCTTCTGCGGGCATAGTA
>JAKJFO010000299.1 GCA_022704885.1 Candidatus Rifleibacteriota bacterium | reverse complement strand
GGGTGCGCAGATCAGGGTCAGCTATCTGATCGGCGCCGGGCAGGAAGCAGAGGCCCGCCAGGAAGTGCTGCGCAGCTGTCGCCTGACCGTCGTGCTGGCACCGTTGTTTTCGCTGCTGATTTTCCTCAATGCCGGTCATCTGCTGACCCTGTTTACTGAAGATCCGGTGGTGACAACAGCTTCGACCCTTCTGCTCGGCTGTTTTATCCTGCTCGAGATCGGCAGAAGCTGCAACACTACCATCGCACCGGCGCTCAAGGCGCGTGGCGAAGCAGGTTATGTCGCGCGCACGGCCTTCGTCATCATGCTGCCGGTATGCCTGCCAATCGCCTGGTTTGCCAGTTTCCCGCTCGGGCTAGGCATTCTCGGGCTGGGCCTGACAGCCGCACTCGATGAAATGCTGCGCGGCTGGCTCAATCTCAAACGCTGGCAAAAGTAAAACTTTTTACTCGTTATCAAGTATAGTATGGGTGTCATTGCAGAATATTTGCATCATGCGCTTTGTCGGAAGGTTTTAAATCTATTGTGGTAAGTCAGGCTGTCGATTATAATTAAACTTTACGAGTATTAAGGCGAGGGGGCATATATGATGAATTCTAATAGCGGTACAATAAGACGACTGCTGGTCATATCGATGCTGGCGGCGCTTCCGGTGGCGGCGCCGGCGCAGAGCACGAGCGACGCGCGTCAGCTCGACAAGGCTGAGATTCGTCAGATAACCAGAGAATTGCAGGCTGTCTCGAACGAACTCGACGCCTTGCTGGCCATGTCTGGGGAAGGCTCGTCCAGCACTGCTGCTGAAGTAACTGTCGTCAAAGGCGATTGTCTCAGCGCCCTGGCCAAAAAGCACCTTGGCAGCGCTTCCCGCTGGCCCGAACTGGTTAAATGGAACCAGGACCGTTACCCGTCTCTGCTCAAAAATCCCGACCTGATTCATATAGGATGGAAACTCAGAATGGCGCCTCCTTCTGCTGCAAAGCCGACTACCACGACAGCTCAGGCTTCGACTGCCGGAAGCTCGACAAATGCCAGACCGGTTACTCCGACAACGACTCCGGCTGCCGCTCAGAGCGGCAGCTCTTCTACACAGCCGGCAACATCTGTAACTGCACCCACTACAGCTCCTTCGACAACACCTTCGGCCACAACAAAGCCGACGACAGTGCAGAAGCCAGATCCAGACCTGAATCCGGCGTATCGCTATGGCAGTGCGCTGACTTATCGGGCCGTTCCCGACGGTGTGCCGATTATAACGAGCGAAAGCAGAGTTCTGCATATCGGTGATTCACATACCTGCGGCGTTTATGGCAAGGCTATCGACGCGATGATGCGCGAAAGCGGTGCGACAGTAAACACCTACGGCGTTTCCGGATCAAATCCGCGCTGGTGGTTCAATGGCACTATTGGTAAAAGCGGCTATTTTGCCAAAGACGAAAATGGCCGTGTCGATCAACCCGCTGACTGGAGGACTCCTCGCGCTACTCCCATATTGAGCGAGCTTATCAAGCAGAAAAAACCCAGTGTTCTGGTAGTCTCTCTTGGTGCCAATCTGATTACCGGAGATGATGCCGGCATTCAGGCGCAGGTCAGAAGTATCTGTGAACTGGCGAAACGGAATGGAACTCAGCTCGTCTGGATCGGCCCACCGGATGGCCGTGACAAGTCAACCGACGACCAGAAGAAGCTTTACCAAAGTATCAAGGCTGCAGTAAGCCAGTATGGTGGTACTTTTATCGATTCACGACCATTTACCGAATATCCGACAACCGGCGGAGATGGCGTGCATTACGGCGGAACCGAGGGTACGAAGATCGCCCAGGCATGGGCAAAGTCAGCATACGACGTCATACAGGGGAAATAATGACTAAAAATGAGTGAGAATACACATCGCTGGAAGTTTTTTCGTTACGGTGGCATCGATCAGGTAAGTCTCGAAACTGCAGAAGATCTGCAGGCGCTCGATAAACTGGATCCCAAGCTCTGGGCGGTTTTAAGCTGTCCGACTGCCAATGTCGAGTATGATGCCCGTACCTTCGAGTTTCTCGATACCGACAAAGACAAACGCATCAAGATTGCAGAAGTTGTTGCGGCCGTGAAGTGGCTCTGTGCTCTGCTAAAAAAGCCTGCAGATATGCTCAAAGGCGAAGAAGCGCTACCTCTGGAAGCAATCAATTCCGGCAATCCCGAGGGCGAGAAGTTGCTGGCAGCGGCGCGCCAGATTTTGAGTAATCTTGGCAAAGCCGAAGCAGCTTCGATCGGTGTCGAGGATCTTGCCGACACCGGCAAAATTTTTGCAGCGACCGCTTTCAACGGCGATGGCGTGGTGACGGAAAATGTCTCTGAAGATCCGGCCGTCAAGGCGATGATAAAAGACGTTATTGACTGCATTGGCAGCGTCGAAGACCGCAGCGGCAAACCAGGGATCTCCGAGCCTCTGCTCGATAGATTTCTGAGTGCAGTGACCAGCTATCTCGACTGGCAGAAAAGAGCGGCCGACAATGCCGCTCTTATCCTGTTCAGCGGCGAAGAAACGCATGCACAGGCACGCAGCTTTCTGGCGGTCAAAGCGAAAATCGATGACTATTTCACTCGTTGTCAGCTCTCCGCGTTTGATGCCAACTTTGCCGAAACCGGTCAACATCTGGAAAAGGAATATCTCAATCTTCTCAAACGCAATCTATCGAGCGATGTTGTCGAATTACGTGACTTTCCGCTGGCAATGGTCTCGAACGAGAACAGTCTGCCGCTGGCTGAGCGGATCAATCCGGCCTGGAACGCAGAAATGGTAGCGTTTCACGATCAGGTCGTGATCAAGCTGATCGGCGATGTCAAACGATTGAGCGAAAAGGACTGGATGAAGATAAAGGCGCAGTTTGTCGCCTATGAGGCCTGGCAGGCTGGCAAAGCCGGCAGCGAAGTCGAGAAGCTGGGTAACACACGTCTGCAGGAAATCGCTGCTGCGAAAGTCGCTGAGCAGCTGCGGGCATTGATTAAAAAAGATCTCGCTCTCGAACCGCAGTTTCAGCAGATGGAGAATCTCGAAAAGCTGGTGCGTTATTATCGCTATCTGCACAAGCTTCTCAATAATTTCGTCGCTTTGAAGGATTTTTACAACGTCAAGAAGCACGCAATCTTCCAGATAGGCACGCTGTTCATGGACAGCAGAAGCTGCGTGCTCTGTGTTAAGGTCGATGATGTCGCCAAACACAGTGCCATGGCCGGTTCATGCAATACCTATCTTGTCTACTGCGACTGTACGAGGCAGGCGACCGGCGAGAAAATGACCATCGCCGCCGCTTTTACCGGTGGTGATTCAGAGCAGCTGATGCCCGGTCGCAATGGTCTGTTCATCGATCGAAAGGGTAATTACTGGGATGCCACCATAGTCAGGATCATCGATCACCCGATCAGTATCAGACAGGCTTTCTGGGCGCCATATAAGCGCCTGGGCCGTTTTGTACATGAGCAGATAGAGAAGTTTGCCAGTTCAAAAGACAAGGCGGTCACCGATTCGATGACTGCCGGTGTCGCCGATGCCGGAGCGAAAGTAGAGGCCGCGTCAGCGGCTGCTGCCAAAGCCCCGCCGCCGGCGCCATTCGATGTCGGCAAGTTCGCCGGCATCTTTGCCGCCATTGGTCTTGCTCTTGCCGCCATCGGTTCGGCGGTTGCCTCGGTTGTATCCGGTTTTATGAGTCTGGCTCTGTGGCAGATGCCACTGGCTATTCTCGGAGTGCTGCTGCTGATTTCAGGCCCTTCGATGATACTGGCGGCTCTGCGCCTTCGACAGCGTAATCTTGGTGCAATTCTCGACGCCAGCGGCTGGGCGGTCAATACCCGCGCCCATATCAATATGGCTTTTGGTGCTACTCTGACGCGCATGGCCGAGCTGCCGGCCGGTTCGATAAGATCGTTCGACGATC
>JAKJFO010000298.1 GCA_022704885.1 Candidatus Rifleibacteriota bacterium | reverse complement strand
AACCAGGTCGGCGTGTGAGGGCATGACCCGCACAGCAAGACCCATTTTGCCGCTTGAAGAGAGAGCGACGCCACCCTTGAATTCGGCAACATGCCCTTCCTGTTTGATCAGCTGCAGATCGACGATGTCACCCTGAGAAAGGTCACCATCGCTTACCAGCTGCCCATAGAAAGCCTGAACGATAACATCGGAAGCTTTCAGATGTGCAAGATGAACGCGAACTTTAACATCGAGAATTTCACCGACGTGATGCGCATCATTGCCATTGGCTTCGATATTCTCGATGCGAACATGGCTCCAGTTGTTTCTGACATTATCGAGCCAGCCGGCCAGCTCACGGGCTCTCTGCCGGTCATTGGCCGAAAGGGCGCGATAACGGCGATCGGCGGGCACATAGAAGCGGTCGGTGTATTCGCCAACCATGCGGTTGGTGTTGAAAACCGGGTTAACTTCCTTCATGCACTGCTTCATCATGGTGATCCAGCGGCGCGGCAGGTGGTCGCTCGACAGATCGTAGAAAGTCGGGGCAACTTCCTTTTCGAGCAGCTCGTAAAGTGAGTTAGCTTCGATTTCGTCCTGGTAATCGGTATTCTCATATTCTTCGCGGGTGCCGATGGCCCAGCCGATACCGGGTTTATAAGCTTCATCCCACCAGCCATCGAGAATGGAAAGGTTGAGAACACCGTTGGCTGCTGCCTTCATGCCCGAGGTGCCGCTGGCTTCCTGTGGGCGGCGCGGGTTGTTAAGCCAGACATCGACACCCTGAACCAGGTAACGGGCGACGACGACATCATAATCTTCGATAAAAACGATGTGGCGGCGCAGGCGTTCATCATTGCTCTCTTTAACGATTTCCTTGATGAAATTCTTGCCTGGTTCATCTTTCGGGTGTGCCTTACCTGCAACGATAATCTGAATCGGGCGTTCCTTGTTGGTAAGAATGCGAATCAGGCGGTCTTTGTCCTTGAACAGCAGGGTTGCGCGCTTATAGGTCGCAAAACGGCGGGCGAAGCCGATCGTCAGATATTCGGGGTTGAGAACTTCCTGGGCACGGGCAATCTCAGAAGGCGGCGCATTGCGAGCCTTGAGCTGCTTTTCGAGACGACTGCGGGCGAAGGCCACCAGGCGCTCGCGGCGTCGCTCATGCGTGCGCCAGAGTTCTTCCATCGGAATCATGTCGATCTTTTCCCAGACGGTCTGGTCACCGGGGTTCATGACCCAGCGGGGGCCAAGATAGCGGTCGAACAGAGCCGACATTTCCTGAGAAGCATAAGAACGGGTATGAACACCGTTGGTGATTGATTTAATCGGGATTTCCTGGAAAGGAACGGCCGGATACAGATTGCCCCACATCTTGCGCGAGACATCGCCATGCAGCTTGCTGACGCCGTTGGCTTCGCCACAGAGATTTAGCGCACAGACCGCCATCGAGAAACCGTCGCCTTTTGGCGTATTGGCCTGCCAGCCAAGATCGAGAAATTCCTGCCAGCTGATGCCAAGTTTTGAATAATACTGAGAGAAATATTTTTCCATCAGGTCTTTCGAGAACACGTCGATACCAGCCGGAACCGGAGTATGAGTCGTGAACACGTTGCCTGATCTCGTCAGTTCAAGGGCTTCTCTGAAGGTCATCTGATGTCTTTCCATGGCGACTGCGATTCTTTCGAGAGCCAGGAAAGCCGAATGCCCTTCATTCATGTGATAGACGCAGGGGTGCAGATCGAGGGCGTGCAGAGCGCGCAGACCACCGATACCGAGAACCAGTTCCTGCATGATGCGGGTTTCAGTGTCGCCACCGTAGAGTTCGCGGGTGATCCAGCGATCGCCGGAAGAATTTTCGGGTGTATCGGTATCGAGCAGATAGAGAGGCACGCGGCCGATCTGAAGTTTCCAGAGCAGGCAGAAAAGGGTGCGGCCGGGCAACTGCACGGTAATTTTCATCTGATTGCCTTCGGTGTCGAGAATCGGTGACAGAGGCATGTTATGGAAATCGTTTTCCGGGTAGACTTCCTGCTGATAGCCACCGGCATTCAGTTTCTGCTTGAAATAACCGACGCGATAGAGCAGACCGACGGCAACCAGCGGAATACCGAGGTCAGAAGCTGACTTGAGGTGATCGCCGGCGAGCATACCGAGACCGCCTGAATAAAGGCGTACACTTTCGGTCAGGCCGAATTCAGCAGAATAATAGGCAACTACGGGTTTATCGTTATAACCGCCGTGGTTTTTGGCATACCAGGTCTGGTGATCGTTCATGTATTGCTGGAAGCTTTCATAGACGCGCTGCAGATTAGCGAGAAAAGCTTCGTCGCGGGCCTTTGCCTCGAGCCGTTCCTGCGAAATGGCGCCGAGCATTTTAACCGGGTTGTGGTAGGTTTCTTCCCACTGAACCGGGTCAAGGCGACGCCAAAGGGCTATGGCTTCGGGATTCCAGCACCACCAGAGGTTGTAAGCAAGGTCCTTGAGGGGGGCCAGCGGCTCCGGCAGACTTGGAACCACGATAAAGGTTCGAATAGGCTTCATTAAATAAGGGCCTCCTGCGAAAAAAATTAGGTGTGCACTTTATACCATTAGCTGAGCAAAATCGCAAGCACTATGCACCACAAACCCGGTGAAACTCGCGAAAATTCACAGTTCGCCGCCTATTGAAATCCCCACAAAAGCTGCACCCGCAAGACAATTTCAAACCAAACTCGGTGCACAAACTGTTTAAAAATTGATCATCTTTTATCTGTGTTTATCGGTGGCCGAGCTTGCTGATGATGAAGTCGGCATCGGCCTTGATTGCCCCGGCCAGCGCCGAAAAATCCGGCGAAGCATAAAAGCGGGCGACCGACGCATCGATGGCGAATTCATTTGAAACCGTGATGAGCCACTTCAGATTGCCAGAACCGCCGAGATCGAAAACGCTCATATAATCGCGATGTCTGACGACGATGCGGCCACTGACGGCTTCGTCGAGCTGCAGGAGCGGAAAATCGCTCTCAACTCTCAGATCCCGGCCGAATGTGCCTGAAAGGCTGATACCCATCTGTTCGCAGATAATCGGCAGCAGATCGGCATGCGTCGTCGGAAAATCGACGCGGCGCGGCGAAACGCCGGCGCCGACAAGAAAAGCCGGGGCTTCGAACTGCCTGACGTGCGGGCCGGTTGCGTGGGCAGTAAAGCCTGATTCGCCCAATGACTCGCCATGATCGCCGAAGATGACGAAAAGTGTATCAGTAAAGCGCCCCTCAGCCTCAGCCTGTCGCAGAAAATCCGCAAGCACCCGGTCGGTGTGAACGGCAGAGTTGGCGTAGCGGTTGTTCAGGCCGGCGAAATTTTCGCCGTCGGGCTGCATAAGAAAGAGATTGATTTCTTCAGGGATCACCGGCCGATAGATTTCGCTTTCCGGTGGGTAATAGTAGTTGTAATGCATATTATATAAATAAGCATGAATGGCTTTAAAACCTGGCCGGGCGAGCTCTTCGCGCAGTTTTTCGAGCACCAGCGGCGTGTTTTTCCATTTCGGTTCGGCAGAAACTTCGATGGTTCGGCTGCCCCAGAAATTCGAGCCTGGCATGTTTATTTTTTCCGGCTTGATCAGCAACGTCGAGTAGCTGGCATTTTCAAGAAGCTGTTGCAGTGGTGTTGTGGTTGTCCAGCGACCGGTATAGGCAAGATTGATCGGAAAAGAACTGCGAAAAATGCTATGAAAACTGCTGAAAGTAATATTGGTAACCGAAAAATGGTTGTTCAGCCAAAGCCCACGGGCTGCAAAGCCCTGCAGCTCACGCATCAGACGGTCAAACTCGGGTCGGCGCATACTTTCGACCGAGATCATTACCAGATTTACCGGTTTAAAACCGGGTTTAAAAGCCAGAATGTTTTCAGGAAACAATTTATTCTCGTCTAGAGTCAACTGCTGCTGCAAAAGCCCGTTCAGG
>JAKJFO010000297.1 GCA_022704885.1 Candidatus Rifleibacteriota bacterium | reverse complement strand
GATTGATGTTCGAAAGCTGGTATTCTACCGGGTCTTCAATCGTAACTATGTTGATGGAAGGATCTTTAATGCATTGCAGGGCGGCATAGAGCGTCGAGGTTTTACCGCTGCCTGTGGGGCCGGTTACCAGAATGATGCCGTTGGGCTTTTTGATCAGAGCACTGAAATTGGTCAGCGTATCATCAGGAAAGCCGAGATCTTCAAGCCCGAAAAGAACTGTGCTCTTGTCGAGAATACGCATGACGACCTTCTCACCACGCAGAGTCGGGTAGGTCGAGACGCGCAGATCGATCTCGCGGTTTTGCAGCTGCAGCTTTATACGGCCATCCTGCGGTATGCGCTTTTCTGCAATATCAAGCTCAGCCATGACCTTGCAGCGCGAAATACAGGCCGCTTCGAAGGTCTTGGGCAGTGACATGACTTCCTGCAGCATCCCGTCAATTCTGAATCTGGTGCGCAGAACGTTTTCGTCGGGCTCGATATGAATATCCGAAGCCTTTTCTTTGATCGCACGCGTTATTATGAGGTTGACCAGCTGAATTATGCTCTGTTTGTCAGTGACGTTGATTGAAGCGAGGTCGATGACCTGGTCGCCCGAGCGCTTTTCACCATGCCCCTGAATGCGTTTGGCGAATTCTTCGATGCTCGAGTTGGGCGATGCACTGCCAGAAGTTGTGTGCCCGCCATCTGCAGCGCCTGGAATATGAGTTGTCGCGTCGTCACGATAGAATTCGTCGAGCGCTGTCTGGATTTCTGATCTGGTAGACACCAGCGGCTTTATTTTGCATGCTGTTGTGTATTCGAGGTTGTCAAGCACGAAACTGTCGAGCGGGTCGAGCATGGCTACCGTCACTGCACCCTTAACCCGCAATATCGCAATGCAATGATACTTGCGTGCGATGTTCTCGGGTATGGCTTTGACCACTTTGGGGTCGATGACGTAGTTGCGCAGATTGGCATAACTGAAATTCAGCTTGGTCACCAGAAAATCGAGCAACTGCTGTTCGTTGAGATAGTTGAGATTGATCAGTGTGTATCCAAGAGTGTCGCTGGTGCGCTTTTGCTCAGCCAGCGCTGTGTTCAGCTGTTCCTGGGTGACCAGGCCATCGGCGACGAGAGATTGCCCGAGAAGCTTCTTTTCAATACGTGCCATAGTTTATTCCACCAGGCCAAGGTTCTGCTCGAACTGGCGTTGTGCGCTCATGACAAAGTCGACAATAATTTTTTCGTGCTCGGCCGATACGTTGTTGAACGATACGATGCATTCATGCACTGCTTTTTTGCTCGACATGAAGTGTTCGCTGTCCATCTGGGCGGCTTTGAGCCTTACCAGGCGGCCCTGAATGCCCTGAATGAAATTGCTGCCGATCTGGAAGGCAAGAATAATGTATTTGCCCTGTTCAACATCTTCTGAGGTTTCGACGACGCAGCCGCCGGCTGAAAGGTTGATGATGACGCCGCGCATTTCAAAGTCACTGCCGCTGATCGTTCCATCGATCAGTTCGCCAGACAGCAATACTTTGAATTTACAGGGAACGCGGGTCTCGGTACGGATCGCTGAGCGCTTGTTGGCGCCTTCGACATGAAAGTCAAACGGAACCAGAGCGTTCTGAAAAACGTCTGAGAGAGTGCGCAGTTCTTTGGCTGAGCTGCTGGTCTGGTCAACGATAACGGTTTTGCTCAATGCTGTGCTGGCAATATTCTGAATCTGCAGTGATATCTCGTCGGTAATCTGCGAAATTGTATTGACCTTCTGATACATGATGTCAGAAGTCTCGCTCTGGCGCTCTGCCGAAAGGCTGATGTCCTTGATGATTTCGTTAAGCTGATTGGTGGTCTGTACCATGCTGCCCAGGCTTGATTCAACATTGTTAACGACCTGCATGCCCTGGTTAACCTGTATCGTGTTATTCTGCATCATTTCAGCAGCGTTCTCGGTTTTCTGCAGAATGTCATTGATAAGATTGTTAATTTTCTTTGATGATTCGGCAGAACCGCGTGCCAGCTTACGAACTTCTTCTGCAACGACGGCGAAACCACGACCCTGCTCACCGGCGCGTGCCGCTTCGATCGCGGCGTTGAGAGCCAGCAGGTTGGTTTTTTCGGCTATATTGGCGATTTCGGTCAAAATTGTGCCAATCTGCTTCGAACGGTCGTTCAGGTCGCTGACCAGAGAAGCCGAACCATCGGTGAGTTCTTTGATCTTCAGCATTTTCTGAACCGCTTCTTTAACCGACGTCTGGGTGCTGGATGCTATTTCTGAAACGCTCTGGCTGTCTTCTTTTGCGATGATCAGTTTGGAACTGATATCTTTGGAAAGGCTGAAGCTGTTTTCGAGCGAAGAAATGGTTTCGCGCAGATTGGTGGCGTTATCGCCGGCTTTATGATTGATTGCGCCAACCCCCTCGACGATTTCTTTGATGACCTGAGAACTCGTCTGTGAGGTTCGATCAAGATCGGTCGAGGCTTCTTCGAGCTTGAGAGAAATCAACAATACGCGCTTGAGAACCGAGAGCACCATCTTGAACATCTGGTCGAAGATGTCGAGCTCTCCACTCAGCCCTGTGCGGGTCGATACAAAAGCTTCTGCTTTAAGACCAACCTTGGTAATCAGATCATTAGAAATGAAAGAAATGATACCGCGCAAAATCTCGCGCCCAAACAGACCGATGACTACTCCGGCGGCGATGCCAAGGCCTGCTGAGGCGATAATAAAAGTCGTCTTTACTGCAGACCCAAGCTTGCCGACGAAAATGCCGAGGCCGGCACAGCCAAGGCCAACTGCAATGCCGATGAGAAATGAAAATAGCCACAGATTTCTCTGCGAACTGGCATTTTTGTTGATTATCAGTGTGTGAAGAGCCATATTCGGGGCAAACCCTGATCAAGAAGTCTGGACATCGTTTTGCCCAAGCGTTTTGGGCCTTGTGGCAGCTGATGTCTCAGATTTAGATAATTTATTCTCTTTACAGATTCTGTCAAGAATTCCGTTAACAAATTCGTAACTGCGTTCGGCGGAGTATTTCTTAGCCAGTTCGATAGCTTCGTTAATCGAGGCATTTGCCGGTATTTCTTCAAAATAAAATAGTTCGCAGATCGCGATACGCAGGATGCAGCGATCAATCGCTGACATACGTTCCAGAGACCAGTTTTGCGCTGTCTTTTCGATTATCTGGTCGATTGTTTTGTGATTGTCAGTCACTTTTGTAACGATGTCTCTGGCGAATTCTTCTACCGGCAGACATTTTTTGCGCCTGTCGCCCGCCTTTTTATAAAATTCGCTGAGTTCGCCTGTTGACTGCTGGTGCCCGGTGGCTCCATTGAAATATTTTTCTATTATTGTTCTGATCTGCTCGGGGAGATCTTCAGGCGATGCGTGCGGAAAAGCAGAAAGGCTGTCGGAGAAGTCGGGGATAAACTCCTCGACTTCTCCTGACAGGATCTGCTTTATCTTGGTATTCTTGAGAAAGTCCCGGGCGAGAGCCTCGAAAACTGGTTGATAGAGCGCGCTGCTCAGAATCTGTTCAAGCGCCTCATCATTTGCCGATTTTACCATGTCGGCCTGATAAAGTGCTTTTAACGCCATTTCTCTTGCTCGTCGCCGCGGAGAATTCATCAAGTGTGTCCTTATGCTTCAGATGCTTTTGCTTTTACGGGTTTGTGGTTCTGTGCTTTGAGATTCTTTTCACGGTCCTCGGCGTGTTTGAGAGCGCCGTGGGCCGCTGCCAGACGGGCTATCGGCACGCGGAACGGAGAACAACTGACATAGTCGAAACCAAGTTTGTGACAGAACATTACTGATTCAGGTTCGCCGCCGTGTTCGCCGCAGATGCCGATTTTGAGCGCCGGGCGCGTCGCGCGGCCGCGCTCGACGGCGATGCGGATGAGCGCGCCGACGCCGTCCTCGTCGATCGACTGGAACGGATCACGGTC
>JAKJFO010000296.1 GCA_022704885.1 Candidatus Rifleibacteriota bacterium | reverse complement strand
GCCGGGTTTTTAAAAGTGGTTTGAAACTGTATCGTGTTAATGACAATGGCCTTGCTTTTCCAGACCCGGTTGCAGACGAGTTTGAGAAGCAAGATTTAAGAAGTATCATTCAAGAGCTGGCCGGTAGTTGGAGCTTCAAATCTATCGCAATGCGCATTGAAGAACGCGCACTGGATGAAGAACCTTTCAATCAGATAAGGGTTCTTTGTCAGGCGATGAGCTGTCGGCTGGTTTTTGATTTTGCCGGGGCTCTAGAAATTCTCTCAGAAAATTTTGCTCGTGCTGGTAGATTTATGCCGGTTTTTGAGTGCCTTCTCAATGAGCTGGCTTTATTGAACCGGCTTGATTCTGTTGAGAACGCCAGGGTATTGCTTATCAGAGAGTTGCTGTTCAATCTCATGTTTAAGTTTCGGCAGCATGAATATGTCGACGTCGCCGGCAGGCTTTTCAGGCTTCTCGAAGAGTGTGCGATTTTACTGCTCGAAAAATTAACCGGCAAAATACTTCCTTTTTCAGAAGATGAAAGGGGCTATCCGGCTTTTACTGCTTTTGTCGAATCGAACCAACCCTTGTTGGATCATCTGAGCAGTAAAAAAATTGATTACAGACGTTTGAATCAATATACAGCAGAACATACTCTTCAGTTTATGATCGAAAACGAAGATGTCCAGGAGATGCTCCGTTCAAAGATTTTAGAGTTCTTGTACTGTTATAAAAAGCTCGAAAGAATCAAACAATTACGTAACAAGTCGATAATTGCACATGGTTTTAAAAGCATCAGATATGAAGATTTTCCAGACGATTTCATTGATCTTATGAAAAAACTGGCGGCCCTCATAGGTATAGATAATTTCGAGAACCCGGCTGAAATGCTGTTGAGCAAAATAAATGAATCAATTTGACCACAGGTTGGCAGCAAAAAAAGTGCTTCTGTCACCTCTTGGTTCTTCGCAGGGTTTACTGTATACAGCTCTGATGTTGCTTAGACCGGATTTGCTGGTGACTCTCACCAGCAAAAGATTCGAATCTGATGTGGGAAAAGTCATAGAGAAAGCTGGGGCAGTTGATTGTCGTATTGTGCTGATGCATGATGTCTTTATCGGTTTTGATGAGACCGAAGCCTTGGTTGCTAAGTTTAAAGGCTTTATCGATCAAGGTGATTCCGTAAGTATTAATCTGACAGGCGGGACTACTGCGATGCAATGGGTCATGCAGGCCGCTTTCGAGTCGCTTCGCTCAGAATCTGCGAATGTCAAAAGGGTGGCCTTTATCGATCGCCGTGACAGTAACGAACAAAAGCTGGAACCTTGGGTCGTTGGCGAAATATACCGCATTGATAAATAGTTTTGCTGAATATCTTTTACAAACCTTCGACTATGGTCGAAGGTTTGTGCTATAATTGATGGAGTTTCGAGTATAGTCTAAGGTTTTTCACGACAGGGGGCGATGTGATGTTTCAGCGCAGACGCTATTTTGACAAGATTGCTCCGTTTATCGGTAAGCCGGTGATAAAGCTCATCACCGGCATACGGCGATGTGGCAAGAGTTCTTTTCTGAAATTGCTGATCGAGCATCTCGAAAATACCGGCACGGCCGCGAAGAACATTCTATACATCAGCATGGAACTCATGGAATTCAGCTTCATCACCGATCATAAAATCCTTTATGACTACATCGCAAAGAAACTCGCGCGCGGCAAACAGAAGAAATACCTGTTCATCGACGAAGTTCAGGAAATACCCGGTTGGGAAAAAGCAGTCAATTCAATTCTCGCTGAAGGCATGGCCGATATCTATCTGACCGGCTCCAATTGCCGCCTGTTCGCTTCTGAGTTCGCGACTCTGCTTACCGGCCGCTACATTGAACTCGCCATGTTTCCGCTGTCGTTCGAGGAGTTTCTTGCCTTCCGCCAGGCACAAAAGCCGGCCACTGTCGAAGACGAATTCGCCAGATATCTCAAATATGGCGGCCTGCCCGGAATTCATCATCTCGATCTGACCGACGAGGTCGTATTCCAGTATATAGATTCGATATTCAATACCATTCTGCTCAAGGATGTCGTTTCCAGATACAACATCCGCGATGTTTTTCTGCTCGAAAAAATCGCCGCCTTTCTATTCGACAACTGCGGCAATCTCACCAGTGCCAACAAAATCGCCGACTTTCTGAAGTCGCAGAAGATCAAAGCCAGCGTCGATACCGTGCATAACTATATCAGCTATCTCGTCGAGGCCTTTCTCGTATATGCCTGTGGCCGCTATGACCTCAAGGGGAAAAGGCACCTCGAGTTGTCTGATAAATACTATGTCGCCGATCCCGGCGTGCGTCATGCGACGCTTGGGTTCCGCCAGAACGATATTGCCGGCATACTCGAAAACATCGTTTATATCGAGCTTCTTCGCCGCGGTTACCGGGTGACGACAGGCCGATATGACGCGCTCGAAGTTGACTTCGTCGCGCGCAGAAATGACGAGACTCTTTACATTCAGGTAGCATACCTTCTGGCGTCAGAAGCAACCGAAAAGCGCGAATTCAGAGCGCTCGAGCAGATCGACGACAATTTCCCCAAGCTTGTTCTTTCCATGGATAGAGTCTGGGGAAAGGGCCGAAACGGCATCAGGCGTCTGTATTTGCCCGACTTTCTGCTTGAGAGCCAATAAATAATACTTTCGAGGATTTTAACGATGCGAACAAAAGTGCTGCTGCTGGGAACCCTCGGCGGGTCATGGTCGATAATTCCTGAGCTGCTGGGGTTTACCAACCCTGCACAGATCAGACTGTTCGAGCAACGAGGTGATCTGGCCACCATTTCGGCAGAGCTGCCGCTTGTCGAAGAAATCTGGCTGGTAACGACTGCTGGCGAAGTTGCCGAAAATGCCGTAAAAAAATTGCGCGAATGGCAACGGCTGCTTGGCAATAATGCGCCGGCAATAAGAATCTGGGCGCCGGAAGGCGTTGAAGATCTTACATCGCAATCGGAGGTCGAGGCCATGCGTGAGCTTGTCTGGCGGCTTGCCCTGCGTGCGACCGCAGATCGCGGAGTAGATGGCGTCTGCTATTGTCTTGCCGGCGGGCGTAAAACCATGAGCTCAGATCTGCAGCAGGCCGCCAGCCTGTTCGGCGGCAGGCAGCTGCTGCATCTGATCGATGCCGGCAAGCTGCCGGTTCATATCGGCTCCGGTGCTGTACCTGAAACTTTTGCCGGCTGTTTGAACAGGGTTGATGCAGAGCTGTTTACTCCGGTCGTTATCGACAGAAATCTTCCTGCTGCCGAACTGCTTAATTTTCGTGGCGAAAATGACGGGCAGACGGTAAACCCGTTACGCTTTCCGGTAGATATGGCACCTGAAAGCGGCGTAGCCTTTCCGGTCAGAGTGGCGCCCGATCTGCAACAGACTGTCGAAGAACGCAGAAAAAGGGCGAAAAACATGCTTTTTCATTACGCCTGCTCGCTTTCTGCCGAAGCGGCTGCAGTGTCGTTTCAGGCGCTCAATGTTTTGCCGCCGTCGCTCATGGAAAGCCTTAAAAACAGCGTAATCGGCCTCGACCCAGCCAGAGAAGAAGAAGACCTTCAATGGTTGAGGCGGTTGCCCAAAGTTGACCTGCACTGTCATCTTGGCGGTGTTTCGAGTGCTGCTGATCTGCTTGAAATAACCGCTGCCATGCAGTCTGAACTTGAAATATGGTCTGGCCGTCTTGCTGAACTGGCTGCCGGCTGGCGTCGGCTGATTGAAAAGTCGCAGACTGCCGAGCTTCGGCAGAGTCTTCTGCCGTCTTCAGAACAGCGTTTTAAAGATGTTTTTACCAGGCTTGCCAAAGAGAACGGGGTGCCGGCATGGGCTGTTTGCGCCACTTTGATCAATGCTTTCCGTGGTGTGGCAGAATTGCTCGACAGGTTCATTTTCGCTGAATGCATCGATCCCGCCAAATACATGGGTGTTGACATCAAGGGGTACGAACCGCT
>JAKJFO010000295.1 GCA_022704885.1 Candidatus Rifleibacteriota bacterium | reverse complement strand
ACTCGCTGCCGTCATTGAGCGTAGAAGAACAGTAAGCACACTGAGTAGCGAAGCTCGAGCTGAGTGCGCCGCCGCAGCTGTGACAATGCGCGCTGCTCAGAGTGTTGTTCTGATTGGTTTTGCACTTGCTGTCACGGCTCAGAACCATGACATCGCGCATCGGTTTATTATATCTGATGCGCTCGACAATACTGCCGTCAGCTTTGGCAGTAATCGGAATTCCGCTCCAAACCACGAGGACATAAAGCTTTATGCGCTCGTCGCCGATAACAATACCCTTCAGACTCACCGTCGCGAGCGCGATGTTTTCCCACCAGTGACGGTCGGTGCTGGCCGAAGTCTTGAGCGCATCGGCCAGATAGGCCGCAAATTCGCTGGTGGAGAATCTGAAGATCGGCTCGACCTTGCGGGTGATCTCGACCAGGCGCAGGTTCCAGAAAATGACGGCGGCGAGATCTTCGATCTGATGAATGGTAAATTCAGGGTCGGCACCCTTGAGTTGTCGCCACAGTGGAACCAGCGTCGGATCGGAATAAGACCACTCGCAACCCTGAGTAATCTTGGCAAGAACCCAGTCATAGTAACCAGAGCGAATGAATGAATTACAGACGCCGCAGACGGTGGCCTGACCAATCTGAATCGGCGCGCCGCAGTTCGGACAGCTGCCTTCCAGCAGGCCGGGCTTCTTCAGCGTTTTTCCCGATGGCCTGCGAATAAACGACCAGTATTCGTAAAAATTGCGGGTTCGCGCGGCACCGATTGCCTTGCCGGTTTTGCTGTCAATCAGCGATTCTTTGAGCGAGGCCTTGTTGAGAACCTGAATTTCATCGAAACTTCCGTCGCAGTATACGTGGTCGATCGATGAGGGTTCATGCACAAGATCGCTGTATTGATAACTAATTCCAGACGTCTTCTGTTCTTCGATGCGACTGCGGAACTGCTCAAACAGGGCATCGGAAACGAAAGCCTGAATCTTTTCGATCTGCTGGCTGTATACGGCATCCTGAATATTGGTAAAAACTGCGTCAACTCTCTCAATAAAAGCCTTTTCGGCGAAATCGCGGTCGCGTTTCTTGAGAGCGGCCAGATTCATATTGCGTGCGTTGTCCTGAGCGCGCGTGTGCGTGTGCGGAGTTTCACGGCTGAATGTGGTTTTGATCGCGCTGAACCTGTCGTAAAAAGCTGCAATGTTGAGAGCAGTCGATTCAACGTGCGGCCTGAGCAGTTCCCACCAGTTGGTGCTGATTGCGCTTTTCATGCGGGCTTTCTGGGTCGAGCTCAAACCGCTGGTAACCTGCCCGGCTTCGCTTTGGAAACGACTCTGCGAAACATCGCCAGGCTGCATGGCAAGTATGTGCAATGTCGGCATCAGTAACAGAACTTTTACAGCCAGGTTTTCGATGCCCAGGCCGCTAAAAATAAGTGAAAGCACCACCAGCAGCACATACAGCACGCCGATTATCGGCAACATCGTCTGTGCCTCTGGAAATCTGACGAGCTGAAACCGGTTCATCAGCATCGGAACAGCGAACAGCAACAGTAAAACAGCCGCTTCTACCGGCGCTGACAGCAGATAATAACCGGCATACACCGCCGAACACCAGTAAAGAAAAAAGACCGAAAAAGGCATAAAAAAGACGATGACCGCCAGCATTACTGGAACAGCATACACCATAACACGGATCATCAGCTTGTCAGTCAGCATACGTTCGATAAAAGAGTTGAACAGCAGCATGTCAGGGAATCTGAATTTAAACAGTACCCCCGAAACCAGTATGCTGATCACTATCGCGGCAAATCCTCTCCGCGTAATTTTAAAGGCTTCTTCCATGCCACGCTCCTGCCTGTGCAATCTTGCTGATCATTATACAATTCTCACCACAATAAGTCAGATCTAAATTAACCCGCCGGCTGCAAAATTTGCGGGTTTCGGGTCTGCTCAGTATAATTAAAAAATTAACGCGATGTACACACCTTGCCGGGTGTATAAAAGGTCTGTTGTCAGGAGTTGTATTATGAAAAAAGCGGTTGGCCGATTCGGGCTGGTAGCTGGTATTTCCGGTTTTCTGATGTTTTCGGGCGTGACGCCGGCGGTGGCCGGCGATATTCAGAGTGCCTATCAGACGATGCAGCAGGCACTGAGCGAGTATCGCGATGCGGTAACTCAGCAGGCCGACCAGAACCTGGTCAGGGTTAAGCGCGATGCCTATATGGCCGCTAAAACAGCCTACGAAAAACTCTCCAAAACAGCCAGCCAGACCACAGAACAGGTAAAGACGCAGATCACCGGCAAAACCGAAGCCCCCGTCACGACTACGCAGACATACGTGCGCGAAAAGGCAGCATCGGTTCTGACCACGCAGCAGGGCATCGAACGCACCATTCAAAAGGCCGTCAGCGGCCAGAAGGTCGTCGAAAAAGACCTCGATATATCATTCAAAGGAACCAACGATAACTCTCTCGAGCTACAGACCGGCGAGACTTTCTGGCAGTCGGTGACGAAAGATCTCGAGTCGGCAAAAAAGAGCATAACCATTCAGATGTTCGGCATGGAAGCCGACAAAACCGGCTGGGAATTTGCCAAACTGCTGGCGGAAAAAGCGAAAGAAGGCGTCGAGGTCATTCTCGTCGCTGACCGTTCTGGTGCCAGAATGGCCGGTTTGAAAAACCTGACGTCGAAAACCGAAGAAGAAAAACTTTTCGACTTTTATAAAGCCAACGGCATCAAAGTTGTTTTTTATGACCGGCTCACCAAGGCGACTACAGCCGGGCAGAAGCTTGATTTCTTCCATTTCGACCACCGCAAGAAATTCATCATCGACGGGCAGATCGGCTATGTCGGCGGTTACACCCTGCAGCAGGAATCACGCGAAAAGAAGCACGACATGATGGTGCGCTGCCAGGGCTCGGTGGTAGGCCAGATGCAGAGCGGACTGCTGCTCAGCTATCTCTACAACGGCGGCAAACTCGCCAGCAATGACGCGGCAACCGTACGCGACCGCTTTTTCCCGACACCAGCCAAAAAGGGCACTTCGAATGCCCGTATCACCTATAACATTCCGCGCGGCGTCCACGACGTGCATGACGACTACAAACAGCAGATCGACTCGGCCAAAGACTATCTCTACATCATCAACCCATATATCACCAACAAAGACCTGGTCGAACGCATTGCCGCCGCGGCAAAGCGCGGGGTCGACGTGCGCCTGGTTCATCCGGCTTCGGCTGAGAACCCGCTCAATGACGCAAATACCCGGCTGTATTTCGAAAAGCTGCAGAAAGCTGGCGTCAAGATTTACCTGTATGAGGGTGAAAAAGGTCTCGGCAAAGTGCATGCCAAAGGTCTCATCGCTGACGACAAATTCGCTTCGATCGGCAGCTGCAACATGGATACCATGGCGCTGCGCCACAATTACGAGTCGAACGTCGCCTCGAAAGACCCCGAATTCGTCAAACAGGTGCGCAAAGACCTGTTCGAAAAAGACTTCGCCGTCAGCAAACTCTACGAACCGCCAACCAGCCTATGGCAGCGCATCAAACTCAAAACCAAAGGCACCCTCGCCAAACTCCTCGACCGCTGGAGCTGATTTTGTTGCCAGTACCCGCACTTATCAACTGAAGATTCCAAACATCCGCATCGAAGCCTCGCCCGAAAAAGATTTCTAGCAATTCCGGCGCGCCACAAAAAATTTGATAAGCGGGCAATGCGATTTTCCGGCCATCTCAGCCCCCCATATCTGAGTGTTTCAATCCACGCGCCCGCGGGGGGCGCGACAAATTCAGCACGGCGTTATCGGTGACACTGGCGTTTCAATCCACGCGCCCGCGGGGGGCGCGACGGTTTTTCTATTTGCACAAACTGCCTTTGCAAGTTTCAATCCACGCGCCCGCGGGGGGCGCGACGAAAATTCTGGAGCGGGAGCCTGACCGACGTTGTTTCAATCCACGCGCCCGCGGGGGGCGCGACCCGTTAAATTGCCTGACCT